>NZ_JBQOJB010000011.1:0-89518 GCF_054971365.1 Marinococcus salis | reverse complement strand
CCTCCATCTGTCGATCCTACTACGAATACGACGTGAGAGGTGCTTTTATCTGTCTCATTTATTTAGGTCACTTCATATGCCAAGCCCGGGTGTTCTTTTATTATTTTGGAGGCATGCGGAGAGCCCCGTCCAAGCGGATCGTTTCTCCGTTTAGCATCGTATTGTGAATAATTTCTTTTACGAGCGAAGCGTACTCAGTTGGAAAGCCGAGTCTTCTTGGAAAAGGAACATTCTGTCCCAGCGTCTGCCTTGCTTTTTCAGGAAAGGACATATAAAAAGGCGTTTCAAACAGGCCGGGCGCAATAGCCACGACGCGTATGCCAAACTCTGAAAGCTCTCTGGCAGCCGGCGCCGTAAGACTCCAGATGCCTCCTTTAGAGGCGCTGTAGGCAGCCTGCCCGACCTGGCCTTCATAGGCCGCAATCGAAGATGTATTAATAATGATGCCTCTTTCTCCCTGTTCGTTTGGTTCATTATGTCTCATCGCATCTGCCCCGAGCCGGAGCATGTTAAACGTCCCGACCAGATTCGTCTGTATAACACGGTTGAAGTGTTCGAGTGAATGCGAATCTTTTTTATTTAAAATCTTCTCTGCCAGGCCTAGAGCGGCGCAGTTGACAACCCCATCGATACGCCCGAATGTCTCTATTGTTTCATCGATCGTTGCTTTTCCTTTTTCATCTGAAGTAACGTCCATTTCGATAAAGATGGCGCTGTCGCCAAGCTCTTTTGCTCTTTTTCGCCCCGGGCGCACCTCAAAATCGGCAATGACCACTTTCGCTCCGTTTTCTACAAGCATATTCGCTGTTGCCCCGCCAAGGCCGGATGCCCCTCCCGGCAGTAAAAAAACTTTTCCGTTAATTTCCATGCTGCTTCCTCCCCTGTCTGTTCCTAAAGTGTAAGCCACTACTCCTATTCTACCTTATAATTACCCTAAAGAACTATTTATCAAAAGTATATCTTCCTCCCTTTTCGGGAATATTAAAAAAACGTGTAGATTCTTTTTTATAGCGGGAAGGTTATAATAAGAAAAGATAGATAGTACGTCCGCTAAAGGAAAGGGATGGAATGGCCCATGAAACAAACGACTGGCTGGATGATTCTGCGTTTTGTCATCGTTATAATAGCCGCTTTCGCTCTGGCGTGGGCGATTGGCAAAATTTTTTCCTATACGTATCCTTTTTGGATCGCGGCTTTTTTCGCCTGGATGCTCATGCCGCTTACGAAGTGGCTTCATTATAAATTACGCCTGCCGAATGGAATAGCTGCTCTTTTAGGATTGTTGCTTACATTAAGCATTGTCGGGGGCATTGTTACCGGATTGATCTTTCTGTCTATTGAAATATTTAACGTGATTGCAGAAAAGGGCCCTGCCTGGATGGAGAGTACCTTTCAGCAGATGCAGAATTTCTACAACGAAAATATTCTTCCCTTCTGGGAAAGAGTAACAGGAGCAGCTTCCGGCCTCGGCGGCCAGTCGTCTGTAGACCAGGGAATAGCCCAGCTCGGAAGTCAGCTGGGTTCTGGTCTTGGCTCAGTCGCCCAAACTATTGCCGACGCTTTGACCCAATTAATTTTAGGTATTCCAACGCTTCTGATCGTGCTGTTATTTATCGTATTAGCTATATATTTCATCGGAAAAGATTGGAACCGCTACGCCGGAAAAATGAAATTGGCTCTGCCTCCCTTTATCATTGAGCGGCTGAAGGCTTTTTACCAGGCCATGTGGGCGAGAGTCTTCGGCTACATCCGGGCACAGCTTATTCTCATGTTCATAACGGGCGTCATCGTATTAATCGGGCTTCTTATTATGCGAGTCGAGGGGGCCTACTGGCTTGCGGCAGTCGTCGGGGTTGCTGAATTTCTTCCGTACTTAGGCACCGGCACTATTTTAATTCCGTGGGGCGTATACTTGATTATTACAGGCAACTTCGGCCTTGGGCTCGGACTGCTAATCCTTTACACTGTTACAATGATTGTACGGCAGATCATTGAGCCAAAGGTGCTCTCCTCGAGCATGAATCTGAATCCCCTTGCCGTTCTTGTATCTCTGTTCGCCGGGCTGCAAATGTTTGGAGCTGTCGGCCTGCTGGCGGGACCCGCTATTTTAGTTCTGTTTATCATCCTTTGGGACATCGGCGTTGCGAAAGACATCTCCCGCTTTATTCGATATGGCTTTGATAAATAAACTTGTACCTGTATAACGGAAAAGAGACCCCGTTTCGACTTGAAGGGGCTTCTTTTCCGTAACTTCTGTTATGATGGCTGCCAATAAGGGAACAAAGTATTATACTTAACTTTTATGATCTAGAAAGGGTGTCAGCATTGGAATCAACAATTGTTCATTCATCTAATGAAGAGGAAATACAATCCGCCTGGCGGAAAGCCGATGAAGCGTTCACTCCATGGGCTTCTTTAGCCATAGAAAAACGGCTGAGCTACATACAGCTGCTTCGTTTTACTATCAGCGAGCTTCGGGAGGAGATTGCCGATATTATCTCTACAGCTACAGGAAAGCCTCCCATCGAAGCGTTGGGTTCTGAGGTCATTCCGGTTCTTGAGGCCCTGCGCCATATTGAAAAAGAAGCTTCCGGTCTTTTTAACCGGGAACGCGTCAGAACTCCCATGATATTTATGGGGAAAAATTCGTCAATCATCCGCAAACCGCGCGGAAAAATTGTTATTATTTCTCCTTGGAATTTTCCGTTTCAGCTTTCTCTCATCCCGGTTGTTGAAGCTTTAACCGCAGGAAACTGTGTGCTTTTAAAGCCTTCGGAAGAAACACCGCTTGCCAGTCTGCTTCTGGAAAAAATCTCCGGCCTTTTTCCGGACGGGGTGTTTCAGGTCCTTCATGGCGGCGCTGAAACCGGCCGCTTAATGATTGAACAACAGCCCGACTATATTCACTTCACAGGCTCGATCGCTACAGGAAAGGTTATTCAGAAGCAGGCCGCGGAGCATTTAATTCCCACTACTCTCGAACTCGGCGGAAAAGATGCGATGATCGTCCACGAGGACGCCAATGTGGAACGGGCTGCGAATGCTGCTGCCTGGGGTGCCTTTATGAACAGCGGACAGGTTTGTTTGTCTGTCGAGCGCGTAATCGTGCATGAAGATGTTCAGGAAGCTTTTTTAAACAGTGTACACCGCACCATTTCAAATCTTCGCCGCGAAGACAGAAAAGAATATGAGATCGGCCGTATGACTACAAAAAAACAGTGGGACATTGTTTACAGCCAGGTTCAGGAAGCGCTTGACCAGGGAGCCGAACAAATAGCCGGCAGGCCTCCTGAGCAGTGGGACAAACAGAGCCTGACGATCGAGCCGATTATTCTAACCGGGGTAAACAGAGAAATGCGTGTGTGGAAGGAAGAGACTTTTGGTCCTGTATTTTCTGTCCGCACTTATTCTAAAATAGATGAGGCCCTTGAGCTGTTCCACGATACAATTTATGGCTTAAGCGGGTCGGTCTTTACTGCCGATCAGGAGCTTGCGGCCAGCATTGCCGCAAAGGTCCGCACAGGCAATTTCATGATTAATGATGTTATTTCCCACGCTGCCAATCATTACCTTCCTTACGGAGGGGCAAAGCAGAGCGGTATTGGCTCCTACCATTCTACCGCTGGCATGCGCTCATTCAGCATTGAAACTTCTGTTATGAGCGCCCGTGGCAGCATGAACAGCGAAATTTTATGGTATCCTTATGAAGGAAAGTTCGAATCACTTTCACAGATCATCGACTATTACTATGGCAGAAACCGCAACTGGAAATCATTTTTGCAAACGTTTATGGGCCTCACACGCCGGCCGTAATGCTGATGGTTTCCTCCTGCCTCTAGGAGCATGAAAATGGGACGCTATTCAAAATGGAAACAACTAGCACCGAAACAGCTGTGGGCCCGCATCAAGCAGACGCTACAGCCCGCCTCTGAGGGCGGGGCAAACTCAAACAGCAGGCTGGACCGGCGGCGTCAGCATAAAGAGCGTCAAAAGGATACACGCCTGTATAAAACCTCGCTTTATGCGTTTTATACAATGTGTGTCCTGCTGATGCTTATGCCGTTTGTTTATTTTCTTCCGTGGCCTTCCATTGCCACCTGGCTGGTGGTACTAATTCTGCTTACGCTTGGAACCACAACAACTCTCGCTGCCGTCACAATAAAAAAGCAGTCACATCATGTGCCGCTTTTATACATGTGGCTTATCCTGCTCATGTCTGCAGTATTATTAATAATCTATCTGGGTATCCTTATTTACTTCCGGTTTTTTCTGCTTTAGCTGCCCCGGCTCCTATTCCAAATACGGATCGAGCTCTTTATCCAGCAAAGGTTTATATCGCAGCTCGTAGGTGGTTTCGGGCACTGGAAGGAGGCCGGCATTTTCGGCCTCCTTTGCAGTTTTTGCCGTATATACTACCGGGATGCCGCTCCAGTTAATGGCAGCTTCACACATCGGGCACGGCTCCCCGCTCGTATAGAGCTCGCAGTCACTTAGATCCGGAGTTTTTAAGAGCCGCGTTGCAGTCCGTACTGCCTCAAGCTCGGCATGAGTCGTCGGATCAAAGGTTTCAAACCCTTTATTTCCTTCCTCTGCCACCACTTCATCATTGCGGATGATTACGCAGCCAAAGGGGTCCCCTTTTCCTTCTTTTTTTACCTTCTGTGCCAGCTGAACCGCTCGTGTCATAAAAGCTTCATTATACATAATTGGGCAGGCTCCTTATACTTTAGACTGATACTCATTGACAAAAGCGCTGTACAAGTGTTGTGAATATTGCAGGTCTTCGCCGTGACAAATGGATAATTTCCCGGGGGCGACCTTCTGGATGGTTTTTGTACTCCGCATTGCCCGATCCATGTTAGCAGTAAATTGTTTCATCGGAGGCCCGATACGGCCGTTTTTGGAAGTAATCATGTCACCGGTAATCAGCACATCATCTTTTTTGTGATAATAAGCAGTATGTCCCGGCGAATGCCCTGGCGTAAAATAAGGGTCAATGCCCATCATCGAGTGAAAAACACCACGGCTGTCCCCCGGCAGCTGCTTTACAGAAAATCCTTTTGTATAATCAGTCGGTTTTTTTCGGTTTGGATAAGGCTTTTCCCCTGTTATGTAAGGAACTTCGAGCCCATGAATATATACAGGCGCATTTACTTTTTCCTGGATATAAGCGAGTCCGCCTACATGGTCCGGGTGACCGTGGGTTAATAAAATCATCTGGACCCGGCCAAAACGTGCCGCTTCTTTTAATATCCTCGGTGCCATCGGTCGTATGCCTGTATCGATAATTATTGACCCGTTCTCATGCTTCACGACCCAGGCGCTGATGGTAATGCCTATTTTCATGTGTATCTTAATGATATTTTCACTCACCTGGCTGACTTTCACCATCTTCGATCCACTCCTTTCTCCCTTTCTCCTTCCCTTCTTGTGCCCGATTAACGCTTTATTTTTCCGGGAAAGAGAATAACACTGTTTTTTCTAATCATCTGCTTACAGTGTACACAATATTGCATACAAAATTCTACCGCGAAAGGATGTAATTTATGCTTTCACCCTGCCCTAACAGCCCAAATTGTGTTTCCACCATGAGCTCCCCCGAAGACAAACGGCATTACATGGAGCCTATATATTATTCAGGCCACCCTGAAAAAGCTAAAAGCACGGTCCGACGTATCCTTGGCCAACAGAAGCATGCAGAAATTATTCATGAAGATGAAAATTATATAACGACTATTTTCACTACCCCGTTACTGAGATTTAAGGACGACGTCGTTTTTTATTTCGGAAGTCCCGGACACGTTCATTTTCGTTCGGCTTCAAGAATCGGAAAGGGCGACATGGGGAAAAATAAAAATAGAATGAAAGAAATTACTGCCCAGTTTTATGATCAAATTAATGAATAATAATTAGTGTAAATTACTTATTTTTATTGAATTATTCCCCCTTCTATAGTAAAGTCGGTTTTGATATTGATAATCTTTTTCAATTAGGGGGATATACATATGAAACTAAAAACGTTTTCAGCTCTTTTAACAATACCTGCTTTGTCATTTTCGCTTGCTGCCTGCAGTTCCTCAGGCGACAACGGCGGTTCGGAGGATTCCGGGAGCACAGAGAGCTCCTCTGAAAACAGCGAATCTGTGACGGTGACGGATGGGTATGACAACGAAGTGACACTCGAAGAAACACCTGAAAACGTAGTCGCCCTCGAATGGGTGTATGCAGAAGACCTTCTCGCCTTAGGCATGCAGCCTGCCGGTATCGCTGATCTCGATGGTTACAACGATTATTTAGCTGATATCGAGCCGGCGCCATCCGAAGATGTCCAGGATGTAGGAACGAGGCAGGAACCAAGCCTTGAGCGCATTGCCGAACTCGAGCCCGATTTAATTATTACTGCCGGCTACCGGCATGAAGGCATCAAAGAAGAGCTGGAGGAAATTGCTCCTACACTGATGTATAACCCGTATCCTGCCGAAGGCGAAGGCAACCAGTATGAGGAAATGGAGTCCACTTTCGAAAGCATTGCCAAAGCTGTCGGCGAGGAAGACAAAGCAGCACAGGTTTTAAATGACCTGGACGAAACATATGATGAGCTGTCGACAGAAATTGAAGATGCCGGCCGCAGCGATGAAGAAGTACTGCTTTCTCTTTCCTACCTGGCCAACGAAAACGTAACCTTCCGCCTATTTGCCGACAATTCTCTTGCTGCCCAGACAATGGAGCAGATCGGCGTTGATAATGCTTATGAGTCAAGGCAATTCGAAGAATACGGCTACACGGAAACGAGTGTCGATGCTCTTGAAAATTATCAGGACCAGACATTTATAGATATCCCCACGCCGGAGGGCGATCGTGGTACGATTGAAGAAACATTGAATAACAATGAAGTCTGGAACAGTCTTTCATTCGTCCAAAACGATAATGTCCACCGTCTGCCGAGCTCCACATGGCCTTACGGCGGGCCCCTTTCATCCGAAGTATTTGCCGAAGAGGTGGCTGACACTTTAACAAGTGAGGAGTAATTATGAATTCATCGATGTTCGCTTCAAGAGCTGTTCTGCTATATAGTGGCGGAGCAGCTCTTCTCTTAATGCTGATATACCTGCATCTTGCACAAAGCACGGGTAATTTTTCAATACTGGCCTGGTGGGAACTTTTGCGGCACACCGATTCTACAGAGAGCAGCATTTTTCGGACGGTCTATTTACCGAGGATTGTCATCGGTATCCTCTCAGGGATAGCTCTGGCTGCGTCAGGCGTTATTTTTCAAACGATCACGAAGAACCCGTTGGCCGCTCCGAGTACACTTGGTGTTCATGCTGGTGCCTATTTCTTTATTGTAGCTTTCGCCACGATACTGCCCGACTGGCTCGGCTTGAGCGGCTTTCTCGCCGCATTTGCAGGAGGCTGTCTGGCTGCTTTGATGGTCTTTACGATGGCTGGGGGGCTCGAAGCTACGCCCGTACGAATGGCGCTGGCCGGTCTCGTTTTGTCTATCGCCTTTTCCTCCTTTACCGCGGTTCTGCAGATATTTTTTGAAGTTCAGACCGCCGGCTTGTTTTTATGGGGTAACGGCACTCTTGTACAGCAGGACTGGAGCGGCGTCCGCTTTGTATTTCCAGTACTGCTCTTACTTTTATTTCTTGCGTTCTTTTTCGCTCCCCGCCTCGATATTCTGCTGCTTGGCAGAAACCAGGCGGCCACGCTCGGAGAGAATGTAAGGGTAACTCAAGCATGTATGTTTTTCCTTGCCGTAGGCCTTACAGCTATTGTCGTAAGTGTTGTCGGTCCTATCGGTTTTATTGGCCTCGTGGCGCCTCATTTAACACGTTTAATGGGCTACCAGCTGCATTCAACTTTATTGTTTGGCTCTATGCTCTGGGGGGCTGTGCTTCTAATAGGAGCGGACGTGCTGGGCCGGGCTGTGGATCCTTCTCTCAGTGAGCTTCCCGTCGGCGCAGTTACATCAATAATCGGCGCTCCGTTCCTCGTATGGCTCATTTTAAAGCACCGGGGCTCGTTTTTCGGTACAGAACAACAGAGTGCTATTGGCGGGGGGCGTCAAAGCCGGGGGCTGAAATATCCTGTTGTTTTAGCATGTGCTGTTATGTTTACTGCTCTCGTCTTTTTTGCGGGACTGGCCGGTGGGTCCACAGGGTTTAGTTTCGTTGACACGTGGAAGGCCCTATTTTCAGAAGAGAGCAGCGGCCAGCGGTTTATTATATTCGATTTAAGACTCGGACGGCTGTTAACGGCGCTTGCTGCCGGCATGCTGCTGGCGCTAAGCGGCATGCTGTATCAAGGTATTCTGCGCAATCCCCTCGCAGACCCTTCAGTGCTCGGAGTCACTTCAGGTGCAGGTGCTGGGGCGCTGTTTGTACTTTTTCTTTTCAGGGACATTCCTGCTGCCTTTATTCCACTCGGTGCCATAGCCGGGGCTTTTGCAGCGGTAGGCGTGATCTTATTTTTCTCCTGGAAAACTAAATTTCACCCCGCTGTACTTGCTCTGCTCGGTATCGCTCTGTCAGCTGTGGGTGGCGCCCTGTCACAAATTATGATTACCCGTTTTAATTTAAACGCCGCCGCAGCTTTAACGTGGCTTTCCGGCAGTACGTATGCGACCGGCTATGAAGAGCTCCAGCAGTTTCTGCTGCTTCCGCTTGCCATAAGTATACCGCTTGTCTGGTATTTGGCTCCTTCATTAAATGTGCTTGCACTCGGAGATCAGACAGCGATCGCTCTCGGAGAACGTTTAACCTTTGCACGCTGGGCCGCCGTACTGCTTGCTACCTTCTGTGCGGCAATGGCAGTAGCCGCTGTTGGCACGATCGGCTTCATCGGGCTTGTCGCACCCCATTTAGCACGCATGCTTGTTGGCCAGGATTATATGCGTATTTTTCCCGTAGCGCTGTTTATTGGCGGCTCACTTCTCGTATTTTCCGATACAGTGGGCCGGACAGTACTCGCTCCTGACGAAATCCCCTCCGGGCTTGTAGCTGCTTTGATCGGCACACCATTCTTCTTGTGGCTGATGCATAAAAGCTCCAGGACAAAATAATTGAACAAAAAAAGCCAGGAGCTTCCGCGCTGTGGGCGGGACTCCTGGCTTTACCTGCTTTAATTGGTCTGTGATATTTCCGTCGCGGAAGCAGGCGTGCGGTCGATTAAATCATACGTCATGCAAAGCGGTTTTCCACTCTTTGGGTCGGTTACGACATGGGCGTCAATGCCAAATACCTGCCGGAGCACGTTTTTACAAATGACGTCACTTGGGCAGCCGATGCACTGGACTTCTCCGCTGCACATAGCAATTAAATGATCAGAAAAGCGGGCAGCATGGTTTAAGTCATGAAGCACCATTACAATCGTCCGGCTTTCTTTCTCGTTTAATTGCTGAAGCAGCTCAAGCACTTCAAGCTGGTGAGCCATATCGAGATAGGTGGTCGGCTCATCCAGAAGCAGCAGGTCCGTGTCCTGGGCAAGTGCCATTGCAATCCAGGCCCGCTGGCGCTGGCCGCCTGACAGGGAGTCCAGCGTACGATCCGCAAATTCTAAAACTCCAGTGTCATTCATCGCGCTTTGAATAGAGGCATGATCCTCCGCAGTCAATTTCCGGGTGCGCTTGCGGTGCGGATGCCGGCCGAATGAAACCAGCTGTTCCACTGTTAACGTAAGCGGTATGTCTGGAGTCTGGGCGAGCATAGCCATATTTTTAGCAACTTCTTTAGTTTTCATTTCATGAATAGATTTGCCATCTAAGTAAACGCCGCCTTCTTCCGGGGTCAGGATGCGGGAGAGCGATTTCAGGATCGTGGATTTTCCGCACCCATTCGGACCGATAATAGACGTGATCTTTCCTTCCGGTATGTCGACACTGATATTTTTCAGGACTTGTTTATTTTCATAAGACACATCTATTTGCTCTGCTTGAAGTCTTGCCACTGTCGCAAGCCCCTTTCTTTTCTACAATCTTGATTTATTCTGAACCGTCCATTAATATTGATAATGATTTTCATTTAAAATTATAACGATTTTACGTTAAAATAGCAAACAGATGTATAAATTTATTATGGAGGCGGATGCGGCTATGACTCTTCGCGAACTCGATCACCGGCTGGACATGCTAAAATCAGATTATGTACGTATACAGGGGGATCTGGAAAAGCTCGAATCCTTCGGCGGCAACACAGATGGCATTATGCGCGAACTGGACATTCTTGAGAAAGAAATGCACGAAATCAATACACAAATACGGGAATACAATAAATAAGCGGGCCGTGATAGGCCCGCTTTTCTGCTACTCTTCTAAATATCTCCTCGCCCCGGCATATTCATCTGCATATCCGGAATCCTCCAGACTGACGATTTCCACCGCGCTCCGGGAGTTTGGCGAATGAATCATGTCACCGCCGCCGATATACATACTGACGTGGTGCACCCGCCCCTCCCCATTATCATAAGCAAAAAACAAAAGATCTCCCGGCTTTAGGTCTTCTTTTGCGACCGGCACTCCGTGCTTTGCCTGCACGCTGGAATCTCTTGGAATCTCAATACCATTAGCGGCAAAAATAGTGTGCGTGAATCCTGAGCAGTCAAATCCAAATCCCGACATCCCTGCCCATAAGTACGGGAGTCCAAGAAACTGTTTTCCATCTGCAATAACATTCTTTGCTTCAGGCTCGGGGATGTCATTTTCGTTGTTATATATTTCGATATCTGATGCATCGATCCACTTATTCCCGTCTGAAGGAGTAGCTACCAGTACTTCTTCTTGTTGCTCTTTCACCACCGGCAATCGGGTATTATAGCTCAATTCTTTATAATCTTTTCTGCCTTTTTTATCATAAGTTAACTCTGCGGTGGGAGAAGTGATTAGCGCAAATGGTTCATTTTCTAATTTTTCGAGCCGATTGCTTTCGACTATTTGTTCTTCCGGGACCCAGCCGGGGTAACCCAATTCATTTCTTGGTGTTCCCTGGCCTTCCGCTGCAACTTTTACCCATCCTTTCTTTTTTTCTAGAACATGGACCTTTGAACCAAACAGCGCCTGGCTTTCCAGATTACCAACAAGCCAGAGCTTGTCATCTACATTCATAGCCGATGTCCATTCATTCAGACTGGCCGGATTGGAGGCTGAGGGGAGGTCCATTTCCCGGAGAATATTCGGCTCCGTCCACATCGTCATTGCACTCACATCTGTATAAGCTGTTTCGTTCACTTCTACTTCTGCTGCTTTTACCGGTCCAGCTGTTATTGCTGTTCCTATGACTGCGATCATGATTGCTGAAGTCCAGTGACATTTTTTCATCGCGATTCCTCCTCCTTAAAAGTAACAGAACTACTCTGTGCATGTTTCAGAGGTTTTATCTGGTGCCCTTCAAAAGAAATAGTAGTGGCATTATTTTCCTGAAGCCAATTTGGAGCATCCAGATCGATCATTTTAATGTTCGGATGAGCAAGCGCTAGTTCAGCTGCCGGCGAGGCGCTTATCGTGGATTCCATCATGCTGCCCATCATGCACGGTATACCAGCCGCTTCTGCCACATCAGCAATCTTCCATGCCTCCAGCAGTCCACCGCATTTCATAAGTTTAATATTGATCATATCGCAGGCACGTTGCTCAACGAGCCTGCGGGCGTCTGTATATGTTTTACAGCTTTCGTCCGCCATGATGGGTGTTCCGGTGGATTCTGTAACTTTTTTTAATCCCTCCCAGTCCCCTGCTGCGACGGGTTGTTCTATAAACTGTACCGGAATCCTTTCTTTTTCAAGCTGTTGAATAAATGCAATCGCTTCTTTAGGCGTCCATCCCTGGTTGGCATCGATCCTGAGCATGACGCCTGGCGGAAGCACTTCCGCGATAGCCAAAATTCTTTGATAGTCTTTTCTGACATCATCTCCAACCTTCATTTTCAGATAGCGGAATCCTTCGTTAATATACTGCTCCGCCGTGTTTTTCATTCGTTCCGGTTCTTCCATGCTAATCGTCATATCATTTTCCAGTACAGAGGGCTCTCCTCCCAGCCACTCCAGGAGACTGCAGCGGCGCTGCTTTGTAAACGCGTTTATGAGAGCCATTTCTACTGCCGCTTTTGCACTGAAGTTCCCATAACAGCTCTCCTTAAGTTTACGCACATTTTCCTGCAAAGCTCCGCTTGGTGCTCCTGCTAGCGCTTCCGCAGCCGGACCTTTGATAACTGCTTCGATACTTGATGGAGATTCTCCCGTTACTGCAAGAGCCGGTGCAGCTGCTCCTCTCCCTGCAGTGCCGTCTTCCAGCATTACGCTCACTTCAACATTTTCAATGCTTGTAACCGTCCTTACGGAAGTAACAAACGGCCGATTCAAGGGAATCTTTTTCCTTTTCGTTTCAAGATAAGATATTTCCATTCAACATCCCGCCTCTTAAATTCTTGATAAGATTTCCGCCACCGTAACGCCAACGACGGTGCCCATAAATGAGCCTATTAATGCCATCATTACTCCTACCGGAACTAGAGTACGGCTGAAGGCTCCTGCGAGTACTGGAGCAGAGGCCATACCGCCAATATTGGCCAGGCTGGCGATGCCGAGAGTGAATAGATCGAGCCGGAACAGCTTTGCCAGAAGCAGCATAATAGCACCGTGAAAAAATAAGATCATAAAGCCGGAAATAATATACGCTGGAACCTCGGCAATATTTGAAAAATCTGCGTTAGAAGCAATTAGAGCGATAATTGTATAAAGCATCAAGTAGCCTATATCCATCGTTCCCGTTAACCTGGCGACCGGCGTTACAGCAAGACCCAATCCCAGCACAGTAACAATTAATATCGTCCATGTGGTTGCATTCACTGCGTTCCCAGCTTCCGGCAGCGTATTTCCTACTGCAATGGCAAGCGAGGCCACCAGCATGGAGAACCCTAAACAGACAATAATTTCTACATATGTTAGGGGTTTTGTTTCCTTTTCCTCCAGGGACAAATTGTAGTGCATCTGGTCAATGCTTTCTGTTTTCGCTTTTGTAAATCGATTGAACGCGAATTGGAAAGGAACAAGCCAAAATAGCAGCATTACCCAAAACGAGTAGTTTACTGTATCCATAATTAAAGCATAGCCGAATAAATTCTCAGGCACTTCAAGAATGCCCTGCAGTGCTACAAGATTTGCTGAGCCTCCTGTCCATGAACCAGCCAGGGCAGCAAAAGCTTTCCACGTTTGTGTATCTAAAAATCCTTGCATAATATAATATGTAACCGTAAAACCGCCGATAATACTAATCACAGCTACAACGTAGCTTAGCAGCATTTTCGGGCCAAGCTTGATAATCTGTAGAATATTACAGTTCAATAAAAACAAGAATATCATTGCCGGCAGCAGTAAAGAACGTATACCTGAGTTTAATTCACCAAGAGCTTCGGATCCGCTGAAGACTCCAAAGGTGTTTAACAAAGCCGCAACGATGTAAATGAGCACGACCGTCGGTACATACTTGAAAAATTTACTTTTTGTTACTTTTTCAGCACCTACGAGAAGTGCCACCGTAGCAACTAAAACACTAATGTAAAGAGCACCGCTTTCTATCATGTGGAATAACCTCCTTTGAATTGTTGAATATAAATAAACCCAGCAAAGAGAAAAAATCTCTTTGCTGGGTTTTATCCGGTAAGATAAAGCAGCATGGCTTACATGTCAGCCTTTATTTGCTTGTACTTTAAACTGGCGTTTCGCAGAGCTACCACCATCGCTTTCTGGGACGAACCATGGTAACGTTTTTGGATAATTTCTACAAGACGCTCACTTTCCTGAATTGAAGCCCCTGTGAATATTTCTTTCACGAAGCGGGCGGTTAAAGAAAGAATAGCAGAGCATTCTGCCTCCAGTATCTCGTTTGTCAAAGTATCCACTACAAAGCCGATAAAAAATACCTGGTACTGTTCAGTAATCGGATTGTTTGAAGGAGATTTAGCCTCTCCTACAATGTAAATAGTATTCTCGTTGTACAAATGTCATTCACCTCCTGATTGCTAAAAGAAGAACGCTTTGGGTAAAGGTTCCTTTTACCAGAGGAGTAATATGTTTGAAAATTATGATATCGCACTTTTCCAGATTACGCAATTCTTATTTTTATTTATGTTCCGCTTTTTAAGAATTCCTTCAGTTTTCCAATGCTGAAAAAGGGAATGACGTGAAAGAGAGACCTACAAAAGCTTAGGAGGAGCAATATGACACAAGCAGAAAAAACCTTGTTTAACCAACAGCATGTGAGTAACCATATTTTTAAAAATAAAATGACCGTCGCTCCGATGACGCGAATCAGTGCAGATGATAACGGCACGCCAAATGACCGGATGCGCCGATACTATGAACGCTACGCTCTCGGCGGCTTTGCCGCTGTTATTTCAGAGGGTATTTATACTGACGAAGTGTACAGTCAGGGGTATGCTAATCAGCCCGGTCTTGCCAACAAAAATCACCAGCAAGGCTGGCAGCCGATTACAAAGGCGGTTAAAGAGCACGGAAGCAAAATAATCGCCCAGCTCATGCATGCAGGGTCCCAATCGCAGTATAATCAATATACCAGTGAAACAGCTTCCGCCTCTGCCGTACAGCCGCCAGCTGAAAAAGTATCTTTTTACGGAGGCCAAGGGCCTTTTCCGGTACCGAAAACCATGGATGAAAACGATATGGAAACCGCTAAACAAGGATTTGTCCAGGCAGCTCTCCGCGCGGTTGAAGCGGGATTCGATGGCGTAGAGATTCACGGGGCAAATGGTTATCTGCTTGACCAGTTTTTATCTGAATCCACTAATAAACGTACCGATCAATACGGAGGTTCCGTGGAAAACCGGGTCCGCTTTCTTACGGAGGTAATCGAAGCTGTCCGCGGTGCTATTGGCCCAGTCCCTATTCTCGGCATCCGCATTTCCCAGGCAAAAGTTACAGACAGCTCGTATCGCTGGCCGGCCGGAGAAGCAGATGCTTCCGTTATTTTTTCCAGGCTTGGAAATACTCCACTGGATTATATTCACACTACGGATGGCGATGGCCTCGGCGAAGGCTTTGGGAACGAAACCTTAAGCATGGCCCAGGCAGCTAAAAAATACAGCGGCCTTTCTATCATTGCCAATGGCAATCTTGGAGAGCCGGATAGATCCTCCCGTATCATTAACGATGGCGCCGCCGATTTGATTTCTCTTGCCAGAACTGCTCTTGCCAACCCGGACGCCCCGCACCTCATTCTGCACGGCCAGGCTTTGAATCACTTTGATTCTTCTCTTATCATGCAGCCGCTTGCTAATGTGAAAGACGCAGAGCTGGAACAAAATATTCTTAAAGAATAAAAACAAGGAGAGGCCGGCATGGCCTCTCCTTATTCTGCAGGGGCAACGGATACAAGGAACCGTACTTTTTTCTCCCCTAGTTTAATTTTTACAGGCGTTTCGGTATAAACTTCCCCATCTGTATCGGCCTGCTGCACCGGATCTGTAGTAAGATCTATATTTTTACCGAGCACATGCTCAATAGGACTGTTTTCGTTATCAATTTCTTTAGTCCCCATCGTGGCAAAGAATTCTCTTACCAGGGTATTGCCTCCTTCTGGGATGATGAAAATTTCAAATTGTTCATCCTGCATCGAAGTATCGCCAACTGGCACTTGATTGGTACCGATGGAATGACCGTTCATGATTAGAATCATTACCGCTTCCCCGGCATAGTTTTTTCCGTCAATTTTCATCTGATAGGAAAAGACATCCGGGTTCTGGACGGTCTGCAGTGTGCTGATAAAATAGCTTAATTTTCCGATCGCGCCCTTTAAATTTTCGTCCACATTTTCTGAGGTCTCCACGATCAGCCCTATTCCATAAAAATTGGCGAAGAAGCGGTCATTCATTGAACCTATATCAATTTCTTTCGTATTTTTTTCAAGCATGTCCGTCATAGCTCGTTTAGGATTCTGCGCCAGGCCGAGAGACCTTGAAAAGTCGTTGCTTGTCCCATACGGAAGTACTCCCACATCAGGTGTGTACGGCGATTCCATGAGCCCATTGATGCTTTCATGAACGGTGCCGTCCCCGCCGGCAATGAAAATTGCTTCCACATGCTCATCAATCGAAGCACACGTTTCACGTAAATCGTCTTTGGACTGTGTCTGTCTAATGACAAGCTCCACAATAGAAGTTCCCCATACCTGGATAAATGTATTTAACTGCTTTTGTTTTTCATTAACGTCTTTGTTTCCGTTAATAATAAGTAAAGCTTTTTGATACATATGAACGTCTCCCCTATCCTGTCAAATAAACGGCTTCTTTAATGCATAGAAGACGCTAACCGTATATTCCCATTTCCAGGGGGGTGAAAACAAGGGAGATGCTTTTTATTTGCGGTGCAGCATCATTCGTTTGGTGCCGGCATATAGATTAGACCAGTACATACGCTCCGTGTCAGGCGGGCACAGCTGATGTCTCCACACTGATTTCATGCTTGTGCTCTCCGTATATGTCAAAACGTAAACTTCTTTCGGGCCATTTCCAGTGAACCAGGCCCCGCCCTTTTCAAGGGAAATAAAACGGGCCCCCCGCAGGTTTTTTATGTTTCGGTATGCCTTCAGGCTCTCATCCATCAGGGCCGCATACAGCACTACCTTTTGCGACTCCTGCTCCGGAGAAGATATACCGACCTTTTTCCAATGCTTTTTTACACATTTTACTACGTCCAATTGGCTTTCGATGTTTGTTCCTGTTAATTCTTTCATTACATTCTGAATAATAGAAACAAATAAATCATTTATCCCGGGTGCTATTCTTTTTGCATGATACTGGTTTTTCATTTATATCTCTCCTTAATTAATCACATTTTTGAAGCATCGGACATTTCGCACATACTTCATTACTGTTACTTAATGCTTTATAAATAGAACACCAGGACCGTTTCGCGTAACAGATTGGAACGTTTTGATTTTTGGCGCGTTCCTTTAATTTAGCCGAAACGTTATGATTGATGAAATCAGTCAGCACAAGCACCAAATCAATATTTGGCGGAATTTCTTTTTGTACCATTTTTACTTTGCGTCCGCTGACATGTTTGATGTCCTGAAAGCCTAATTCTTTTAAGCGGTCGGGAATGGCCCCCAGTCTGTCTGCTCCAATGATCATCAATCCGTCCATGTTTATCCTCCTATTTGAAAATAATTCTCATTTGTTAAGTATAGTTTATTGAAAACGATTCTCAATGTCAACGTTTATTCTTAAGCCGGAAGTTTTTATTCTGCCTGTATGTGGAATACAATTGAAAGTATGCCGCCAGTCAGTCATAAAGGGAGGTATCATATGAAAAGTCCTGATGAAGTTCATATAGAAACACTTACCGTAAAAGATGACGGTAAAATACCTAATCATCCTAGTTTTCCGGTGCTCATTTATAAGCAGACGACAACCGGCTCTGATGATGTTAAAGCACTTTTTAATACAAACAACTGGCTGGGTGCTTGGAAAGGAAGTGTATTTAAATACCATCATTATCACAGTAATTCACATGAGGTGCTTGGATGCGTAAGCGGATCGGCTCTTTTGCACATTGGTGGCGAACAGGGCAGCCAGCTTAATATAAAAAATGGCGACATATTGATTCTTCCGGCTGGATATGGCCATAAGCTTATTGAGCAGAGTGAAGACTTTGCAGTTATCGGTGCTTATCCAAATGGTTCGGATTATGATATGTGTACCGGGGATCCTTCCGAGCGCCCGGAAAAGGTAGATAATATTTATCAAGTACCTCTGCCCGATTATGATCCTGTTTTCGGCTCAGACGGACCACTTTTTTCTTATTGGACAAATTTTTCATAAACGAAAGGAAGCCGCATATACTATGGCAACGAAAACGAGACAGATACTTTTAAACGAAAGACCAAAGGGCCTTCCCGATAAAAATACTTTTGCATTTAATCACACGGAAATAGAGGCCCCGGCAGAGGGAGAAGCTCTTCTGCAAATGATCTATATCTCCGTGGACCCATATATGAGAGGAAGGATGGATGACCGTGAATCTTACGTGCCGCCTTTCCCTCTGCATAAACCAATTGCTGGAGGCGGCATAGCCAGGGTACTTGAAAGCCGCGACAGCTCTTTAAGTGAAGGCGACTATGTAACCGGGAACTTACCGTGGCAGGAATACGTTAACGTTAACGCTTCAGAAGTGCGCAAGGTACAGGCGGAAGCAGCTCCGGTTTCTGCTTATCTAAGCGCTGTGGGCATGCCTGGCCTCACCGCCTATTTCGGCACCCTCAGCATTGGCCAGCCTAAACAGGGCGAGACATTCGTCATCTCAGGCGGTGCTGGTGCCGTCGGATCACTTGCGGGGCAGATTGCTAAAATGCAGGGAGCTCGCGTTGTCGGCATCGCCGGCACCGATGAAAAACTGGATTATATGAAAAGCATTGGCTTTGACGAAGTAATCAACTATAAAACAGAGGATATAACAAAGGCTATTGAGCGGACCTGCCCGGACAAAGTAGACGTATATTTTGATAACGTCGGAGGCGAAATGAGCGATATTGTGCTCGATCATTTAAACAAATTCGCCCGCGTAGTGCAGTGCGGAGCAATTTCCACTTATAACGATCCGGACAATTATGGCCCAAGGGTTCAGTTTAAGCTCATTAAGTCGAGTGCCCTGATGAAAGGGTTCATCGTAGGCGATTATGCCGACGAATTTGAAGAAGCCACGAAGCAGCTTGCAGCCTGGGTCGCTTCTGGTGACCTGCAGTATGAAGAAACTATTCTTACCGGCTTCGACCGCATTCCAGAAGCATTTATTGGTTTGTTTACCGGACGAAACACAGGTAAATTACTCGTGGATGTTTCCCAATAACCTTAGAATTCCGCTGCGCCATGTAAAAAGCCGCCTGCCCAGTTTATGGGCAGGCGGCTTATTTATATTTTCATTAATTTAAGGACGGCCCCGAAGGTTTCGGTGCAGTCTGTTTTTCTCTTGACTGCTCCTTTAATTCCTCTTTCTTTTTTACTTCCTGGTTGCTCGGCGGACTCAGGCTGAGAATTTTATCTCCAGATTCAGGCTTTATCGCATTATCAAGAGTAAAGAATTCCAGGCGCCCGGTCGGTTTTTGGATGCCGATCAGCACGACGTCCTCTGCGCGGTCATTTAAATAAGACTGATATGGATATTCTTTCGTTAAAGTAGTTAATTTAAATACATAACCCGCATCCACTTTCCAGTTCAGTTCTTCAAATGTGGCGCCTTTTTCAAACAGGACCCGGCCGCCGACTTTTCTCATCAGTTCATCAGGTTCATTCCGGTCAGATTGATGCCAGCTGAGCTGAAACAGATCCTTTCTTCCAAATTCAGGCACAAAGGTTGTACAAACAAGCGAATTGTAAGAATCCCGGTCAGTGGCTGCAATAATTTTATTGTAGGGTGTCATGTCCAGCGAGTACTCTGACTGCTCTGAAAGGATTTCTCCCCGGTAATACGCAATTCCCGCTTTACGGGCGTTAAACAAATGCTCAAACGAAGAGTCGGCAATCAATACCGGAACGTTCATTTCTTTCAGCTTCTGCGCAAGGCTGGTGCTAAAAGAACTCCCCCCGACGAATAAAACCCCCGGAAGCCCTTCCTTTGAAAGGTTTAATTTTCTGGCAAGCGGCCCAATGGTGAAGCCGTGGAAGCATACGGTGGCAAATACCAGCGCAAATGTGAGCGGGGTAATAATCGAAGCCCCGGCATAGTTGTATTCTTCAAGAACGTTCGCAAAATATCCGGCCACTGTTAAAGCCACGATTCCCCGCGGAGCAATCCACCCCACCAGGGCTTTTTCGCCAAATGTTAAGTCAGTACCTATGGTGGAAAGCCATATTGAAAGCGGACGTACTAAGAACAACATCAAAAGCACATAAGCGATGATCTGCGGATCGAAAATCTGCATCAGCGTGGCCCGGTCAAGGGACGCTGTCAGCATAATAAAAATACCCGAAATCAGCAGGACGGAAATATTTTCTTTGAAGTGCTGCATATCGCTGATAGAACTGATATGAAGATTTGCCAGCGTCATCCCCATCGCAGTAACAGCCAGCAGCCCTGTCTCATGCATGACCACGTCAGAAATAACAAAGCTTGCGATCACCATCGAGAGAACTACCGGAGATTTCAAAAATTCCGGCACATGCCCCCGCTCAAAAGTCCATCCGATTATTCTGCCGAAAAGAATCCCCAGAAAGACTGCAAACAACGAAGCCATAAAGAAATTAACGAGCGAAACAAAGGCTGATTCTTCAGAGGTGAAGGTGCGTATAATTTCAAACGCAAATACTGCCAGAAGAGCACCAAACGGATCGACGACAATCCCTTCCCACTTAAGTATTCTCGCCGGCCTCGGTTTCAGCTTTGCCTGGCGCAGGAGCGGCAGAATAACAGTAGGACCCGTGACAATCAGCAGCCCGCCAATGATAAAAGAAACTTCCCATGACAGCCCTGCTACAAAGTGAGCTGTCAATGAACCGAGTATCCAGGCTAAAAACGCCCCTAATGTAATGATGCGGTAGACAGGCTTTTGAAGCCCCTGAAGCCCTCTGAAGTCAAGATTCAGGCTTCCTTCAAATAAAATAATGGCTACGGCAATCGAAACGATCGGTCCGTACAAATCGCCAAACGCTTCGGAAGGGTTAATAACCCCGAAGATTGGGCCGATTAAAAGCCCGGCAACCGACATGACCACGATGGCCGGCAGTCTTGAAAACCAGGCAACCCACTGGGAACCAATCCCAACAGCGCCAATCAGCATTAATTGAAACAATAGAGAGTCCAGCATACTATTTTCCCTTCTTTCCACTCCCGTTTTTTATCTTTGGGTTTATTCTTGTATGTAAGTCGTAATCCTTTCGTTTTTTAATCACTTGAAATAAAAAGATACTATACTAAACCCTATTGTTTCAATCAAAGTAGTTTATAAGTATATATTTTTTCACAAAAAAGCACGCTTTTAAACAAAGCATGCTTTCTCATTACTTTTCTTCTATTTCTTCTTGAATCGACTGGCCAAGGTGACGCCCCGGCTCATCGATTCTACAGTAGATACGGTCTCCAAGCTGGCAGTCCTTCAGTGCCATTGGCTCGTATTGATCTGTCATTAAATAGACACTGTCTGCCCATTGCAGAGTAGCTGACAGACTCATCTCCCCCGCACGTACTGTTACTCTTACAAGGTCACGTTTTTCTATCTTCACTCTGCCAACCGGCACCTGTCGCGAGGCTTGGCCTTCATATATGGTTACAGGCTCGTCATTCTCCACTTCTGCAAGATATCTCGTTTCCCCTTCTTCAAAGATATACTGGTGTACAGCGCCGGCGTTAATGCGGAAAACCCGGGCTGGATACGTGCTGGTCGTACGGTTTTCCGATAATATATAAATATACCCGTGACCTGTATCTCCAACAAGCAGGCCTTCAGCCGGGGACAAAACATCTGCTGCGTCTATACATACACGCGAACCTTCCCCCATCGGCTCTATTGCCTCCACGATGCCCAGCTTCCATACATCATTTTCCATCATACTCATCAGCACCCGCTGCTCCCTGTGGATTTTTTACCCTCTTCCTCCATTTTTACTTTGTGCTCTCTCCCCCACTTTTCCAGCTCCCGCAGAAGTGATTCAAGGGAAGCGCCGTAGCTTGTCAGAGAATATTCTACTTTCGGGGGGACGACCGCATACGCATGACGTAATACCAGCCCATCATGCTCCAGCTCTTTAAGCTGCTTGATTAGCGTCTGATGATTAATCTGCTGCAGCTGCTGTTTAATCTCACTAAAACGAAGGGTTTTTCCAACCAGCTCCATAAGAATAACTGCTTTCCATTTCCCGCATACTTTATCGAGCGTAATTTTTATATTTTCTCTTTCTTCTATTGTCATTATTTCACTCCCTCAATCTAAAAAAAAGCACTACTATATATTCCAATATAAGTATGTGCAAATATATTATATGTAGGTATTATAGCCTTAAAGCCGGGTATATAAACGTGAAGAGCTTTATTCCTCAAAAAAAAGCAGCCTCTTTTAAGAGACTGCCGTACTTTTACTGTTTTTCTGCTATTTCTGAGAGCTCTGCCCACCGTGTCATTGCCTGATCCAGTTTTTCGTTGGTTTCTTTCTGGATGTTAGACCATTTTTCGATGGCTTCCAGGTCACTGCCGCTCTCTTCCATCTGTTGTTCTGCTTCCGCCAGCTCGTCTTCAAGACGGGCTATATGCTCCTCGATCTGGTCCCACTCCTGCTTTTCCTTATAGGACATTTTTTTCTTTTCCCCAGCCGCATTGCTGATAGCTTCCGGTTCCGTCTTTTTTTCCTTACTGAGCGCCGGCCGGGAGCTGTCCTTTTCGGCACTCATGAATTCCGTATAATTGCCTTCAAACAGAGTAACCTGGGAGGACTCATCAAACACAAACAGTTTTTCTGCTACCCGGTCAAGAAAATAACGATCGTGGGAAACAGTTACGACTACGCCCGGGAACTGCTGAAGGTATTCTTCAAGCACACTGAGAGTCTGCACGTCCAGATCGTTCGTCGGCTCGTCCATAAATAAAACGTTTGGTTCGGTCATTAAAATACTGAGCAGGTACACCCGTTTCTTTTCGCCGCCGGAAAGACGGGAAATATACGTCCACTGCTCCTCCCGCTCAAACAGAAAGCGTTCGAGCATCTGTTCAGCTGAGATACTTTCTCCGTTAACAGTGTATATAACCTCGGCTATATCACGAATGTATTCGAGCACCCGCTTGGATTCATCCAATTCTTCCTGCTGCTGCGAATAGTAGCCAAGCTTTACGGTCGGGCCATACACGACATCTCCGGCATCAGGTTCGGTACGGTTGGCCAGAATATTTAAAAGCGTCGTTTTCCCAGTGCCGTTCGGTCCAACTATGCCTATTTTTTCACCCGGAGTGAACATATAATTAAACTTGGAAAACATATTCTTTTCTCCGTAGGATTTTTCCAAATCCTCCGCTTCAATGACTTTCTTTCCAAGCCTTGCAGAACCGACCGGAACCTGCACTTCTTCTTTTTTCGGCGGTCCTTCCTGCTGTTTTAACTCCTCTGCCCGCTCTTTCCGGGCTTTCTGTTTTGTGCCACGCGCTTTAGGCTGCTTCTGAAGCCAGGCAAGCTCCCGTTTTAATGTGTTCTGTCGCTTTGCTTCGGCATGGGCTTCGTTCGCTTCACGCTCTGCTCTTTTTTCCAGAAACAATTCATAGTTGCCGTCATACTCATGCAGCCGGCCTCTTTCCAGTTCGAAAATTTTGTTAGTCACTCTATTTAAGAAGTAACGGTCGTGCGTCACTAAAATTAACGCTCCGTTGTAGCTGGACAAGTATTTTTCCAGCCAGTTAATGGACTCATCATCGAGATGGTTCGTCGGCTCGTCAAGAATAAGAATATCGCAGTCCTGAATAAGCGCCCGGGCAATGGAGGCTCTTTTGCGCTGGCCGCCGGATAGTTCGTTAATTTTTTGATTGTAGACTGTCAGCCCCAGCCTGTTCAACACCTGCTGCGCTACAGTGCCTGCCTCCCACGCACCGAGCTGGTCCATCTTCTGCTGGGCTTTCATCCACTGTTCCTGGGCGGCTTCGCTTTCGGGCTCCTCTTCCAGACGGGCCTGGGCTTTTTCATAGTCCTTTACTGCCTTCATAATGTCAGAGGAGCCCTCATACAAGTAATCAATCAGGTTCTCTTCCTCCGGCAGTTCCGGATCCTGAGGCAGATACTCGATCCGCAGCTGTTTAGAATGCTGAAGTTTCCCTTTTTCTGAAGCATCAATTTCAGAAATCACCCGCAGAAGCGAGGATTTTCCTGTGCCGTTAACGCCAATCAGCCCGATGCGATCCCCGGGCTCAATAGTAAATGAAATATGGTCAAAAAGCACCTTTGTGCCGGTTGTCTGGTATAGATTTTCCGCTACAAGCAGACTCATGTTCTCACCGTTCCTTTCTCGTCCTTTCCTATCTTAGCATATTTGCGGGGGGTCCTGAAAAACGTACAGTTATTTTCAAGCCAGCCCACCAAAAAAGCACCTCCCATCAGGGAAAGTGCTTATACGAAAAATTAGTTTTAGGAAAGATCCATTCTTTTCTTTTTGTTTCTTGGCGGCCGGCTGTTTTTATTGGAGCCGTGGCCCTGAGACCGTTTTTGCTTATATTTCGAAGAAGGCTTGCCCTGGCCTTTAGGGCCTTTGTTACGAATAGGTGCTTCTGAAGTCAGTTTAACCGGCTCTTCTTTCAGTTCACGGACATTCATTTTTAGTGCTGCCGCTACGATTTGTTTCGCATCGTATTCGTTCAGAAGCTCTTCTGCCGTGCGTTCCCAATATTCGTTATCGTCCACTTCCATCGATCCGACCAGTTTCTCTACAGCCTGCTGGGCTCGCCCTTCAACTGCATCATTTCTCGTTGGCTTAGGAGCCTTTTTTAACTTAGCCTGTACGGTCTTTTCGATAAGACGCAGATGAGTCATCTCTCTCGACGGCACAAAGCTGTAGGCTACACCTTCGTTTCCTGCCCGGCCGGTACGGCCAATCCGGTGCACATAGCTTTCCGGATCCTGCGGAAGATCAAAGTTGTACACATGTGTAACACCGCTCACGTCAATACCGCGGGCTGCTACGTCAGTCGCTATGAGAAGCTCAATAGTACCCCTTTTGAATTTTTGCAGCACTTTGTCCCTTTGAGCCTGCTTCATATCTCCATGAATGCCTTCTGCCGCATACCCACGTCTTGATAAAGCTTCTGTCAATTCATCTACACGGCGTTTAGTACGCCCGAAGACAATCGCAAGCTCCGGTGGTGTATAATCGAGCATATTACAAAGGGTTTCGAACTTCTCCTGTTCGCTCACTTCAATGTAATACTGATCAATTTTAGCCACAGTCATACTTTTGTTTTTCACTTGAACCTGTTCCGGGCTGGTCATGAATTTATCTGCTACATGCTTTAGCTTTGGAGGCATGGTAGCTGAGAATAAAAGCATTTGCCTCGGTTCCGGAATATCTTTTAGGATTTCTTCGATATCATCCACAAACCCCATGCTGAGCATCTCGTCCGCTTCGTCAAGAACAACTGTCTTCATTTTTCCAAGGTCGATCGTTTTTCTCCGCACATGATCCATTAAACGACCCGGTGTCGCTACAATGATTTGCGGTTTTCTTTTCAGTGCTTTAATTTGGCGCTGAATGTCCTGGCCTCCGTAAACGGCTACTGCTGTAACACGTTTATGCTTTCCAAGGCGGTTTAATTCTTCGGAAACCTGTACAGCAAGTTCTCTTGTTGGTGCAAGTACGATACCCTGCGGAGCGTTGGCTGTTTTATCAGCTGCTTCAAGAAGTGGTATGCCGAAAGCAGCAGTTTTGCCTGTACCAGTCTGTGCCTGGCCAATGATATCTGTTC
This sequence comes from Marinococcus salis, assembly GCF_054971365.1. Classification (NCBI taxonomy): domain Bacteria; kingdom Bacillati; phylum Bacillota; class Bacilli; order Caryophanales; family Bacillaceae; genus Marinococcus; species Marinococcus salis. The sequence continues at coordinate 64,087 of NZ_JBQOJB010000011.1, read as the reverse complement.
CGTTCTTCGCTTTTGGAATAACTTCCGATTGTATTGGTGTTGCTTCTTCAAATCCCATTTCTTCAATAGCTTGAAGAATAGGTGATTCCAATCTTAGTTCTGAAAATAAAGTCAAGTATATATTCCCCTTTTATGCTTATTCGATCATTTCATATGAACTAATTAACATTACCATATTCATGAAAAAAAATCTATCTGATTTTCATATTCCTTATGAATTAACTATACGTTTACACTGCTCCTTTAATTGTAATAAAAACGTAACATAAACTGCATTGAACAGTTTGTATTAATGACGATATAATTAAATTACAAAATTTTCATTTAATTACGCCTATAATTATGCGAGGAGGACGGGCAAATGGCTGTGAGGAATAGATTTGCATATTTTGTTGACCGTTCTGGAAGGCAAGTCACGGTGGGGACACTGGAGGATATCGAACAGATGGACTTAGGCCGGGGCCAAATTTATTATTGTGATTCTGAGCAGGCGCTCGTCCAGGGTGTTAAAGAGTATTATCATAAAGAGTGCATTATTACACTCCGTTCTCCAATGGACGAGTTTAAAGAAAACCTTTCGCGCTAAATTCCACCCTGCTTTCTCTGAAAGCAGCGGTATACATATAAAGAGGGCCCGCTTTTTATTGCGGACCCTCTTTTACGTTCTATTTTACTTCAGATTGAACTTTTACTTCAATGTTATTGCGCGTGGCTTTGGAATACGGGCAGTACTGGTGGGCAAGATCCACTAATTCGTCCGCTTCTTCCTTCGAAACACCGCTGATTTCCACTGTAAGTTCAGCAGCCAGCTGGAACATGCCATCGGATTCGTCCTTCTGAAGGCTTACAGCTGCAGTTGTTTTAGAAGAAACGTCTTTATTTTTTTTGCTTGCCTGAAGGTTCAGCATGCCATCAAAGCAGGCTGCATAGCCGGAGGCGAAGAGCTGTTCCGGATTGGAACCTGATTTAGAAGAACCAGAGCCCGGCTGTTCTAAATTCACATCGATCATTCCATCGTCAGAACGTACGTGACCTTCACGGCCACCTTCTACAGTAGCTTTTGAGGTAAATATTGTTTCTGCCATACATAATTCCTCCATTCAACTTAATAACGTTGATTCCAATAATTACTATACACTTTTCTGCCCATTTTTAAACATGCAGTCCTCTAAATGTTTTCTGAAATTAACTTTTCACGCTTCAGAATAAATAGTAAATACGTCAGTTGCCCATCGGAAAGTGCTATTATAAAATCATTGAAGATTAAGTAAAAATAACCGACAGGAGCGCTTTTTGCTTTGCAAAATAATTCTACAATAAAGGAGCGGTCCAATTCATGAACCGAGAATTCCCGTTAAAAACCCCTACTAATTCTTTGCTGCTTACAGCCGTCGATCATACCCGGGTCGGAGTTATTATTACAGACCCGGATATAGAAGACAATCCAATCATTTATACGAACAGTGGTTTTTGCAATTTAACCGGCTATTCCGCCGGGGAGGTTCTCGGAAGCAACTGCCGTTTTCTGCAGGGGCCGGAAAGCGACATTCATACTATTGAACGTATGAGGGAATCATTGAAATTATACGAACCAATTTCACTCGAGATCATTAACTACCGTAAAGATGGCACTAAGTTTTGGAACGAGCTTCACATTGATCCAGTATATGAACCAGAAGAAGATAAATACTATTTTATCGGGGTTCAAAAGGATATTACAAAACAAAAGAATGCCGAACAGGATGCGCTGGAATATTTTAATGAAATTAATCTGTTATCTACCCCTATTGTTCCAATTATCGACAGCGTTTATGCCATGCCCCTGATCGGTAACGTCGACGAGCAGCGGCTGAAAATTATTTTTACGAACATCACTGATGCTATACATCATTCCAAAGTAGAAACGCTCATCGTTGATCTTTCGGGTCTTTCCACGTTGAATGATGGGATTATGAAAGGCATCTTTACTTTAAACGACCTTTTAAAACTACTCGGAACCGAGCTGATTGTTACCGGTGTTTCCCCAAGCCTTGCGGTAAGATCCAAGGATATGGATTTCGACTTCTCTGCTTTTCAGACCTTTGGTACTGTTAAAGATGCTGTTCGTTCCAAGCAGCGCAGCAATTGATATTGAGAGTAATAAAATATGTACAGAAAACGTATTGATATTATTTCAAGCCCGTGATATGATGAAATCACTATTTTGATCCGTTAGTTTGAACAAGCTTAGGGTTTTAGCTTCTGAACTTGGTAATACGCGGTTTGCAAGATAAGTAACATTTGTGCCAGAAGGCACACAGGAGGATTATTTTTATGGAACAAGGTACAGTTAAGTGGTTTAACGCAGAAAAAGGTTTTGGCTTCATCGAGCGCGAAGGCGCAGACGACGTTTTCGTTCACTTCTCCGCTATCCAGGAAGAAGGCTTTAAAACCTTAGAAGAAGGACAAACGGTAGAATTCGAAATAGTAGAAGGCGACCGCGGCCCACAAGCTGCAAACGTCACTAAAAACTAATTAAGTCATATCCAGCTGCTCTCTTAAATTAGAGAGCAGCTTTTTCTTTTCAAAAAAACTACCCTTTTTATAATTAAATATTAAAGTTTGTTGCTATAATTTGGGTGACATGATACAATGAATTTACTATTTTGATCCGTTAGTTTGAACAAGGTTAGGGTTTTTAGCTTCTGAACTTGGAACTATGCGGTTTGCAAGATAAGTATTATTTGTGCCACAGGGCACGCAGGAGGATTATTTTTATGGAACAAGGTACAGTTAAGTGGTTTAACGCAGAAAAAGGTTTTGGCTTCATCGAGCGCGAAGGCGCAGACGACGTTTTCGTTCACTTCTCCGCTATCCAGGAAGAAGGCTTTAAAACCTTAGAAGAAGGACAAACGGTAGAATTCGAAATAGTAGAAGGCGACCGCGGCCCGCAAGCTGCAAACGTCACTAAAAACTAATTAAGCCATATATAAACCTCTCTCCTTTTTGGAGAGAGGTTTTTTCTTGTTGCTTTCGGACGTCCACACATACAAAAAAAGAATACCCAAAAACCGGGTATTCCTAATGCAGGATATTATTCACTAGCGGCGCCTGAATGTTTCAAGAAAAGCATGTACAATTTCTACCGACTGAAAAGCAAAAATGCTGAGTGCCGAAAGGGATAAGAGCCCCATAATGACAAAGCGCATATTCTGAACTAGATGCAAAGCCCACATGTTATCCCTCCTTTTGATATATTTCTATCATACTCCCCTGTTACACGTTTGCAACAATTTTGTGTTATTTTTCAGTATATCTTCTGTTCTCCTTGGCCAAGAGGGGCTCTTCATCCGAAAGACTGAATTTTAATTAAAGGGAAACCACTTCTTCACTTTATTTTTCCAATACTTGACGGAAAAGTATTCAAATATATAAGTTAAAATCAAACCGTATAAAATAACTCCGAACAGACTCAGCACTACCATTGTTCCCTGACCAAGTGCCGTAACCGGCTCAATGTTAGAGCGCCCGAACATGACAAGCGCCATGAGTACGCTCAGGGCAGAGGTCCACAGGGAATCTGCCGGGGGTTCGATCCCCCACACCCAGATCACGAAACAGATGTATAATATTAAAATACCGCCCCAGACATAATACTGGTGCTGACGGCTTAAATACCGAATAAGCGGCATTGTATAAAATTTAGTAATCGTTTTGAGCCGGAACAGATGAATAATTCTTGCCAGTCGTGCAAACTGAAAGATCGCATCTAATGGTATAATAGCTATTAATAAAAACGGGTGTGTTTTAACGAACTCCCATTTCCGCTCTGCCCGAAAAAATCGGAAAGCATAATCAAGCGTGAATAATGCCCAGGTGGTCCAAATAATATAGCCGGACACTTCTGTGTCGTACCAAATAGTGCCTACAGATAGAATGGCAAGTATCACCATAATGGCTTCATATAGTCTCTTCCCAAATTCCTGGTCCCTCTTTTCACCCATAATTAAAGACTCGCTTTCCTGTTTGTTTTCTTCTAAGCTTTAATCGTACTATATTTATAAAAAAAACAGCAAATCTTCTATTGCACAATTCGCTACTACTGGTTATAATAGAATTTGTCTTGCGGATGTGGCGGAACTGGCAGACGCGCACGGTTCAGGTCCGTGTGAGCTTACGCTCTTGGAGGTTCGAATCCTCTCATCCGCACCATTCCTTATATAACGAATACACCAGGCTTTTTCAGGCTGGTGTTTTTTTATGCTTTTATCCCTTTATTCTATCACGAACTTCCCCGCAGACACCTCCCCTTTTATTGGTGTAAGCAGTGGGTAAAGACGGGTATTGAATTACAGCAGTAATCAATGAGCAGACGTTAGGAGGATTAAGTTGAGCAGACAGCTGGCAGAATGGCTTCAAGCATCCAATTACAGTGTTGTAATGACCGGCGCGGGAATGTCTACGGATAGCGGGCTCCCGGATTTCCGTTCATCTTCAGGACTTTGGAGCAATTATGACCCAAAGCAGTTAGCCACGGTCGAAGCCCTTGAACACCAAAATGAAGCATTCACAAGTTTCTACCAATGGCGCCTGCAGTCCTTACTCGAAGCATCTCCAAATAAAGGCCACGAAGTTTTAGCCCATTGGGAACAGCAGGGCATCCTGCAGCATGTCATAACCCAAAACGTAGATGGTTTTCACCAGGCGGCCGGCCAGCAACATGTTTCTGTTTTGCACGGCAGCCTGCGGGAGATCCATTGTCACATTTGCGGCCGGCCGGCAGCGCAGGAGGATTTTTTAAACAGATCTTCTCTTTGTCCGAATTGCGGCGGCAAACTGCGGCCAGGTATTGTCCTGTTTGGTGAAATGCTGCCGGAACATGATATTCAACAAGCGCAGGAGGCCACCTCGTCCTGTGATTTATTTATCGTGCTCGGGTCAAGCCTCCAGGTAGCACCTGCTTCCCTGTTTCCAATGGAAGCAAAAGAGAACGGAGCCAGGCTTGTTATCGTAAACCAGGAAGATACAGATCTCGATTCGCGGGCAGATTTAACCTTCCCCGGGGCTTCTATTCAAGACGTTCTTCTAGAAACAAATGCGTATATGTAACTAAAGAAGCTTCCAGTCGTCGCTGGATGCTTCTTTTTATGAAATAGCGCTGGTTTTCACTTTCTTTTTCTGCAGTAACGCATCTACAAGTTTACGGGCCGCCCTGGCTTCTTCCTCTCTCGGATCAATTTCCACTTTCAGCGGCGCAGCTACTATCTGCGCTCCATGCTTTTGGAACCGGCCCTCTATCAAGTCGAGGGCCCGCCCATATTTTAGATACATGAAGTCGCACGAGCCGAACAGTGCTACCTGCAAACCTTTTAACTGTATTTCTTCCATTTCTGCATAATAATCCTCTACTTCATAGTGAAGACCTCCGCCCCTAGGTGTAAGTACCAAATAATACACCGTCGTATATATTCAAATGAGCCAGCTCAGGCTCTTCTATTAATTCGTCTATATGTTAAAATAGTAAATGATAATCATTTTCAACTTAGGAGGCACCTCTTATGACCGATATAGCCAGCACCCCACTTGCACAAACCATTCAATCCCGGCGTAGCATTAAAAAGTTTACAGAGCAGCCGGTAGATAAACAAACAATTCTTGAATTACTTGAAGTTTCCAAATGGGCGCCTGACCATGGCATACGTGAGCCGTGGCGCTTTCTGCTTTTTCTTGGCAGCGGTACAGAAAAACTTGCAGAGGCTCTCGCCGATTACCAGGAGCACGAAGGTTCAAAAAAACCCGAAAAAGTGCGGGCCCAAATTTCCGAGCTCCCTGGGGCCCTGCTTGTCGTCAACCAGGCAGAGGAAAAAACGGAAAAATGGGAAGAGGATTTTGGCGCGGCCTCTACTCTTATTCAAAACTTTCAGCTTTTAAGCTGGGAGCAAAATATCGGTATGATTTGGAAAACGGGAGATTATATATATTCAGATCGTTTCAAGAAGTCCCTTGGTATCGAACCGAAAGAAACTATTGTCGGCATGCTGCAGCTTGGCTATTTTGAAAAAACGCCAAAAGCAAAACCACGAACATCCATTAAAGAAAAAATTAATATTTTTGAATGAAAAGCTCATTTTCCATAAAAAAACCTTCCTGAACGCCAGGAAGGTTTTTTCGTATTAACAGAACGTATCTTTTGGTTTGGGTACAGAAAGACCGAACAACGGCCGTAGGAAAAGAGCCAGGAATGTACCGGCTAACGCAAATACTGCCCATACATAGCCGTGGACACTAAAGGAGGCAATACCACCAAAGTAAGCACCGATGTTACATCCAAAAGCGAGCCGTGCTCCGTAACCCATCAAAAGGCCGCCGATAATAGAGGCAGAAGCGTTGCCGATGGTCACTTTTGTAAACTTAAACAAACCGCCCGCTGCTGAAGCAATAAATGCGCCTAAAATTACGCCAAAGTTCAGTACAGTAGTGGAGTCGGCAAATATGGTAGTCTGCAGAGCCTGCGCACTTTCCCCGCTCCAATAATCCCAGCCTGAAGCATTGATGCCTACTGCTTCAGCTGCTTTGGATCCCCAAAGTGCAAACGCCGAGGTAATTCCCCACGGCTGGCCGCGTGTAAGCAGGGTTAAAGCATTTAATACAGCAAGAACTACTGCTGCAATCATCATTGGCCAGGAACCGCGGAAAATGCGTTTCCAGCCGCTCGCTGTAGGCAGAGTAGCCATTGCCGGCGGGTTTTTCTTTTTATCAATAATTAATGTCACTGCGATCACAGCGGCAAAAATAAGCAAAGATACTATCCAGGCCCCCGCATATCCAAGACCGGTGGACGTTGCCAGCGATATCGACCCGAAGGAAGGTGTTTCATCTGTCCAGAACGAAAGATGATATGCTCCAACGGTAGAGCCGACAATGAAAAAGAGCAGCGTAATGAACATATTCGTCCGACCGCCGCCTACTGCATACAGCGTTCCGGAAGCGCACCCTCCTCCGAGCTGCATTCCCAGCCCGAACATAAATGAACCAACGACAACACTCACGCCAACAGGGCTGACGTAGCCGGCAGCTTCCCCTCCAAAAAATGTTGAACCAATAGCAAGAATTGGCGCGAACAGGGTGACCGCTGCCGCCAGCATTACCATGTGAGCTCTTAGCGCCTGGCCGTTACCGACAGACATCAAACGCCGAAACGCCGATGTAAATCCAAACCTGGCGTGAAATAGTGTGTATCCTAAAAGAAGCCCAATAGTAAGCAAAAGTGGCTGTACGATCGCCTGGGTTAATGCAAGATATAAAGTTAAGATAGCAAATACGATCAACCCGCCGGTAACCAGCTTATTTTGAGGAGCTCCCAGTTTCTTGGAAGCTTTCTCGGCAGTTTCCTGCTGGGAAACGGGCTGTACTGTTACTGCCATTATAATCCCCCATTCCTATCTTTTTAGTCAGTTTTACGTTCTTTATCTTAAATATTTTTTTAAAGATAGTCAAAGATGTTGCTTTTGTAACGAAAATTTACTATTATTAATGAGTTGAAACTTAAAGGTACTAAAAAAACTATATAGTTTTAAGGGGGCATGGGCATGGATGAAAAGAAAATATACATTCAGCAGACTGCAATGCAGCTGTTTTCCAACCAGGGGTTCTTTCACACCTCGGTACAGGATATTGCTGAAGCGTGCCGGATGTCCAAAGCTTCTATTTATAAAATTTTTCATTCTAAAGAAGACATTCTCGCCCAAATTGTAAGGGATAATTTAAACCATATTATTCATCGTGCCAATTACGCCCGCAACGAGCAGTCCAAGCAGCCCCGGGATCAGCTGATTGCCAAGCTGTCGAGGGAAATTGAAGGCCTCGTGGAGCATCGCGAATACGTATGGATGCTTTACCAATCTGCTTCCATCAACAAACAGTCTGACGACATTAAGGCCCTTTTAAAACAAGGCCAGCTTATTATGGTGAACTGGCATAAGGATACACTGCTCGAAGCATTTGGCACCGATATAGAGCCTTTCGTTTGGGACCTTGCGATATGCATGCAGGGAATGAGCAGAGAAATGATTGCATTTGCTGAAAAGGTTGACCGGCATAATTTTGATTTTGACCGTCTTGCTGAAGTATTAGTCACCAACATTGAAAGTATCATCAAACACAAGACGTCCTCGGCTTCTGTCTTTTCAAGCGAGGATATGGAGCCTTTCAATCTTCAGGGTCATTACGGCGAAATTGATCAAAAGGATTTATGGGATCGGACCATTCAGCAGGTACGGGTTTTCATTCATTACCGCTTTCCTTCCTATGAAAAAAAGCAGTGGGTCGAAGCAGTAGATCGTCTAAACCAGGAATTTTACGAACCCGAACCTGAAACAATTGTCATGGAATCATTGTTTTGTTTTCTCGAGAAGAAAGAAGAACTGCAGAGTAATATTAATATTCTGCGGGAGATTATTCAGTAGCTTTCGGATACCGGTATCGTTCATTTATTGCGGTTTTCTTGCTTTACCGACTTTTAAATCTTCACAGCCAAGTCTCAAACCGTCAGCACAAAAAGTCAGATATTTGTTTGTCCTGAAACAAGTTTCTTGATCTTTACTGTAGCTGGCGTTATTATATGCTGACGAAAACTAAAAAGTACTTTAAAAACCATTTCGTTTTATAGACAATTTATACTCGAAAAATGTATTACATCATCGAAGGAGGGCTTCTCATGCCAGAAGAAGCAGCTACACAAATACCTGCTAAAACAAGAAATTTAATTATAGCGGTATTTCTTACCGGAGCGTTTATCGCTATTTTAAACCAGACCCTGCTCGCCGTGGCCATTCCAAGCATTATGGCCGATTTAAACGTGAGCGCCAACACAGCACAATGGGTAACGACCGTATTTATGCTTGTTAATGGCATTATGATTCCAATCACCGCCTTTCTTATTGAAAAATTTACTACCCGCGGGCTTTTTTTATTTGCCATGTGTTCCTTCGCGCTTGGAACTCTGTTCGCAGCCCTCTCCCCAACCTTCGGCCTGCTCATGGCCGGAAGGGTAATTCAGGGCGTTGGTGCCGGTATTATGATTCCGTTAATGCAGACATCTATTATGACCATGTTCCCTATTTCCCAGCGCGGTCAGGCTATGGGGCTTGCCGGACTCGCCATTGCATTTGCACCGGCATTCGGCCCTACTCTTTCCGGCTGGGTCGTGGATTCATATTCCTGGAACACGTTGTTTTACATTATTCTTCCGATCGCCATTGTTGACATAATTTTAGCGTACTTTTTGCTGAAAAATGTAACGGAGCTTAAGCATCCAAAGCTCGATTTACTATCGATTATGCTCTCGACTGCTGGATTCGGCGGCCTGTTGTATGGATTCAGCGCTGCCGGAAACACCGGCTGGGGAAGTGCCACCGTATTAATTACGCTTGCGATAGGCGCAGTTGCCTTGTTCTTGTTCATTTGGAGACAGCTTCATGTGGAACGCCCTATACTTGAGTTCCGTGTGCTGAAAAACCCTATCTTTACGTTGACGGTGGTCGTAGCCATGGCCTGTTTTGTTTCCATGGTCGGCTCCCAGACTCTCATCCCGCTGTATGTTCAGAACGCACGTGGTTTTTCCGCCCTTGATTCCGGCCTGATGCTTCTGCCGGGTGCTCTTTTAATGGGACTGATGAGTCCTATTACCGGGCGCATTTTTGATAAAGTCGGGGGCAGAGGCCTTGCTATCACTGGCCTCTCCCTGTTAACAATCGGCACCATTCCGTATATGTTTTTAACGCAAGACTCATCTATCGTCTTCTTGACCGTTATGTTTGCCCTCCGCATGCTCGGTGTCGCAATGGTCATGATGCCAATGACGACTGCCGGCCTAAACCAGCTTCCGAATTCATTAATCGCCCACGGCACGGCGATGACGAATACGCTCCGCCAGGTAGCAGGATCCATTGGTACTGCCGTTCTGATTACCGTGATGTCCCAGAGCGCTTCTGGTGCTGCCCGGGCAGGCGAAGTGTCAAGCCAGACCGGCGCTTTAATTCATGGCATTAATGTGGCTTTTTTCGTAGCTTTAATTGCCGCTGTGGTCGGCCTTGTGCTTTCATTCTTTCTTAAAAACACAAGACCGGATACGATGGAAAAACGCGAGGTTCGCGGAAACAAAAGCAGCACAAAAGAAAGCAAAGCATAAACTCTCCTAATTTAACAAAGACACTCTCAGCAATGGCTGAGGGTGTTTTTTACTGTATTAAACGTGGAAATATTCTGTGAAATACCTTGACACTTTAACACAGAAAAAGATATAGTTTGGCTACATGGATGCCTCTCACATAAAGAATAGGAGGACAATCGAGTACTACTGGAAGGGAGAAAATAATTTAATGACAACATGGACAAGCAGCAACCTGGGCTACCCACGGTTAGGTGAAAAACGTGAATGGAAAAAAGCATTGGAATCCTACTGGAAAGGAAAGCTGGATAAGGAGTCTTTTCAACAACAAATCCGAGAACTCCGATTGGATTTCTTGAAAAAGCAACAGGAGCGCGGTGTGGATTCAATCCCCGTTGGTGATTTCTCGCTGTATGATCACGTACTTGATACTTCAGTGATGTTTGGGCTTGTGCCGGAGCGCTTTGATGCTTCCGAGGGCTATTCTTCCCTATCTACATATTTCGCTGTAGCCCGCGGTACGAAAGCATCGCCGGCAAGTGAAATGACCAAGTGGTTTAACACCAATTATCACTACATTGTGCCGGAGCTTCAAAACGCAAAGCCCCGCCTAGTGGATAACTACCCGTTAAAAGCTTATCAGGAGGCAGCGTCTGAATTAGGTATTGAAGGACGTCCATACCTAATCGGTCCTTATACTTTCCTGAAGCTTTCCAAAGGCTATGAAGACCATCAGTTTGAACAGCTGTTTAATGACCTTCTTCCTCTTTATGAAAAAGTACTGCGGCAGCTGCAGGACGCAGGAGCGAAAAGCGTTCAAATCGATGAGCCGGCATTTGTTCAGTCCTTTCCCGAAACAGATATTCCATTAATCCGGAAAGCGTATGAGTTATTCAACCGCGAAGTACCTGAACTAGACCTGTTTGTACAAACGTATTTCGATAGCGTTTCTCATTATAAAGACATTATTTCTCTTCCAATCGCAGGTCTCGGCCTTGATTTTGTCCACGGTAAGGAAGGCAACTGGGCAAACATTCAAAATCACGGCTTCCCTGCAGGCAAAGTACTGGGCGCAGGGGTAATTGACGGACGCAACATTTGGAAAGCAGACGTGAAGGCCACTGTCGCTTTTGCCAAAGATATTCAGGCAGAAACGGGCAGTGAACATGTCGAAATCCAGCCGTCCTGCAGTCTTCTTCATACACCGGTGACGACCAGACACGAAACGCAGCTTGATCCGCTTTTGCTGGATGCTCTTTCTTTTGCTGATCAAAAGCTCGAAGAAATCGACCTCGTCACACGCACGTTAAACGGGGAAGACACGGCAGGAGAAATCGAAGAAAATACCGCTCAGCTTGCTCGTGTTAAAAACGCTCCGTGGCGCCAGGAAACAGCCGGCAACGCTACAGGCGACATTCCTTCCTCCCGGCCGCTTTCATTCGAGGAAAGAAGTCCGCTTCAGCAGGAAAAGTTTCAGCTCCCAAAGCTTCCTACCACTACTATCGGAAGCTTTCCGCAGACACGTGAGGTCCGGGTCGAACGCCGGCGGATGAGAAAAGGTGAAATTTCCGCAGAAGAATACGAAACGTACATTCAAAATAAAATGCAGGAATGGGTCGATATTCAGGAAGAGATCGGACTCGACGTTCTCGTGCATGGAGAGTTTGAACGTACAGATATGGTAGAGTTCTTTGGGGAAAAATTAGGCGGCTTCGCTTTCACCTCCAACGGCTGGGTACAATCCTATGGTTCACGATGTGTCAAACCGCCGGTCATTTACGGGAATGTCGAGTTTAAAGAACCAATGACCGTAAAAGAAACCAAATACGCCCAAACGCTGACCGAAAAGCCGATGAAGGGAATGCTTACCGGCCCGGTAACGATTCTGAACTGGAGTTTTGAACGCAATGACATTCCGAAAAAAGAAGTAGCCTTTCAAATTGCACGAGCCCTGAATGATGAGGTGCTCGCGCTTGAAAACGAAGGCATTGAAATGATCCAGGTGGACGAACCCGCCATTCGCGAAGGACTGCCGTTAAAACGGGCAGAATGGGACGAGTACTTGGAATGGACCGTTCACGCCTTCCGCCTTTCTACTTCTTCTGTCAAAGACACCACCCAGATTCATACACACATGTGCTATAGTGAGTTTCAGGATATGATTGAGTCGATCCGCGCGCTCGATGCCGACGTCATCTCGATTGAAACTTCCCGGAGCCACGGGGAACTTATTGAAACATTTGAAACAGCTGTTTATGACAAAGGCATCGGCCTTGGTGTTTATGACATTCACAGCCCGCGTGTGCCGGACGTGGAAGAAATGACTCAAATGATTGACCGGGCCCTGCGCGTGCTTCCGAGCAGCCTGTTTTGGGTAAATCCGGACTGCGGACTCAAAACACGTGATGTGCCGGAAACGATTGAAGCTCTTAAAAACATGGTCCGTGCTGCGGAAGAAGTAAGAAAAAATCTCGAACAGCATGCATAATTATCACTACGTAATAAGGCCCGGCCTTCCGGGCCTTATTTTCGTACGGAAAGGACATCCCATCTATGACTATGACTACTACATTTTTAAATAAACGGTCCGATTACAAAAAAGCATATGAAATTATTCAAACCCTGCGTCCTTCTCTCAGCTGGGAAGCCTTCCACGATTACCTCTCCCGTCATCCTTCATACCAGCTGCTCGCCTTAAAAGAAGATGGCGTGGTAGTCTCAGTATCCGGAGTGGAGCTTTTGGAAAGTCTCGCCTGGGGGAAACACGCCTGGGTTCATGAACTTGTGACGGCAGAGCACGCACGCTCCAATGGTCACGGCGAGAGACTTCTCCGGGCTATTCATCAACACGCAGAAAATCACGGATGCACAGAAGTAATTCTCTCCTCCGGCCTGCAGCGCGAAGACGCCCATCGCTTTTATGAACGTCTTGGTTATCACGCCTCAAGCTACGTTTTTCGGCATACCTTATAGCGCAAAAAACTCTGCCCCATGAAAGGCAGAGTTTCTTTTTTATCGCTCCTGTTGCTTTTGTTTTTTCTTTGGATTTTTTTCTTCGGAGTTAAAGCTGATTAATGCCGGAATTAATAATGGCAGCACGATAAGCCCAAACAGCAGCAGTCCAGTAATGACAACCGTTGCTACCTCAAGGAGAGTAAGCACTCCCGAAGGAAGCATTGCTGCAAACGTTCCTGACAGAATGATCGCTGCTGTAATGATCACCGTGCCCATCTTGATCATTGCCGTCTGCATCCCTGTACGTATACCGGCTTTAGCTTCTTCATTGTACCTGCTTAGCAGGAAGATGGAATAATCCACCCCGAGCGCTACAAGCATAACAAATCCGAAGAATGGTACCGGCCAGGCGATGCCCGGATATCCAAGCCCATTTACAAAAATCAGTTCTGTCACAGCCATCGCTGTAAAGTATGCGAGCACGAGCCCGCCGATAATATAAAGCGGCTGAATAATATTACGAAGCAAAATAATGAGTATCGCAAAAATACCGACAAGAACGATCAATACCGTCCGGTCAAAATCACTGGAGCTGACCGACTGTAGGTCGCTGTTCACACTCGGCACGCCTCCATATTCGATCGTCGTATCTTCAAGCGGCGTGCCCTGCGTATTCATTTCCACAACCTCTTTGACTTCTTCCGCACTTTGGATGGCTTCTTTGGAATAAGGATCCGCATTCAAGCCAACTTCAATGGTCATGCCATTTTCATTGTCGAATACGTAATTGGAGGCACCGTCCTGGAAGTCTTCATTCTCGATGGTATCTTCCGGAAGGTATACACCGGTGCCTTCAACATAATTTGCCTCAGACACCTCTCCGGTGAAGGTTTCAGCACTTTCAAGGCCGTCACTGATTTCGGTCAGCCCGTCACGGGAATCAGACACCCCGTTTTCGAGTGTTCCAAGCGTTTCGGCTAGCTGCTCGAGCTCTGCCGTCTGTTGATCAAGCTCCTGCTGGCCTTCTTCAAGCCCGCTTTGAATCTCTGTAAGCTGCTGACTAATGCCGACCAGCTGCTCTGAAGCTGCTGCTGCTTCCTGCGGGGAAGAAGCGTTTGCCAGCTGCGTGCTCACCTGCTCAAGCGCTGTATTCACTTCTCCGAGGCCGTCAGCAGCATCCTGCAGAGACGAATTCTCCGTATCATTGCTTCCAAGCTGTTCCTGGATGGAGCTAAGGCCATCTTCGACTTCCTGCAGCCCGCTCTCGGTTTCTTCAATGCCATCCCGGGCATCACTAATGCCATTGCTCACTTCCTCGAGCTGATTGTTTACATAAAAATCGTCAATAATATCTCCTGCCGGGCGTGTGGCGCTGCGCACCGCCTCCACCTCTTCCAAATTGGAGATTGAACGACTCAAGTCCTCTACATACGCAAGCGTGTCCGACTCCATCACCGATTCGTCCGATTCGATGACGATCTGCATTGGAAGCGCCTGCCCGGAGCCAAGACCTTCTTCAATTAAGTTAAGGCCCGTAACTTCTTCCGTGTCCTGGTCAATTTCATCAATCGTGTCGTAAGACCGCGAATTATCAAATGTTAACAATAGCGGCACCGTAACGACAGCTACAATTAGAATAGCAAGCAGCGGACGGAACACGGAGATGTGGCTCAGCCATTTCCATATTTTACTGTCAGCATGGCCATTGTGCAGCTTCGACGGCCAAAATAAAGCTTTTTTTAATGTCAGCATAAAGAATGGCAGAATCGTCCAAAGAACGCCCGTTAACACCACTATGCCGACCGCCACCCCAACTCCGGACTGAAAGACGGAGAAGTTAGCGAAACCGATTGCCGTAAAGCCGACAAGCACGGCGAGCGCACTGTAAACCATCGTTTTACCGGCTGTTTTGTACGTCCTTATGATAGCTTTTTTATAGTCAAGGCCAGCGGCTAATTCCTCCCGGTACCTGCTCAACAGAAGAATACAGTAATCGGTGCCGATGCCAAACAGCACAGCTACCAGAAAAATCTGCGTATAGTTGGAGACCGGAAAGTTAAACCAGTCTACCAAATATGCGATAATCGACTGGCTGATCAAATACGTAAGACCGACAGCAATAAGCGGTACAAATGGAGTAATAACCGCACGGAACACAACAAACAACAGCGCAAGAATCAGCACTACTGTAATCACTTCCGTACGCTCGAGTCCTTCCTGGCTCGCTTCATTTACCTGCTGGTTTAAAAGCGACTCCCCGGTAACGTACATCTCCATATTCGAAGCTTCATCAAGACTACGAATCTCTTCAGCTGCATTAACCGCTGTATCATTGTCCCCTTCTATCGAGATCGGAATAACAACAACATTTTCTTCTGAGGCAACCAGCTGTTCTTCTGTTTCCTCACTGCCAAAGGGGTCCGTGACTTCTGAAATCCCTTCAATGTTTTCTTCTTCAATGGCAGTAACCAGTGATTGTATGTTTTCCTGCTCTTGTTCGCCAGCCTCGTTTTCTGTTTGGATCACGGCGCTGATGGTGTTGCCGCCCTCACCGTTTTCGTCCAATATTTCTTGAGCCTGAGAAGACGTTTCTTCTTCCGGTATTTGCAGCGTTTCTTTATCGGCGGCCAAATTGGATAAACTCGGGGAAACGACGGTAAGGGCTACGGTGAAAATAACTATTAATGCAGCTACCCACCAGCGAAACTGTAGTATTGTTTTCATCTTTGCTGTCCACCTTTTTGTAGTATGCTTCGTATTTTGTGAAAGGTCTGGATAAACTGCTCTACTTCCTCTTCGTTTATGTCCTGAAGCAGATCGGAGACATACTCATTTACGAGACGGGTATGCCGCTCGTGAGATGTTTTTCCTTCCGCGGTAATTTCCACGTACTTCACCCGCTGATCTTCACTGCTCGGCACAAATTTCACATAGCCGTTGTTTTCCATTTTTTTCAGGCGATTGGATAAAGCGCTTTTTCCGACGAGCATCCTGTTCTGGATTTCTGTCGACGTCATTGGTCCGTATTTCATTAAAAAATCCAGCAGCTCTACCTGTTCCGGAGAAATTTGGTTTAATAAATTATCGGGTATTTCATTTGTTATGCGGTTTCTGCCGAGAATCATTACTTCTGCGAACAGTTCCACCGCTTCCTCCATTTTTTGGTCCTTCATTAGTACACCCCCTGAACTATTTAGTAGTTTACCCCCTGAACTTTCATTCGTCAAGTATTAGCGGGTGAAGAACTGGAAATTAATCTTCCACAAAAAAACGCCCGGAGCCGGACGCATTAGTCGCTCATATGCTCAATGCCTTTGGAGAGGACTTTTTCCACGTTCGTTAAATGAGCGCTCATTGCTTCTGCAGCCGCTTCCGGTTTCTGCTCATCTATCGC
The DNA here is from genome assembly GCF_054971365.1 of Marinococcus salis. Classification (NCBI taxonomy): domain Bacteria; kingdom Bacillati; phylum Bacillota; class Bacilli; order Caryophanales; family Bacillaceae; genus Marinococcus; species Marinococcus salis. The sequence goes on along the minus strand of NZ_JBQOJB010000011.1, from coordinate 47,591 downwards.
AGTATAAATTCGCTGGTGTTCGTCAAGAAGCCGCTGGAATGAACGTTTTTCCGAAAATAGCCATACTTTCCTTGTTTCATACATTGTTTTCTGCATGGTATCGGAGAGCCGGCCCATCATTTGTTTTAATAAAGTGTTTCCGGACGCCTCAACGATCGCAAGATGGAAACGGACGTCTGCCTGTTCCCCAAGATCGTCGGTGTCTGCTGACGCCTGTTTCATCTGGTCAAGAGCGGTGCTCATCTGCTCGAGATTTTCTTTTGATCTCCGCACCGCTGCAAGCTCGGAAGCCCCTTTTTCAAGCACATGCCGGACTTCGAACAACTCCTTCATTTCCTGTTTCGAAATAAGAGTACGGCTGTTCATCATGTCCGTAATAGTAGAAAAATCATATTGATTCACAAAGGTTCCTTCCCCCTGGCGTATGGTTACAATTCCTACTGCACGCAGCGCGCTTAATGCTTCACGGACGGCTGAACGGCTTACATCGAATTTCTCTGCGAGAGCGACAACAGAGTCGAGCTTTTCGCCAGGCTTCACCTCTCCCCGCTTGATCATATCCTCAATTTTTTCCCGGATAACTTCAGCTATTTTTTTCGTTTCAATACGGTCCATGGTCATTGCCCGCTCTTCCTTCCGTTCACTATTTATCATCATTGTATCACCCCACAGGGCACCAGTACTATACTTACCCCCTTTTTACCAACGAGGCCAAGGCGTGAGAAAGAATTGCTTCCTGCCAACAGGACCAGAAATCACTTTTTATTCAACTTTTCGCGCTTCTATTACTTTTATATGAAAAAAGTTTTGTTTTTTCCACATAGACGATTGTCATTTTGGAAAGAACAAGTTAGAATTTATAACAATGGTTTTCTCTAGTACATTGCAGCAAAGGTGGGGCTTTTTATGTTATCTTTTTTTATTGCTATTATCCTGTTAATTGCCGGTTACATTGTTTACGGTTCCTTCGTGGAAAAAACGTTCGGCATCAATGACCGTAACAAAACCCCCGCGTATCATAACGAAGGGCATATCGATTACTCGCCTCTCAGTTGGTGGCGCGGCAGCCTTATCCAGTTATTGAATATTGCCGGGCTCGGCCCGATTTTCGGGGCGCTCCTTGGAGCCTTGTATGGCCCCGTCGTATTTTTCTGGATCGTGCTCGGCACTATTTTCGCCGGAGCCGTACACGACTACTTCTCGGGCATGCTTTCTCTTCGGCACAACGGCGCCCAGTTTCCAGGGCTCGTAGGTAAATATCTCGGCCGCCCGATGCAGAGCTTTATTAACATCGTCAGCATCTGTTTAATGATTCTTGTGGCCGCTGCCTTTATTGCCGGTCCCGCCGAATTAATTGCCAGCCTGACACCGCTCAGTTTTCTTACCGCCATTTTTGCTATTTTTGCTTATTTTTTATTAGCTGCCCTTCTTCCGATTCAGCGGGTCATTGGAAAGATTTATCCTCTTTTCGGGGCGGTGCTTATTTTTATGGCGGTCAGCATTGCCGGTGCACTTGTATTTTCAGACGCCACGATTCCAAATGTGACGCTTGCCAATCTCCATCCCGAGGAACTGCCGGTGTGGCCAATGGTTATGGTGACGATTTCCTGCGGTGCCATTTCCGGGTTTCACAGTACCCAGAGCCCAATTATTGCCCGTACGCTCAAAAAAGAATCAGAGGGGCGTAAAGTATTTTACGGAGCCATGATTGCCGAAGGCGTCATCACCCTTATCTGGGCTGCCGCCGGTATGGCCTTTTTCGGAGGAACCGGAGGGCTTCAGGCTGCCATAGCTGCCGGCGGCCCGGCCGGAGCTGTTAATGAAATTTCGACAAGCCTTCTTGGCACGCTCGGCGGTGTACTGGCCGTCCTTGGAGTTATTTTGCTTCCTATTACCACAGGGGATACTGCCCTTCGTTCCTCGCGGATGATGCTTGCCGAACTCGTGGCAAACGCCGTCTCCCTGAAAGGAAAGCCGCTTTTAATCCTAACCATCGTGCCAGTTGTTATTCCGGCATTACTTTTATCCATGATTGATTATTCCTTTTTGTGGAGATATGTCGGATGGACCAATCAGCTGGTCGCTACTGTGATGCTTTGGACAGGCTGCATGTACCTGCTTTATGCCGGTAAAAATCATTTCATCTGCGGCGTTCCGGCGATGTTTATGACTGCTGTAGTCTGCTCCTATATCTTTTACGCTCCGGAGGGTTTTGGCCTTCCATACGGCCTTTCCATGACGATTGGAGCTGTGCTGACCGTATTCGTGCTTGCCTGGTACGTCTTTAAAATAATTTCCGCCAGGCGGCAGGGAGCGTATGAACAGGTCGAAAAATCCATCTGAAGCCTCTTGGCTGTCCGCTTTTCTGCGGGCGGCTCTTTTTACTTCAAGCACGCTGATGAAACCGCTGCATGTTCATGCTACACTAAATACAGGCGAGAAATTATGATAAAGAAGGCGGCTTACTATGCACTACTGGAGAAAAATTAAGCGGCGGTTCATTGGCGGAAGACTGATCAAAACCGGCATTGCTGTTCTACTCACTGCCTTTGTATGCGGCATTTTTGATCTCCCGCAGGCGTTCGCGGTCATTACTGCCATCGTCACGCTTGAACCGACAGCAGCTGCTTCTATACGTAAAGGCGCCCAACGGCTTCCAGCCACCGTCATTGGAGCAGCTCTTGCAATGATTACCGTTTATTTATTCGGGCCTACCCCGGTAACCTATATGACTGCTTCCGTTTTAACACTTTATTTTTGTAATATGTTCCGGCTCCGGGATGGCATGCTTGTCGCTACCATTACAGCTGTGGCAATGATTCCGACAGCGAGTGATCATTATTTTTTAACTTTTGTCGAACGGGTCGGCACGACCTTTATCGGGCTCGCAATCTCCACGGTAATCAATTTAACGATCCTCCCTCCAAAATTTTCTTCCCTGCTCGCTGAGCAGAATCGCAAAATGTTTGTAGAGACCGCTGAAATTTTTGAACTGCGGCTCAAGGAAGTTATGAACGGCCAACGCCCCTCAGCGCAGGTGATGGATAAATATCACCAGCTTGAAAGCGACCTGGAACGGGCCATTCAGCTTTCTTATTACCAGCAGGAGGAATGGAAATATCATAAGAAAAAGGATACAGAAGCCAGAAGATTCACCCGGGAGCAGCGTCAGCTTCATTTTCTAGAACGGATCAGCTACCATATTAATCGTCTATTTAATTTTGAAACAGATGGCTATACGTTTACAAAAGAGGAGATTCAGCTGATTAGCGATATTATTCCCGCAATGTCACAGACAATTCATCACTTTGGGGAACAGATTCCCGAGGAACAATTCCGGCTGATTGAACGTCTCGACCGCTGCTTTTGGAAAAAACGCCAGCATGCCTCACGCCCAAATATAAAAAAATATCATCACCACTTTTCCACAGACGTTATTATTATTTTTGCTTTGTTATCCATTCATGATGTACTTGAAGAGCTTGAGGAACTCCATTTTCCCGAGCAGCCCGAACAACAGCAAACGCCCCGGCCTTCTTAAGGCACGGAGCGTTTGCTTTTTAGGATTTACTAAAGGATGATAAAAATTTCACCCGGTCTCCCATTGGAGGCGTCTGCTCATCAATAAGCTGAATCTCAAGCACAGCCGGGCAATTGTCTGAGCATAGATCTCTATAAAGATCCGGAGTAATATCCTCCATGCTGCGGACAGTAGCATATTTTACCCCCATTTGTTCTGCAATAGCCGCTACCGGAACCATCGATTGTTCAAATCGATCGTGCATTCTGCCGTATTGAAGCCGGTGGCCGTGATACACCATTCCGAGCCTTGCGTTATTCATCACGATAAACAAAATAGGCAGCTGGTACTCTTTGGCTGTGAGCACTTCCATCCCATGCATAAAGAAGCAGCCATCTCCCGTAATGCTTACCACCGGGCGCTCAGGATCTGCAAGTTTCACTCCAAGGGCATTGGAAATTCCTGAACCCATGGCGCCAAAATGTACATTGATGTCATACGTATCTGGTTTTTTTACGTCCATGTAATGAATCACATAGCTCATAAACTCTCCGATATCCACCGTAAAAAGCGTATTCTCTGGCACGTGGGACTGAAAACGCTGGAGCACGTTTTGCGTTTCGTATTTTTCGTTTACTGCTTGTGGAGGAATTTTTGCCCGCTCCTGACTTTTTTTTCCGGCTGCCGGCAGGCGAAGTTTATTGTTTATTTCCAGGATCGTTGTCTGGGCGTCGCCAAGCAGAGAGAGATCTACTTTATACTTGCGGTCAAACACCGTCGGGTCATGATCGAGCTGGATGACAAACCGATCAGCAGTCAAAGCCGGATTCCAGTTGTTTGTGGCCGTTTCCCCAAGGCTTGAGCCTATAATGAAGATAATGGAATTCTCTCTGTCTTCCATTACTTCTGTGGCTGTTTGATGGCCGGCAAAACCGTAAACACCACGTGCATTTGGGTGATCTGTCGGTACAAGCCCTTTAGCCTGCGGTGTAGTAACCACCGGCCAGCCCAAATAATCCACCAGATTCATGATATCCGGCATTGTGTCTTTAGCACCCTGTCCAAGGAAAATGATGCCCTGACGGTTACTCGAAAGTATACGGGTCGCCTCCGACACGTTGCTTTCAACTGGTGAGAGCCGGCGCTTGGCCGGATATTCCAGCAGCTCAGTGCTGCCTTCAAGCATAGATAATTGAATGTTGATCGGAACCGCTACGTGCACTGGTCCGGGTATCCCGGCGAATGCTTTGCATACTGCTTCCTTAAATACTTCACGCACTTCGTGGATGCTCTCCACCCGCCGGCTGTATTTAGCGACCGGGGCAAACATCGGAACAACGTCAAGCTCCTGGGAAGCATTCAAGCCTACTGTCGATGTTGGCACAGAGCCAGTTATAAACAGTACCGGGGTCTGCTCTCTCATTGCATTTGCTGCACCAGAGAGAAGATTCGTTGCCCCGGGGCCGCTGCTCGCTATACAAACTCCAAGCTTATCCGAACGCTTCGCGTAGGCGGCAGCCATATATCCGGCTGCCCCTTCATGTTTTGTAATAATTGGCGTAATATCAGCGTGCTCATACATTTTATCAAAAAGAGCATTTACCGATCCCGCCGGAATACCGAAGACGTAGTCCAGTCCACCCTGCCGCAAATAATCAATTATCCACTGAGCTGCTTTCATTCCGTTTATCCCCCCACTAATTTTTACTAGTTATTACAAAATTCAGGAATTTTACTTGCCTGTATTGGTTTACTATACAGGAAACCTTGAACTAAATCACATTTATTTGCCTGCAGGAATTTCTGCTGTTCAAGCGTTTCAACCCCTTCAGCAATCACATGAAGGCCGAGGCTGTGAGCAAGAGCAATAATCGTAGTTGTAATAGGGGCGGAGCTGTTTTCCGTTTTAATGTCATCAATAAATACTTTATCAATTTTCAGCGTATCAATTGGAAATTCCCGGAGGTACTGCAACGAGCAGTAACCGGTACCAAAATCGTCTATCGAAATGCGGACACCGATGCTTTTAAGCCTTCTCATTGTTGTAACTGTTTCTTCCGTATTCAGCAGCAGCGTATTTTCCGTAATTTCAATTTCTAAAAATTCTGGTTCTAGCCCTGTGCGGGCAAGCACTTCTTTCACAGTCTCCACCAGGCTTTCCCGCTGAAATTGCTGCGCGGAAATGTTTACCGCCACCCGAAGACTGCAAAGTCCCTGGTCATGCCAGCTTTTTGCCTGAGAACACGCCTCATTTAAAATCCATTCGCCGATAGACGTAATTAAGCCAGTATCCTCAGCTATCGGAATGAATTCCGAAGGAGGGATTTTTCCGTAGACGGGATGATTCCATCGCACAAGTGCTTCTACCCCTGTGACAATGTTTTTACTTAAACGGACCTGAGGCTGGTAAAATAATTCAAGCTCATTATTTTCCTGTGCCCGGTATAAATCATTTTCAAGCCGGATTTTTTTCATATCTGGTCCCATTTGCTCGGAAGAAAACGCCCGGTACGTATTGCCGTTCATTTCCTTTGCTTTATGCATTGCCGAATTGGCGTTCTGAATTAAGTCATCTGCCAATTGTCCATCAAGTGGAAAGAAGCTGATACCAATACTCGGTTTCACATACACTTCTTCTCCTTCAAGGTAAAACGGATTGCGGAACACACGCAGAATATGTTCTGCAGTAGTCGTAGCCTGGGCCATGTTATCCAACCGGGGAAGAATTAAAATAAATTCGTCTCCTCCCTGGCGGGCAACAGTGGCAGCTCCGCTCACCATTTCCTGGAGACGGTAGGCAACTTCAGTTAATAATTCATCTCCACCGGCATGGCCGAAACGATCATTAATTTGTTTAAAACGATCCAGATCGAGAAACAATACGGCCATTTCCTGGTCGTGCTCTTTGGCTTCCCGGAGCGTCTGGCTCAGACGGTCATGAACGAGCATCCGGTTGGGCAGGCCGGTGGTACCGTCGTAGTAAGCGTAGTACTCAATGCGCTGCTCCATTTCTTTTCGCACCGTTACGTCCCTGACTGTCAGTACATACCCGACTACTGCGCCTTCTTCAATCTGGCTCGAAATAGTGTATTCAAGTGTTACCAGCCCTTTTTCAGGATGACTCATATATGCTTCCCCGCTCACTGGCTGAATGGAATCTGAATTCAGATAAGAAGCGAAAACATCAGAAAGAGCTTCTTCTTCATTTTCTATATGATCAAGAATCTCTTCATAGGACTGAATGCTGTGGAATAATTGGGTGTCTGTTTCAAGCATGTGTTCGGCGGCTTCATTGGAAAACATGACAGTGCCTTCCATCGAAAAACCGATAATCCCTTCATCTACCGTATTCATGATCAATTCTTTTTCTGTATTGACCTTGCGCATTTCTAAAATCAGCCGCTGAAGCTCTTCATTTTTACTTTGTATTTCTTCTGTCCGGCGTGCAATGATGCTTTCCTGGCTTTCAAGGTTGTATAAATGAATGAGTACAGGTGCAGTCGCATTGACAACTGACTCCACCCGGCGCTGCTGGGCTTTTGTATACCGGGCCGGCTTTTCACCGAGGTGGGCGACAACGATAACGCCGAGTACCCGGCCGACAGAAATCATTGGCACCATAAAAATACTCTTGATGTTAAAAACGTCACAGATTTCCTGAAATATTCTGTTCTCCTGGGCCACATCCTCTACAAATAACGATTGCTTTGTTTGAACTACCTGTTGGAAAAGCTCGTCGTTCGTCTGGTCCATCTGCATACGTTCGTGAATGTTTAACCATTCATTCTGTTCGAAATCGCTTTTACGGCTGAGCTTTGAAGGCATAACTGTTTCTTTAGAAACGGGATCAATGATATGCAGACTCACATTGTGATTATGAAGCTCATCACCTATATGATTAAAACAAACATCAATCGCTGAGTCAGACGTCTGTGAATGTGCGAGCTGTTCCATCACTTCGATGAGCGTCTGTTTTTCGTGCAGGAGTTCTTCAATGTTATGCATCGCCTGGCTGTTACGAATCGCTACCGCAGCCATGCGTACATATGCTTCCACTGTTTCTATTTCAGATTCTGTTAAATTCATTGGGACCCCGTAATCAAACAAATATACGAGCCCGAATAATTCGTCCCCGTGAGAAATCGGAACTGTAAGCATCGACCGGATCTGAAAGAAATCGATCGTTCTGGCATCGGGTCTGTTATCTTTGGACGTATCAGCAATATAGATCGACTGCCTTGAGCTGATTACTTCACGGGCCAGGTGGTCCACCTGAGGATCAACTACATGCAGGTCTATAGTCATACCGCTCAGTACTTCCGGCTTGCTGACGTAACCTCTGTAGCGCTCTCCATCCTCCGGGAGATAAATACCAACCGCATCGCATTGGATAATTTCTTCTGATATAGCTGTTACGACGTGTTCAAGGAGTGTTTTAATGTCTAAATTGGCATTGATCAGTCGTGTAATCCTAGCAAGACGCGTATAACGATTGTGTTGTCCGTTTGACATCGAATCGCCCCTGTCTGTCGATGATTCAAAAGCTTTACCTTTATTATGCACTAATATTTCAATAGCAGGAAATTTTTTTCTTTATTAAAGTCCTATTTTTCTCTGCTATTCCCCTGTTATGTAGAAGACGTTTCATTTCCCGGAGGAAAAGAATACGCCTCATAGATCTCTAGCGGACCTTAATGACTATTTTACCACGAGCACGGCCTGCTTCGCTCTCTTTATGTGCAGATCGCAGCCCTTTTTCTGAAAATTTGTGCCTGCTGTTGATTTCCACCTGCAAAGCGCCTTTATTATACAGTGAAGTTAAGCGTTGGAGCTTTTCGCCTTCTTCCTGCAGCCATACGAACTGGGCAGTAACTCCAGCTTCTTCTGCTTTTTCCTGGGAAGGCGGCGCAGCTATCGAAGCAAGTCTTCCACCGGGACGGAGCACCTGGAAGCTTTCCTCGTGCACACTTTCTCCTACTGTATCTAATACCATATCATAGTCTGAAATTACATCCACCACATTTTCTTCTTCATAATTGATCGCCACATCGGCACCCATCTGTTTTAAGAATTCCTGGTTTTTTGCGCTTGCTGTAGCTGCGACATAGGCGCCCGTATCTTTAGCCACCTGTATCGCAAAATGGCCGACACCACCGGAACCTCCCTGAATAAGGACTTTACTGTTTTGAGTGATTTCTCCAAATTCGAGAAGGCATTGCTGCGCCGTCATTCCGGCGAGTGGAATGCCCGCTGCCTCTTCGTAGGACATTGGCTCGGGAATGGCTACTAATAGGTCCTCATCCACCACTGTCTGTTCTGCATAAGTACCGCGTGCCGTCAATTTTGGCCGTGCAAACACTCTATCCCCGGGTCCAAAGGAGGTTACGTCTTTTCCAACTGTGCGGACGACCCCTGCTACGTCCCATCCTAAAATAATAGGAAATTCGAAAGGAATATCATCTTTCATGTAACCTTCCCGAAGTTTCCAGTCGATCGGGTTGATGGACGTTGCATATACATCCACGAGCACCTGTTTGTCCCGGGGAATTTCCGCTTCCATTTCTCTTTCCACTAGTTCTTCGGCGCTTCCGTACTGTTCGATTACAATTGCTTTCATTATGAGCCTCCTCTCCTACATTCCTCATACCTTTTACTTCTTTAAATAAAACACGTAATAAAAAACCGCCGCACCTCAAGGCGCAGCGGTCAGGGAACAGGATATGCGATAGTAATTAGTGGGACGTTATCCGCCTGCGTACAAGTAAAAGAGCTCCCAGTCCGGCGACTGCTGTTCCCGCCAGGGCCCAGGCTGGTTGATTTGTAGCTGTTTCCGGCATTTCGCCGCCTTCTTCTGCAGATTCTTCAGTCATATTTTCATCGGAAGCTTCTGTGGAAGCAGCTTCTTCTTCAGTAGTCGTTTCTTCTGTAGTTCCTTCGTCGGAGGAAGAGGTTTCTTCTTCTGTCATGTTTTCTTCTGTAGTAGAAGTGGTATCTTCTGTAGTGTCATCATCGGTATTAGTAGTGCCGCCGTTGGAACCATCTTCACATGGAATGCCGTCTCCATCACGGTCTAATCTTTCCGGATCATTATTGGCACTATACCCCATTTCATCCCAATATTGTTCTGCTTCTGCTTGAGTAGGGAAGTCCGGATCGCAATCCTTATCTTCTACCGCTGCTGCCGGCGCGGAAATCCCCAATGAAATTACCCCTGCGCTGAATAGACTCACTAGCCATTTTTTTGACACACAAATTCCTCCTTATTTAAGTACATATACCTATCCCCCTACTATTATCTTAGGCAATAATTTGTGAAATAACAATATTTTTTTGTATTATATGTAAATTTGATTTACATATAATACAAAAATCCCTCCTGCGGAATTTACACAGGAGGGGTCTCTTTTCAATTTTTATTCATTCCGCGAGAATGTCTTTCACCGGCTCTAACGCAGCGTGAAGCTCTTCATCCACCTCGGGGAAGGCCCGTGTCCAATGCAGGAAACCGTGAATCATGCCTTCTGCCCGGCGCAGGCTGACCTGTCCGCCCTTTTGATCAATGGCTTTGGCAAACGCCTCTCCTTCATCCCGCAGTACATCATTTTCTGCAGTAACGATATGCGTAGGCGGAAGTTCACCAAGACGTTCAAAGGCCAGCGGGGCAAGATGCGGGTTATCTTCGTCTTCCCCATCAGCGTACTGTTCCATAAACCACTCCAGGTCCCGGAGCGACAAACCGTACCCACCGGCAAACATATCAACCGACGGAAAATCATGCTCCCCGCTGACGCTTGGATAAAAGAGCAGCAGGGAAGCGATTTTAGGGCCGTCTTCCTGCAGTACCCGTATAGCAGTTACAGCCGCCAGGTTACCGCCGGCACTGTCTCCGGCCAAAGCGATTCTTTCCGCATCCAGATTATGCGGCTCAGCGTTTTCCACCAGCCACAATAATGCATTGTACGCATCCTCTGGCGCTGCCGGAAACGGATGCTCAGGTGCAAGCCGGTAGTCCACGCTCACAACCGCGCAGTCCGACTCTTTAGCGATAGTCCTGCAGATATGGTCGTGGGTGCCAATATTTCCAATCACAAACCCACCGCCATGATAATAAACCATGGTTGGGTAGCGATCCATTTCCGTATCAGGATAGTAAATCCGAAGCGGGATCTCACCGTATTCCCCCGTGGTCATCACATCCCGGAGACCGCCGGCTTCATCAACGTTTACATGTGAAGTTATAACATCAATGCTGTCGTTAAACTGGCCCCGGGCTTCCACCGGAGTCAATTCGTGTATCTGCATCATGCTTTCCTGTTCTTCCAGAATTGCCTGCAGTTCTTCATGTACAGCCATATTATCCGCCCCGCTTACTCTTCTGTTGCATGGATCGCATGTTTTTCATTCAGCTCATCATAATCGAGCTGAAGCAGCTGCAGCCAGTCCTGGACATATTTTTTGGCATTGTCCCGTTCGAACTGTTCCCACTCGCTTTCGAGCCCGAATTCTTCAATCTTTTTTTCGAAAGATAAAAACCGGTCCTCTTCCTCCAAAGCTTTTTGCAGCGTATTTTCTTTATCGTCCGGCTGTTTTGAAGCAAATTCCTGCATCAGACGCGTACTTTCTGCTTTCGTAATCGTCGGAATTGCCACTAGGTTGGCGCTCTCCTCCGAACTCCAGGAAAGCGGCGTGTCTTCAGAAACCGTTTCTACAAAGACGAGCCCAAGCTTTTTATCCAAAACGAACATGAACTCATCAAACTGCTGTAGGTATGCTTCTACTAAATCGTCCATCAATGCCATGTTATTCGTGCCCCTTTTTCTTGATTTCAATGCTTTCCGTTAATTTCGTTTTTACCTCGGGCCATTCCTCTTTTATAATGCTGTAAACTGCCGCATTGCGCACACGCCCGTCCGGCAGCATACGCTCATTGCGCAGAATGCCCTCCTCGGAAGCGCCCAGTTTTTGAATGGCTTTCCTGGCGGCTTTGTTTTGTTCATCTGTTTTAAACTGTACACGAACAACCCCCAGAGTTTCAAACGCATATGTGAGAAGTAAATATTTACACTCCGTGTTCACGCCGGTGGAACGCACGCTTTCACTGTAATACGTAGAACCAATCTCAGCTGTTTTCCGGGGCATGGAGATATCATACAGCCTGGTTGATCCGACAATTGCCCCGTCCTTTTTCCGCCTTACAATAAACGGCTCTGTATCTCCCTGCTGATGCAGCTTAAGAGCCTCTTGAACAATTAGCTTCATATCCTGTTCATTATGCATCTTTCTCGTCATGTATGTCCAATTGGACGGCTCTGAAGCAATCTTAAACAACGACTCCGTATGTTTTTCTTCCAGCAATTCCAGCTCAAACTGCTCACCTGTCAAACGCAATGTATTAGCTCCATTTCCTTTAATGAGATATATTCATCATATCATTCTAAGCCTTTAGCCCAAAGTGAAAAGCAGCACCCCTCGGGATGCTGCTTACTCGGTCACTGCCCGGACAGCGCTTTGCTTTTCAAACCCCTGGTTCCGGAACGCTTTTTTTTCTTTCGGGGTAAAAGCATTATATTCTTTTAAGAAAGCTTCATATTGTTTTAAAATTTCAGAAGCTTCTCCTTCCGCCCTTATTTCGCCAAATTCAAGCCAAATTACTTTATTGCAGAATTCTTTCATCTGTGTCAGTGAATGACTGACAAAAAACATGGTTTTGCCGCGCTGCTCGAATTCATGCATTTTATCCAGGCATTTTTGTGCAAAGGCTTTGTCTCCTACCGATAAAGCTTCATCTACAATAAAAATATCAGGATTAACAGTAATTGAAATAGCAAAGCCAAGTCTCGACTTCATCCCGCTCGAATATGATTTCACCGGCTGGTCAATGAACTGTTCAAGTTCGGAGAATTCAATAATGTCGGGCTCCATTTGCCGGATCTGCCGCTTGGAAAAACCGAGCATCAGGCATTTCAGCTCAATGTTTTCCCGTCCTGACAGCTTTCCGTTCAAGCCGGTGGAAACGGAAATCATCGCGGCTTCCCCGTTCGTTTTTACTGACCCCTTCGTCGGCGGAATAGTTCCGGCAATAATGTTGGAAAGAGTTGATTTTCCGGACCCGTTAACCCCCACGAGTCCAATAATATCCCCTTTATCTGCCTTAAATGAAACGTTATGGAGCGCGTAAAATTCTTCGCCGTAGCTTTTTGGCAGAAGAAGATCCTTCAACCGCTCGGCGTGCGTATCATACAGCTTGTATTTTTTTGAGACATTTTTCACTACGACGGATTTTTTCATTTGCTTTCCCCCGTCTCTATCCTCGTTGTGTATTTTGTAAAACCATCTGCCCGGCCAGCTTACAGAAAATCCACAAAATGCCGGCGGAAACGCACGTGCAGTACGGCGCCAATACTGAAAAGCACGAAAACCAGCGCCCAGAAATACAGCGTATAGCTGGCGTTGGTGATGAAATACCATTCCCCGTAAAAGAAGCTCGCCCGGTACCCCTCCACGAGATAATACATAGGATTGATTTTCATCACAGGAATCAGCCAGTCAGGCAGACGGTTGTCCATCGGCCACAGTATCGGGGTTAAATACAAAAACACCCGGATGGAAGATTGGATAAACACTTGGAAATCCCGGACAATCACTGTGAGCGTGGAGGTGATCATTACCACGCTGATGACAAGCATAATAGCTGCCACAAGAAAATACGGGATCTGCAGGTAGTAAATGCTGATCGGGTGCCCGGCAAACTGCATGTAAACGATCGTAATCGCAAGCAGCGCCAAATGCGGAAAGAGTCTTGAGATTACTACATAGGCCGGGATGATGCTCGTCGGAAAGTTCATTTTGGAAATCATTTTAATCTTTGAAAAGATAGCTTTTGATCCATTAGTTACTCCCGGCTGGATAAAAAACCATAGTATAATGCCCGCAAGCATCCACGTCAGAAAAGGAATACCATCAACATCGCTCCGCTGACGGATGCCGTAGCCAAAAGCAAACCAGTAAATAGCGATAAACAGAAGCGGACTGATGATTTCCCAGAATGAACCAAGATAATTACTTTTGTTTTTAATTTTTGTTTCATACACCGCCAGCCGGTTGATCAGCGGAATGCTCGTCCATAATTCTTTCGCTACGGTTAGTACTGCATTCATATCGTTTCCCTCTTTTATCCTCTGCCCAACTAGTTAATTTGCGTTGAACACTTTTTCCACTACGCGTTTGGCAGCATAACCGTCTTCCCATTGATTGAATTGCTTTTCAAAATCGGCCACTTCTTTATGGTAACGTTCGCGGATAGTGCCACTGTTTTTAACCTCTTCAATAATTTCTTCGGTATTCATGACAAGCGGTCCCGGTGCTTCCTGTTCAAAATCAAAATAGAAGCCGCGCAGCTTGTCGCGGTAGCTGTCGATATCGTACGTATAAAATATCATCGGGCGTTTCAAAATGCCATAATCAAACATCACCGAGGAATAATCGGTAATCAGTACATCACTGATTACATAAAGGTCCCGAATATCCTCATATGCAGAAGCGTCAATTGCGAAATCTTCGTATCCGGTCACATCCAGATGGTCAGAAACAAGGTAATGCAGGCGCAGCAGCAGTACATACTCGTCTCCAAGACGTGTTCTCATTTCCTCAAGATCCATGGAAAGGGTGAATTTGTACTTCCCAATAAAGTAGTATTCATTATCTCTCCACGTCGGAGCATACAAAATGACTTTTTTGTCTTCCGGGATACCAAGATTTTCTTTAATCTTCTCCATATCTGCACTTGAATAATGATGCAGGTAGTCATTTCTTGGATAACCAGTTTCAAGCAGATTATGCTTGAATTCAAATGCTCTCCGGAAGATTTGGGCGGAGTAAGGATTCGGGGCTACCAGGTAGTCCCAGCGCCCGGCTTCAAACAGAAAGTTTCGTTTGTATTTTTCCGTCGTCGTGCCCGGCATGGTTACTTCGTTCATGTCTTTAGCAAGTTTTTTGAGCGGCGTGCCGTGCCATGTTTGAATATACACCGTTTTATCCGGCTTGGGGATCCACTTTGGCAGTCTGCTGTTAAACACCCAGTACCGGGCGCGCATCAACACAATAAACCACCGGAAAGAAAAACGCTTGATTGTTTTTAATCCCCGTTCTTCAAAAAGCTTTTTGTAACGGTGGTCAATGCTCCAGTAAAAGCGGAGCTTCGGATAGTCCTGCTGCATCTGTTCATAAATGGCCCGCGGGTTACAGCTGTACTGTTTGCCGTAAAAGCTTTCAAAAACAATGATGTTTTCGTTTTTGGGAAGCTTTCCTAGTACTGAGAGCACCGCTTTATAGAAGTTTTTACCGTTGCGGAGCCTTTTGATTTTTTTCCATCGCTTCTTTGTCCGTTTTTTTATATTCTGCCACGAGCGTTTAAATTTCTTTTTATATTTTTTCGTCCATTTCTTTTTTGCCATTATCGTCCCTCAATTTTTTAAAAGTTTATATTTTAGATGCTTTGAAGCATATCCTTTTCCATTCTATCAAAAAAGAGCTTAACAAAAACGACAAACTTACAAAACAGGTTTAAGTTTTTGTAAATCATTGTTTAATTTTCATCGCAACAAAAAAAGGGAGAGAACAACTCTCCCTCCCTGTCTGCTCAGGTTCTCCGCTTAGGAAGGCGAAGCCTTTTTGAGTGAAGTTTAATAGTTTACGAGCAGTAATTCTTGTTTAATTTTTGTCGTTGAAATATCCGCAGTACGCGGCAGATACACTACTTCACAGTACGGGCGGAGAAAATCGAATTTCCCGTGCCAGTCATCACCCATCACGAATGTAGTAATGTCATGATCGAGCACATCATCGATTTTCTGCTCCCAGTTTTCTTCCGGGATGACTTCATCTACATAACGAACCGCTTCCAAAATCAGCTTACGCTGCTCGTACGTGTAATATGCTTTTTTGGATTTCAAGTCATTGAATTCGTCTGTCGATATTGCTACCACCAAATAATCTCCAAGCTCTTTTGCCCTGCGGAGAAGATTAATATGCCCCCAATGAAGCAAATCGAATGTGCCGTAAGTCAATACTTTTTTCATAGTAGTGCCCCCCTATATTCCGTTAATTTTTACTCTGTATTTTATTCTTCTACACAAATAATTTCCTCAACAAATTCTTCATTAAAAATTTACATTTATCAACTTGACGCGTTAATTGTAACACATATACCTTGCCAAACATGTCGTCTAATCGTGGGAAGTGGGGCCAACTTTCTATAAAACTATGTGACAGAAGGCACAAGCTTTACATCTTTTCACACATTTAAAGATATTTTAATATAGTTTATGAACAGTCGAATCCCTCAAAAACGGAAAAGCGTGCCCCGCTCCGTCATCTGTTTTCTTTTTCAAGCTCTTTGGCGGCCTGGAAAATGCGTGCGGCGTTCTGTTTGTCAGAATAGCTAAAAATCATCCTCCTGTTTTCACTGACAGCTTTCTTTTCAGCCCACCCTCGTTTTAAATGGCGCCGCAGACTTTTTAACAGCTCTTCTTCAGAATGCACCACATCCCCAAGAAAAGTCTCTTCCAGTGGCCGGAGACTTCCTCCCTGGAAAAACCGCTTCGTATCAAAATGATAATAGATGACGGGCTTCTGCATATATGTGAAATCGAACGAAACGCTTGAGTAATCAGTAATCATCAGCATACTTTCCTTTAACAGCTGCTGGACCGTCTTTTTACCCAGTTTAACTATTTCAATTTTTTCACTTTTGATTTTATCGAAAGCATCCGTATATTGCTGCATGCGGTAGTGCGGATAAAACTGCAGCACGACATCGTTTTTTTCTAAAAACCGGTGCAGCTTCGGATTTTCCAGAAAGCTTTTGTACCGGCGATAATATTCTGACTCCAGAAAGGCTTCTCTAGAATGCAGCCACTCCCGCCAGGTCGGAATAAAAACAATTTTCCGCTCTGCCGGTGGGCCTTCAAGGAGATTATCAAACCTCGACAAGCCCGTCACCTGCACTGTCTCTTCGTCGTAATGCATTTTTTTCATAACCATTCTCTTTTCACTTTTCGAGCTTACACAAAATAAATGAAACGGATATTTATAATATTCCTGGTTATATTCTACACGCTTGCGCCCAAGAACACCGTGCTGCAAAAAAACTCGCAGGCCATGCCGATAGGATTCCATCAATGTTCCTTTAAACGGAAGAAAGTATTCGATATCATGCGATCCGAAAAAGGCAGTTGCCCGCAGGCACACCTCCACATGCTCATCGCTTCCAATAATCAATACATTTCCGAGCTCTTCCACGGCTTCCCGGTCCATAGAGTCACTTTCGATAGCATAGTACACTTCTATTTCGGGATGAGCTGTCCGGCAGTATTTGAAGAAATGATATCCTGTATCCTGCGCGGTGTCGGGACGCTCTCCCACCACCCAGACTCTGGATTGTGCCCCGGCTTTTTTCATCTTTTCATTTTCCTCCTGCAGCTTTAGAAATTGCCTGCGCGGATATGTTATTGTTTCAATTTTTACATTGCCTCTCGGGGTGTAGGTAACGTACCAGGAAATTGCCTGCTCTCCTTCTTCAAGCACATAGGAATGCAGAATTTCATCTTTATAATAAACAAAATCTTTTTTCCCAAGCTTTCGTTCGTGCATGAATTCCCCGGCATGCAGACGAATATGCAAATCCAAAACGGCTTTGTCACTGTGGAGCCACCGAAAATCTTCAAAAGCCGCTTCCGCTTCAAATTGTATCCAGTTATTTTTCAGGTGTTGGCTTTTGATAGAAAAGTGATGCTCCTCTTTTGTTTTCCGGTTTTTCACTACTACAGATGCTTGCTGCCTTGGCCGCAGATTACGTGTTAGTGTTGTAAAACGAGCCTGCCCTTCAATAATGAATTTCCCGTTCTTTACCTTCATCGATGTAATGTCCTTGGCAATATCGATTTCATCAATGGAGAAAGCAACACGTTTGCTTGTTGTACGGTAAAACTGGTGACGATAAATTTTATTCTGATGATACCATTCGTGCTTTGTATTTTTCACAAGTTTTCTATTATTGGAACGCAGCCGGTAGTCAATATCCTCTTCATCGCTTCTCACACGGAGATAGAGATCGGATCGACCGAGCCGGTAGGGCGCCCCCCCTGTGCCTGCTTCATTTTTAAATAAATCCATCACTTCGCCGTGAAAGACGTATTGCGCCCGTTTGGAATGAAGCTTATACATATGCACAGGCACAACAGCCTCTTCGTTGGTGTCCCGGTTTTTCCAGACGAGCTGCCAGGCATCCGGAGTATAGCGGTTCCAGTAAAGCGTACCCCGGAAGTGAATGCTTCCCTGCTCGTAGCTTGCCCGCACCGTATACAGCTTAACGTTTTCCGTCTGAATCATGATTGAAGCTGAATAATTCTGGGTGCGGTACAGCCGGAAGCTGACTGCTCCTTTTTCATAGTGCGGGGCATACCATTTGGATGCTTTTGCTATATCTTTAGCTGGCATATGAAGACGGTGCCTCCATAATGGTTTATCACCGCCATCTGCGATATAAAAATCCCATACCCCTGTGAAATGGCTTGAAGGATCAAGCTCAACGACTGCCGACCACCATTTATCGCTCTCCCATTCAACAGGGTAGTAATATTTCTGGGATTCTCCGCGCTTTTTCAGTATCAGCTGAAGCTTTGACTGCCAGCCGTTTGCTTCAAGCAGATGCCTGGGAGCCGTACCGAGCAGCTTCCACCCGATGCTGACTTTTTCTACATCCATCAAGTACGCCGGGAAAAGTTTAACTTTTTTTCCGGACGGCCTGGTAACCCTCAGTTCCAGGTTGTTAAATTTGTTGACCACCGGCCTGAACAGCCAACCCTTCTCATTTACACCAATCGTTCCCTTCTGCAGCCAGGTCGTCCCGCTCCGTCCCGTTTTCAGACGAAAACGAATGCCTTCCTGGCGGCTTGAAAGCACGGCAAATCCGATGGCTTTAAATGGCACAGCGGTGTCCAGCTTCTCGAACAGGACGTACGGCACAAAGCCTTCAAATGTCGAAAAACTCCGTCCGTTTCGCGTATCTGCCGCAAAAAAACGAAGCGGCACCCTGATCCGGTTTTCCCATTCCGGTCCCGACGCCCATTCAATAAAAGAGTACTCTTCTTCAATACGCTTTGGCAGCCGGTCATTGCCAATTTCAATGCGAATCGTTATTCCATAGTCATCTCCAAGCCATTCCTTTGCCCGGCAGCTGTACTGCTTTTCCTTCCACGGGGATTGTCTCTTTTTTAACTGCTGGACCGGTGTCCGGTAATGCGTTTTTATTGTTGGGGCTTTCATCTCGACGCTCTCCTCTGTCATCAAACTATCTGTACTATGTAAAATGCGGACTTTGGGAAAGTCCGCATTACGTTTTGTATTAGTATAGCATACGCGTATTAGTAGCTTCTATAAGCGGAACGCTGTGCGTATGTTTCAGGCACCCGGGCTTTCCACGCAAAATCATCCTCCGCATGATCATGACGCCTAGGCACCCACTTCTTCCCAATAATCATCGTCTCCGGCCGTTCCTTTGTATACTGCTTCCATTCCGGGATTCCAGCGTGCCCGGGATTTCCCTCACTTGCGAAACGCACCCAGGCGTCCTGCATGCGTCGGGTGAGCCCCGGGTTTTCGTTTATTCCGAGCAGCGTGCGGTTCCGAAAGGAAAAGGCTGTTTTAACTGTGTTAAACAAATATCCCAGCTCCAGGCCATGACAGGCTTTCAACCAGCGGGCTTCCACGCTGAAGCGGTACTGGTACACTTTGCCTCCTGCTTTAGAATAAAGCTCGCTCAGTTCCGTGTGATAAAGGCGGAATGCCCGGTCTGTAAACATTTGCATAAAAATCTTCGAGCGGCTCCATTTCGGATATCTTTCCTTATAGTCCTGGTAAACCGCCATTGTGGTTTCCTCTGACATATGCCCGTATTTTCGAAGATAAAATAATACGTATGTAGCTACTGAATGTTTCTGTCGCAGCTCCGGAATCAACAGCTTAAAAAAATGCATTTCGTTGGCGTTTGAGCCGTGAAGCAGCTGTACTTTTCCTGCGTTTTCCTGAATAGCCCGCTTTACGTCAAACGGAATAATTTCTCCATCAGTCGTTGGGGCAAACATCCTTGACCCATTGTACGGGCCGTTGGAGGTGAAGTTTTTGTTTACAAATGAAACAGTGGTTTTTACCAGGCTTTCCGCCGGAATGGTGCAAATATCATTCATGGAATGCAGGCCGAGCTTATAGATGAGCTGGTCGGAAATATTTGCCGCGTCCTCAACCGAACGGCCAAGCCCGGTAATCACCCCGCTTTGAGCAATTACTTTCTGAAAAAGCCCCCGGGCAGCAGGAGCTGCAAGAAGCGCTGTTACGCTGATACTGCCCGCAGATTCTCCGAAGATAGTGACGTTACCGGCATCTCCGCCAAAGCTTTCAATATTTTCCTGCACCCACCGGAGTGCTTCTATCTGGTCAAGCAGGCCGAGATTTTTCATGTAGGCTTTTTCCGGCCCGCATATACTTTCGGCATCCAAAAAGCCAAATATGCCAAGCCGGTAATTAATGCTGACCATTACGACTTCTCCCCGGGCAGCCAGAGATTTTCCGTCATATAACGCCTCCCGGTTCGAGCCGCTATTAAATCCCCCACCGTGAATAAATACCATCACCGGCCGCCGGTGTCCCGGCTCTTCATCCGGTCTCCAAATATTTAAGTGCAGGCAGTCCTCCGATTCCCTCCCCTTTTTAAGACCTTCCACGGACTGCGGGCAGGCGGGCCCGTACTCTGCTGCATTATATACTTTCATCGCTCCGCCTAAGCGTTCCGGTTTTTTGAACCGCTCCGCTTCTGCGTATTTTATTCCTAGATACTCCTGGACATGTTTGTATAAACAGCCTTCGTAAATCCCTGCGGGCGCATGCAGCCGCACACTTCCTTTTGATTTTTTCATTTTATCCTCCATATATTTAAAAGCGTTGGACTTATCCTGTAGGTTCTAAATACGTGCCTTTCCTGGGATTAGTCGACAGAACAACCCGCAGGTTACACATGAGTAGTTACATATTTTTACAAATTTTTAATTATCGTTGTCTTATTTATTACTGTTACTTCCGCTTCTTTTCCCCTACAATCAATAAAAAACTGCAATGCTCCGTGGATGGAGATTGCAGTTTACGGTAATTAGTTTTTCACGTCCGGATTGCTGACTTTTGTAGCTCTTTTATTCGTGGTGTAGAGTGCGCCGAGGACGATAAGGACCACAATACTGAATAGTGCCAGTACGCCATAGCCCTCTCCTAAAAAGCCGGCCCGGTAAACAAGTGAGCCAAAAATACCGCCAAGCGCGGGTGCAGCAACCGGAATCCAGGCGTATGGCCAGTTGGAATCCCGTTTACCTGCAATAGGCAGCAGGGCGTGAGCAATACGCGGACCTAAATCCCTGGCCGGGTTGATCGCGTAACCAGTCGTGCCGCCGAGCGACAGCCCGATAGCACCTACAAGAAAACCGACAATAAGCGGGTTCAGGCCTTCCGTGAACTCGTTTGCTCCTATACTGTTTAATACGAGTAAAAATACGGCTGTCGCGATAAACTCACTTAAAAAGTTCGCAAATCGGTTAGGAATCGCTGGGTCTGTCGAAAACGCCGCCAGCTTCACATCAGCGTTCTCTGTTTCCTTCCAGTGTCCAAGGAAATGCCAGTAGACAACGGCTCCGCCAAGTCCCGCCCCTATAATTTGAGACACGATATAGCCGGGCACATCCGCCCACGGGAAAGCACCAATAGAAGCAAAACCAAGAGTAACAGCTGGATTCAAATGCGCGCCGGAAAACTGGCCCACAGCGTACACTCCCATTGCTACAGCAAACGCCCAGCCAAGCGCTATAACAATCCAGCCTCCACCTTCAGCTTTTGATTTGTTTAAGTTAACATTTGCCACAACTCCTCCGCCAAAAATAATAAGTATCATCGTACCGATGACTTCCGCTAAGTATATCGACATCTTTCCAGCTCCCTTGTAAGCGTTTGTAATTTACAGACATAAGTATCAAAAGCCGTTTCATCGCCTTAAAACGACTAAAAAACCGCACACTTTGCCCATGCAGAGCTAATTAGTGTGCGGCTTTCATTCGACTCAGCCCAATTTATTAACTTAAAAAAAACTTTAGCACGAAAAGAAAACGCTGTCAATTTAAAACGTGAGGGTTGTCACGTTTCATTTTACTGTTTAACGGTTATTAAGTATACCAGAACCATATTATGAAGCTGGAGACCCAGATGAATACACTGTCGGTGAAAACGGTTGGAATTAAAGCTAACCCGTGAGCCGGAAAAGAGACTACTCTTTTCCGGTTTTTTTATTTTTTATACGCTGCAGTCTCCGGCTGATCTCATATTAGGAGGTGAACCATTTGCCACATTTACTTCCACTTTTTATTAAGTTTGTTGCGATGGCTGTTTCGCTTGGCCTGCTGCTCGGTGCTGTACTTTCACTTCTGCCCGGCTGGACTATCGTTTTGTTAGCTGTCGTGCTCACTCTTCTTTCTTACGGGGGCGACTTAATGATGATCCCCCGTGTGAAAAATCCTACGGCTGTGCTTGCAGATATCGGCCTCGTATTTGTATTAGTATTGCTGACTGTTCTGATTTTCACTGGCACCAGCGCGGAAACATGGGTAGGAGCTGTGATTGCCGGGGTTATCGTCGGGGCTTTTGAATACCCTTATCATAATTACCTGCGCAGTAAAATAATGAGCATGAAAGGAAACAGCCTGGTAAATTAATATTTTGGTCCCCAAACGGCCATTCTTATGAACCAAGGGGCTGTCCCAAAAATCGAATGATGGCTCTTTTAAACGGAAGCTGGAGATGATTCTCCGGCTTCTTTTTTCGTGGTTTCCGCTTTTTTTCGTAGGTTATGGGCGACGGCTAACAATCCAAATTCCGTGGTCACCTTGGCAGTGCCCCGGAGGGCAAACCGGCGAAAGCGGCGGTTCGCTTTCAAGTGCCCAAACACACTTTCGGCTTCGATCTTGCGCCGGGCATAGGTGGATGCTCCCTCGTCACTCGTTAACGCCCGGCGGGCGATCGCCTTGCCCTCTTCATAGACCGGGTTGATGCGAACCTGCCGGTTGCCCTCGGTGGTGGTGCACTGGGGTTTCAACGGACAGTCGCTGCAGTCTTCGCTTTCATACCGCTTGAAGTCCCGCTGGTAGCCATAGCGGTCGGTGCGCCGCTCGTAGGCTTGAAACCGCACTTTTCGGTGGTTCGGGCACCAGTACATGTCGTTCTGTTCGTCATAGGTCCAGTTCTGCACCGGATGGATGGCCCGCTGAAAGGCCCGGGTCTGCTCCCGGCGCATGCGTGGGTATGGAATCAAAAACGGAAGGCCTTCCTCGATCAGGGTCAGGTAGTTGGGTTCACTGCCATACCCGGCATCGGCAATGATTTGGCCCGGAAACGGGAGGGGCCGCTCATCCAGCATCGTCAGATGCGGAAGCAAACACCGGGTATCCGTCGGGTTGGGGTGCACCGTATAGCCGACAATGTACTGGTTTTCCGTGCCCATCTGGATATTGTACCCCGGTTTCAGCTGGCCGTTCCCCATGTGGTCGTCTTTCATCCGCATAAACGTGGCATCCGGATCGGTTTTCGAAAAGCTGTTCCGCCCATCGAAGGTCGCCAGGTACCGCTCGTATTTGACCAGTCGCGGCAGATAATCCCGCTCGATCTGACGGTGACGCTTTCGCCACCACTTTTCCTCGGCTTTAGCTTCCCGGCGCTCCTCGGGAGATGCCGCGTCGGCCTGACGCTGCCCGGCCTTCTCCTGGCGTCCGGCCATCTGGACCGCCACCGCCCGGAGGGTATCGGCGTCGATCCGTTCCTGCCCGTCGGGCAAGGAAAGAAAAGGGGCCACTTCCTGCCAGAGCACCGCCAATTTCTCCTAGAGGCGCTGGTCATACCGGACGGTGGACTTGCGCCACACAAACGTATACCGGTTGGCATCCGCTTCGATTTTGGTCCCGTCCAGAAAATAATGCTCCCCGGTGATCAACTGCTCGTCGAGCAGTTCCTGAACCACGTGGTGAAAGAGCGGCGTGATGCGTTCCTGCATCTGTTCCGAGCGAAATCGGTTGATGGTCCGGAAGTTGGGCGTCCGGCCCCCGGCCAGCCACATCATGCGGAGATTTTCCTGCAGGGCCTGTTCGATCGCCCGGGCCGAATACCATTCCCGGGCATAGGCATAGATGACGATTTTGGTCATGGTTGGAGGTGGATAGGCCGGGCGTCCCGCCGAAGAAGGTTGGGGACTCGCAAACCGCTCGGCCAGCCGATCAATGGTGTCGTTGACGATCCGGACCAGATCCCCCTCGGGGATCATGGGTTCTAAACGCATTGGAATCGGGAAACGCTGTGTGTTATCATCGGTAAACATAAGAAATCATCCTTGTCGTATGGAGAGTGTCGTGACTTAACCATATCATCGAAGGATGGTTTCTTTCTTTTTTTGCGCACAGGAAAGGGGCTGTCCTATTTTTGGGACAGCCCCTTGGTTTATCTGCTTTATTTTTTGTCCTGCGAGTTTTTTTCCTGTTTTTTTCTTTCTTCAGCAGAATTCCGGCTTCCCTGCCACTGTTCTTTCTGGTCGGCGGTATTGCCTGTATCTTCTCCTTCCATGTCGGCAACGGAGGCGTCTTCTACTTTTTCCACCCGTCCTTCTTCTTCCTCCTCTTCTTCTTGTTCACTTGTGTAGCCGGTCATTTCCGGATCGTCGGACGGCGTTTGGGAGGTACTGTGCTCACTTACTGCTTCCCACGCATCTTCTTTATCGAAAGCTACATTTTCCTCCTGCCGCTGCTCACGTTCTGGCCCCGGGTTGACTACATCTTCTTCCACCGGGTGGTCCTGCTCGGGTTTGTCACTGCTCGCATGATCTACACACCGCATCGTTTCGGGAACAATTTCAAGCCGTTCGTATGGAATCTCCCTGCCGCAAATTTCACACTTGCCGTAATTTCCGTTTTTCATTGCTTCAAGGGCATGATCGATATTTTCGAGCTGTTCGCGCGCCTGATTGTTCAATGCTGCATCTTTTTCCATTTCATGCAGTTCGGTGCCCTGGTCGCCTGGATGGTTACTGTACTCCGACAGTTCACCGATCGTTTCTGTATTATTATTTTCGTCCCTTGTTTCTTCAACTTCAATTTTTTCTTTATTTTCTTCTTTCATTTCTAAAAGCTGGTTTTTTAATGTTTTTTCCTGTTCTGCCGTAATCATTTGTATCCCTCCAGTATTTTCTACTCTCTCTTTACCCGATTACCGGCTCTGTTGAAAATACTTTTTTCGTCAAAAGTGTTTTGCCTTCCTCACAGCACTGGTTTCGCTGCTCTCTTAGTGGACGCTTACCCTTTTTACCTCGATTCACCGATAAGTAAACACCGATAGTTCCCGGAAGTCACTTCACTGGTTCTATTCTGCATTGACCAACCCATAGACTACCTGGTTTACATAGCCTTCCCGGAGGCGTTCCGATTCTATTAAGACCCCTTCCATTTTAAAATCCAGTTTTTCGGGGACAGCCCTGCTTTTTTTATTTTCTTCTGCGCAGCGGATTTCCACCCGGTGCAGGCCCATACTGTTAAAAGCATACTTTGTAAAAGCCTGAACCGCCTGAGTCATGAGGCCTCTTCCTTCATATTCCTTCCCGAGCCAGTAGCCGAGGCTTGTTTTTTTGTTTCCCCAGTCTATTTCATGGTAATTAATAATGCCCGCCAGCTTTCCATCAAATATTAAACCTGCTCGGAATCCTCCTCCCTCAGCTGCCTGCTGGAGCGTTTTTTCGATGCTGGCGGTGGTATCATGCACCGATTGGACACGATCCACCCAATTCATCCATTCTTTTAAGTGTTGGCGATTGTTATCGATCAGGGCAAACAGCTCTTCTGCATGCTCTTTTTGGAGCAGCAAGAGCTCCAAACGTTCCGTAATGTTATATGAAAACATTCTATCTTCTCCTTTATTCTAAAATCAGCATATTCTGCTCATCAAACTTCCAAAATTCTGCATATGCCGCTTCCCAAATGTAACCATCCGGATCTTTAAAATAACCACTATAACCTCCCCAGAATACCCATTCCGGTTCTTTTGCCACCCTTCCGCCTGCAGAGGCAGCCTGCTGAATAATGGCATCCACTTCTTCAACAGACTTGGCATTATATGCAAGAGTCATTCCTGAAAAACCCCGGCCCGGGTCCTCTACTTTCTCCCCCGTTTCTTTCGCCAGCTCCTTTAGTGGATAAAGCGCCAGCTTAGTGCCTTCGTTATTAAAAAAAACAATGCCCGGGGCGTCCTCTTCTGTATTAGTTTCAAAGCCGAGTCCATCCCGGTAAAATTGCACGGAAACAGTCATGTTCCTGACCCCAAGGGTAATCAGATTAATTCTATTCATATAATCAGCCTCCGATATTAAAATTTCATAAGTGCTGAACACCCTTAGTAGGTAATTCGCCGGGAGCCTGCGCATTCCCTTTCACACAGCTGAAGCTGACCGCAATGTATCCGGCCCAAGGAGCGTTTCGCTTTTCACCCAAACGGGAACGGCTCATTACTACCATGATTTCCATAAGGGGGCATACGATTCATGAGTAAAACAATATTTATTACCGGTGCCGGTACAGGGCTTGGAAACGGCACAGCACTTGGGCTGGCTAAAAAGGGCCACCACGTAATTGCAGCAGTCGAGATAATGGCGCAGATTACCAGTCTGCGGGAGGAAGCAGAAGCAGCAGGAGTAAATCTTGAAGTAATTAAGCTTGATATTACCAACAAACGGGACCAGGAACTGGTCGCTGACTATGACTACGATATTTTCGTTGCAAACGCAGCCATTGGTGAAGGCGGGCCGATAGCTGAAATACCAGTTGACCGCGTTCGCGATATTTTCGAAACCAACGTATTCAGTACGCTCGAAAACGCCCAGATCGCCGCAAAAAAATTCGTGGAAAAAGGCCGGGGCAAAATAATCTTTCTTAGCTCCATTGCCGGCATAGTAGGCATGCCTTACCTTGCTGCTTACGCCTCCACCAAGCATGCCATTGAGGCTATCGCCAAGGCGATGAAGGCAGAGCTTGAAGAATTTAACGTCCAGGTAGCAACCATCAATCCCGGTCCGTATGAAACCGGCTTTAATGACCGGATGTTTGAAGAAAAATGGAAATGGTACGATCCTAAGAAAAATTTCACGCCTGAAAAGTCGATCGGCGAAATGGAACAAATTCTCGACAGCCAGTTTGATCCTGATGACATGATTGCGAAAATGGTCGAAGTGGTGGAAGCAGATCATCATGCCTTCCGCACAGCATATCCCCAGGAGGCCGAAGACCAGATGAAGCAGGAGGAACAGAAAAACTGGGACGCCCGTATATAAAAAATAAACCGGCCAGGTGCCGGTTTATTTTACGTTCTGGTCCATATGAAGAAACTTCATGCCGGTATCCACCTGGCCGTACATATACTTCTCAGGTACATCTTCACCTTTTAGCCAGCGGGAAAAATCGATTTCATACGGCTTTTGGTCGCCTCCGAGCGCGAACCACGCTTTTTGTTCCCGCAAAAGATAGCCGGATGTGTGAATGGTGCCCGCCCAGCTATGGTAATTATCCGAAAAAACGCCGCCTTCGGTATTGTTCAGCAGCCGGTACGCTTGTTCCGCCGAAGGAGCTGTTTGCTTTTCCTGCTTCATCACCGCCTGGCGGGCTTTTGAGTCCACCAGATAATGACGGTTCTCTTCCGGCATTTTTTCAAAGTGGTTGGTGCATGCATGGTCTTCCCGTGCAATCACTCCACGCGGCGATGCCTCCACAACTTGAGAGGTTCCCTTCATGTCCTGCACCACGTAGCTGAACGAGTGGCGGTGCGGTATTTCCTTCAGCATGTCGACAGCTTCCTCCACAGAAGCACACACCTCTAATATTAGGCGCCCAATCATTGAGCAGATAAATCCATCTCCCGGCTTTTTCCGGTGCATAAAATTATAGCCCATTGCAAGCTGTTTTTCGTTCATTCCGTCCATCCGGCCGGTTACCCGCTGCGAAGGGCCA
Source organism: Marinococcus salis (assembly GCF_054971365.1). Classification (NCBI taxonomy): domain Bacteria; kingdom Bacillati; phylum Bacillota; class Bacilli; order Caryophanales; family Bacillaceae; genus Marinococcus; species Marinococcus salis. Next base: position 19,952 of record NZ_JBQOJB010000011.1, on the reverse strand, counting down.
ACCATTGCATAGCCCTGATCCGTCGGCTGAAACAACGTGTACCTGCCCTCGTAGGTTTTTGGGTGATAGTCATAATTACGAACCAGATAATTATCCCCTGTCATAATAGAGCAGCCTGATTTAGGTATTTCAAGACGATAGCCGGAAAAATGCATAATAATTTTTTCCATATCCCACTTTAAGCCGTCCTGCAGACCTTCAAGCTCTTCCCAGATGCCGGGCGCCAGATTCATAAACATTTCTTTGGTTTCCTTTATGTCCACTTGAAACCGGGGCTTGCGTATTTTCCATTGCTTGTCCCGGTTTTCGACAGACAATGACCCGGCGAGGTGTTCTCCCTGGTATTTGCCAAATTCGTAATGGGTGCCGCGAAACTGCACCACGCTACTGTAAATTTCTTTCACATTGTCACCTTCATTGAATAATTATTTTCCCGCTGGGTTTCATAAAGTGAAAAACCGCCTGGCTGCAGGCGGCTTAGCGATACTTTTCCCGGTATTCCTGTTCAAGTATGCTCATTATCACAGCGTGGTAGTACTGATGATCGTAGTAACGGCACTCACGCTTCATTCCTTCGTGCACAAATCCAAGCTTTTCGTATACATGAATCGCGCGGGTGTTAAACGAGAAGACTTCGAGCTCAATCCGGTGGAAATTCAATTTCCCAAACCCATATTCAAGCATCAGCTTGGTTGCTTCTGTGCCGAAACGCTGTCCTATATAATCGTCAAAAACGACCATTTGAAACCTTGCCTGGCGGCTTGCCGGCGTGTCGATGTCAATAAACGAAGTGTCTCCGATTAATTGATCATTTCCCTGCATGAAAATGCCGAGGCGGACATCTGCGTGGGCATCGCCCCCTTCAATGTAGCGCTCTACATCCTCCAGCGTATAAATATGATTCGTTCCTGTAAACTGGCGGGCAATCTGATTATTGTTAAATGCTTCATACAAAGCTGGTACTTCTTCTTTCGTATATGGACGCAGATACAGCTGCTCCCCTTCAATTGCTTTTACTAATGACTGCATAGTTACCCTCCATTTATTTCCTGGTTATCCCGATATACGACCATCGCGCTGAAATAAAAGAAATTCATTTCAAACTGAATATCCGTTACTTCAATGCCTGCGTCGTCCAGAAAAGCGTTCACCTCCTGTCAAGCCCTTTATCGCTTATGGCGTAAAACGTTTTTATTCTCACGTCTCTCCTCCTCAGCATTTTCTATTATCTATTGTACCAAAAGCAGGTATGATAAAAGGAGAACAGGAGGGAAAAATATGGAACGAATTTATTACGGTAAGCATACAGAACAATTCGGGGATCTTCGCATTCCGGAAGGTGAAGGGCCTTTTCCTTTAGCTGTGGTTATTCACGGCGGGTTTTGGAAAAAGCCATTCGGCCTTGATATTATTCAGGACGTGGCAGAGGATTTAACCCGGGAGGGCATCGCCACATGGAACATTGAATACCGTCGCATCGGCCATGAAGGAGGTGGCTGGCCCGGTACGTTTAATGATGTTGGCAGGGCTGCAGACTACGTACGTGAGCTCGCAGCCATTCACCCTATCGACGTTCGGCGGATATTTTCTATTGGCCATTCCGCAGGGGGACAGCTCGCCTTGTGGCTCGCTGCCCGGCCATTCCTGCCGGCTACCAGCGAATTATCCCATTTCGCTGAACCGTTATCCATGTACGGGGCTGTGAGTCTCGCCGGTGTGCTTGATATGCACCTCATGCACGAGATACACGATTACCGCAACAAAATCACAAACGCCCAGGAACCCATGGACCCTGTCGCAGATCTGCTCGGCGGCTCCCCGGATGAATTTCCTGAGCGCTATACTGAGACGTCGCCGTTTGACCTGATTCCTATTGATGTCCCCCAGATACTCGTGCACGGAGCGCTCGATGTGAACGTACCTGTTGGCATCAGCGCCCAATATAACCAGGCGGCAAAAATCGGCTACCGGCCCATCAAGTATCTTGAGCTTCCCGACGCAGAGCATTTTATGCTTACTGATATCCAGACAGAGGCCTGGAGCATGATTAAAGAAGAAATCCATGAGATGCTGTCTTTATAGATTTATTTACGGGAAAACGCCAACAATACCTTTGATAGCAAAAAAACCGGTGTGGACACCGGCTTCATTGAGACTGGAGATGGAAACCAATATGCTCCAATGCAGCTTCAAGATTTCTTGAAATATGGATGTTCATTTTTAAAATTTCATTATTGCTTAATTCGTGCTGGGCGATCGCCGGGGATATACCTGTGAGTAAAATGTTAACCCCCATCAACTTCAGGGCGTGAATGACGTTAATAAACACGTGTGGAAATTCACCATCCACAATTACCAGCCCGGACAGATCAATTACAAGGTGTTCAATTTTTTGGTTCGCCGCGTACTCCAGAACAGTCCGGGTGATAATATCCGCCCGTTTTTCATCAATGATGCCCTGGACCGGGAGTATAGATATGCCAGTGCGGACCGGAATGATCGGCACATTCAAAAAACCGAGATTGTACTGTGTATGGTCGAGTTCGATGATATGGGCAAGCACATCCCCCATAGCTTTTAAGTAATCCACGTCCTCCTGGCTGAATATTTTCTCTTCCGGATCCATGACGCACAAGGTACCGAATACGTTACCATCCAGGTCGGTCAGCGTGACGCCGAGGAAGCCTTTCATCTGAAGCTGGGAGGTGACCTCCAGCTCCTTTGTCATGACGTCTCTGGTCAAGTTCTCGGTACAGAAAGCATCTTCTTCATTCATAATGATCTTTCTGCAATATGTGTCGCTATATTTTACCGAATAGCCTTCTGGAATAATCTCTTCTTTCTTATTAAACGTGCTGATAACAGTCATTTCATTGTTGCCTCGTTTGGTGATGTAAGCTGTATTAACATCAAGCTGATCTGCTATAATATCAAATATTTTCTGCGAAACGGATTTAAGCGACGGAAATTCAGTCGAATCCAGGCTATACTCTTTTTGCAATTTATGTTCCTCCAACATTTAGATTGATTGTGGGGTGACTTGCACATTAGAATTATTATAATACTTTTCTTCCGCTCAAACAATCCATATGTCTTTAGTATGATATAAATGCATACTTATTATATTTTTTCATACAAAAAGCCAGGGAGCTTCCCTGGCTTAAGTGTAAGGTACGCGAACCATATATAGCGCGTTTTCAACGAATCCATGCTCTGAAGCGTGCGGCCGATCACCATCGTCTCCGTACCCGTAATCAAGCATGCGGTTCCGATTCAGGCAAAGCTTCACCATGGCTGGCTGAAAAAGGTTAAAAAGCTGGAAACGTTCAGCAAGCTCCGGAAAACGTTTTTGATACGCTTCAATTGTTTCAACTATCATTTTCCAGAATGTATGCTCTGCAAGTAAGTTTTCCCGGTCAAGCAGATCCGACAGGTAGCGGAAATGGCAGATAAACAGCCCCGTGAAGATAAACTGCACGAGTCCTTCCGGCGGTTCGCAGCGTAAAACCTGTTTCAGCCGGGCCGGCAAGCCTTTGAGCTCCGGCAGCTGCTGATCGCTCACATTTACGTCATCCACAAAGTCTTTCATAATAAGCCGGTGCGGCTTGTAGTTCTTTAACACCACGATCGTATTCTGGCCGTGTGGCGAAAAAACGGTGCCGTATTTATACATGTAATGCAGCAGCGGAGGAAGCACGGCATCAAACAGCTGTTTAATCCAGGCTTCTGTACTTAATCCCGACCGCTCCACGTATTCGAGCACCAGAGGCTTTCCATTCGCATCCTCGTGCAGAAGGGCCGCCAGCGTTACTGGTTTTTCGTCCTCTTCCACATCCATATAAATACTTTCTCTCCAGACAGCCCCAAGCATTTCTGTATACTGATACGGCACTCCCTGCAGATGGTGAAACGCAGGGTGCGGCACATCGATCGTCTCTGTTTCCCCGAGGAGCCCCACCCTGCACGTATTCCTCAGGAACGAATCCTCGTCTCTGACCGTCTGAATCCACTTCGTCACTTCCGGGGCCGCCATGGTCCGCTCACTGGGAAGCCCCCGGTACACCAGCGTATTCAAAATACTGACCGGAAGCTTTACATGTTTTTTTGTTTTATGCTCTGTATTTACGAACGTGCGGATTGATTGCTGGGGCAGGTACGTATCCTCCGCATAATCCAGTGGAATGATCCATCCTCTGGCAATATACTCAGCGTAAAGCGTCACAATGTGATTGTCCCACTGCCAGGTATGCACCGGCATGTAATAATAGTCCTCCGGCTCTCGCCCAGCCCGGTTGATAAGATCGCTAAAATGCTCCCGTTCGGTTCCACTCAATTCCTCTTCTATTAAACGATGATAGCCATCAGCGTGTACCGTTTGAAACGAAGCTGCTTCCTGATGGACCGCTATCCAGAACAAACGAACCTCCTGCTTGTGTTCAGGAGCATAAGAAAGGTAATCCTGAAAGCTGAAGCCAATGCGGCCTTTATTGTAAGTGATCCATGGATGCCCGCCCATTTCTCCTTCAAGCTGCAAATAATCCATTTCCGCAAGCTCGGCAGCTGTCGTTTGTTTGTCCAGCAAATGGCAGTCTGCGGTCAGGGTATGATAATATTCTTTCAGTAAATGGCCGGCGGTCTCACTCGAGATTGGTGCCATTTGCTGAAGTTCAAGCAGAAAAGCATCTGCCCGCACAGGTACTTCCATATCGTGTTCTTTTTTTACAATGCTTTCCGGGTACACGTAGACACTGTCAAAAAGCCGCTTGCGTGCAGAAAATGTATAAACCGCTCCAGACGCTTCTACTTGAAGCATTTGAGGGGATCCTTCTTTTACAATCTCTGCTTCTATAATAGCTTCATACAAAAATTCCTGCAGCATCTTCGCTGTTAACCGCTGGTTCGCTTCCTCCCAGTGCCGCTGTTGGACGGCTCCAAAGGATTCAGCCGTATATGGATTCATCTGCTTTCTTCCCTTCTTTTTAAGATTAGGCTTACAGGTTTACGCGAAAACCCCGGTCTTTTCTCTTTCAAATTGCTGAAAAACATTTTTAGAACGGACAGGATAAACTTCCCGATCCGCGATTTGATTAATGATGACCGCATTCCGATGCGCTCCAAGCCCAAGATCCGGAGCTCCAACGCCGTGCGTGTGCATTTCCCCGTTTTGAATAAACACATGATGGTTCTTTTCAGTCTGTACAGCGCGGTACTTTTCATCAATCTGCAGACGCCCGTGATTATCACGCCACAGGCTTGCTTCAATACCTCTTAAAAACGGCTGCGGAGACGGCTGATAGCCTGTAGCCGCGATTAGTCCTTCCGTTTCTTCGGTGTATTCCATACCGTAGTTAATCTCTTTTAAAAACAGCTTCATTTTGCCGGCCAGCGTTCTCTCCGTGTTCATCACTTCCGTATTTGCCTGAAGAATGATGTCCTCGCTCGCCCCCCCGATCGTCTGTTCATAAAGCTCGTCATACACAGCAGCGATCGTGTCGGCGCTGATCCCTTTATACAAAAGATTCTGCTTTTGAAGCAGCTGCTCCTTTGTGTAAGAATCAAGGTGGTAGAAATAACTAATATATTCCGGCGAAAAATGCTCCAGCCCGAGCTTGGAATACTCCATCGGGAAAAATCCTGAAGACCTTGTATACCAGTGCAGCCTGTATCCGTACTCAGGCCGCTTCTTCAACAGATCGAGAAAAACTTCAGCGGCGCTCTGGCCGGAGCCTGCCACCGTAATGCTCTTTTTTTGAAGCAGTTCCTTCCTGCGGTACCGGTAATCAGCAGAATGACAGACATCTTCTCCTTTTTCTGCCCAGAGAGGAAGCGACGGTTTTGTGCCCGTGCCCGTCACGATGTGCCGGGCATAGTAGTATTCTGGTGTCTCAGCATTCGAACGCACCGCTTCCACTTTATACAGCCTGCCTTCTTCTAAAAAGGATACATTGGTCACACGCCGGCCAAACCGGCAAGAGGAAAGCTTTTCCGCTGCCCACTGGCAGTAGTCATTGTATTCAAGACGCGGGATATGAAATTTTTCATAAAAATAAAAAGCATACAGCCGGTCCTTTTCCTGCAAATACTGCAAAAAGGAGTAGGGACTCTTTGGGTCTGCCATCGTGACCAGATCAGCAAGAAAAGGAACCTGCAGGCTGGTGCCATCAAGCAGCATGCCGCCGTGCCACTCAAACGCTTCATTTTCATCCAGGAATACGCCCTGGATTTCCGCTACGTTTTCCACAAGCGCTGCCATGCCCAGGTTGAATGGGCCAATGCCTATGCCAAGTACATCATATACTTCTGTTTCAGCTCCCACCGGCTGTACCTCCTTCAAATATCTCCCGTCTGCAAACCATGAGAAGCCCCCGTTTATCTGGCAGATCCACCGGCTTCACAGACTCAAACCCCGCTTTTTTAAACACATGAATCATTTTGTCGTTGGTGATATCGGGTTCTGCGATAATCCGGGCAGTCCGGGCGTATTGGAACTGCACCGAAAGCATAGCCTTTAAAAGCGGCAGGGCGTAGCCTTTCCCTGTTTCTTCCGGAGGCCCAATCAAAAGATGCACGCCCTGATCTGCCGGTTCCGCCCTGTAATAGGAACCAATTATGTCATCCGCCGCCCAATACACTTCCCAGTAGCTGACGGGGCGCCCGTCGAGCTCTCCGATGTAAAGTGTCTGGTGGGGGTCATTTAGCGCCTTGTGCAGATGGGTCTGATACTTACTTTCACCCATATTCAGCTGCCAAAACGGCACCACGTGGGTCTCGTGCATCCAGCCGTGCAGCATGTGAAAGTCGGCCGTTTCATCAACTGCACGGAATTGAATACGTTCACCTTCAGCCCCGTCCGGCTCCCGGGTAAAAATATGAGAATTAGATGGCTGGGCTTTCATGCTGCAAGCACTCCTTTTCGGTCAACGGATTTGAAATAAGAATATAAACGGACTGTTCCGCAAGGGAGCCGACCAATTCATCCATATCAAAAAAGCGGGTCAGCAGATTACCCTTGGAAGGGATTGTTTCTTGTTCAAGAAGGCTTTCGGTTAAAGAGGAACGGCCGAATGCTTTTTCTGCATCTTCAAGCTCCTCGCGAAGTATTCGCAGCAGCTCCGCTTCTTCAATCAATTCTGAAGCTCCGAAGCCGTTAATCAGTCCAAACAAATGGTTGATAAAAAAGTAGTAACGAAAGCGCTCGTCTGCAATATCATCTGCGCATACCGTATCACTTGAAGCATTCAGCTCCGGTACGTACTCCTTTAAGTGGGCTTCCTTCGAGCGTGCAAAATAGTAGCCCTGGTTGTCCCGGTAGTAAAACACCTGCGGATAGCCGCCAGTAAAACGCACAACGGAATTCTGCTGGTGGGCTTCAAGCGCAATGCCATGGGTCATATACAGCCAAAGCATCGGATGCAGGGAGATTGATAAGTACCGCCGGAACCAGTCCCGGCTTACTTCGGCAGTGCTCCGGTTTTCCGCCTGGGCAAGGCTTCGGATCAGATTGCCCAGCATACTTCCTTCTCCGTAAGCATCGTGCACCAGCCCTGCGGTCAGTGACACCTGGTCGTCCATAGTTTCCTGAAAAGGGTTTTGCCGGATAATCGTTTCAAAGCCTGTTTCTTCTTCACCTTTAAGGGCGATATATGCCGGATCACGAACAATTTCAAACCCCGGGAAAAATTGTGATGCCTCTTTTCCAATCCTGCTCCGCATTAGCTTTTCCACTTCTACGCCGCGCGCCATTTCCTTTTTTTGGTTGACACGCAGGGAGTTAGTAATCTTCACCGGAATGGAGACTTTCAGCATATACGGTGACTGCTCATGGTAAAGGGTCCGGATCGAGGAAGTCGCTGTAAAGCTCCGGCCGGCCGGGCCAAGATACGTTAATTCTCCTTGCTCTATTTTCCGCTGAATGGAGCCCTTCCGAAGCAGAGCCTCTGCTTGAAGCGGATGCACCGGAAGCAGGGCATAGCCATCATCCAAACGGCAATAGTCCTCTTTAAATAATTCCTCTGTCTCTGGAGCATTTTGGAGCTCGTTTTTTACGATAGCCGCCGCGCTTTCTTTTTCCATCGATGCTTCCTCTATCTGCTCTGATGGCGCCCGGAAGAAATGCAGCTGAAAACGTCCGCCGGTTTCCGGGGAATACAGGTTTCTTTCCTCTTCGCGTTCCATTCCCTGACGGCTTTTAGGGGTCGGGTGCAGTAGATGCCCGAGCAGCAGGGCCTGTTCTGAATCAATGTAACGGGAGATGATTTCTCCCTTTTGCTCTTTGCGTGCTTCCAAAAGCCACTCTGTGAGCTCAAAGCTCTGCAGCACCCGCTGCATCATCTCTTCTTCTCCTCCGTTATCACCGTATTCAAGCGAAAGTTCCTTCAAAAGCAAAGCCCCGGCGGTCAGCAAATCAAGCTCAAGGAGGGAGCCGCTTTCCAGGGTTTTATAATAAAGCGGAAAATGAAAGATATGCCGGTGGGTCAACGAGCGGTATTTTACCGGCAGGATCAGTTCAATTTTTTGATGGGACAGCTCCACGCGGCATTCCGCTTCTCCCCAGGCGCCGCTTCCGGTTTCACGCAAATAACAATTGATAAAGCTCTGCATCGAAGCTTCTGCTGCTTTCTGTTTAAAATTCAACACTTTTCCTCCTTCGTAGAAGTTCAATTTCCCGTCCTGCTTCAATGACCGCCTCGATTACATGATCAATATCTTTTTCTGTCGTTAAAGGATTCAGCAGAGTGCATTTTAAAAACTGCCTGCCATCTATTTTTGTTTTGGCAATGACCGCTTCGCCTGAAGCATATAATTGCTGCTGAATTTCTCTATTGATCTCATCCTCTTCGGATTTTGCAAAGGAATGCTCAGGGTCGTATTTAAACACCACTGCATTCATTTCCGGCTTCATTACCAGGTGCAGCGCTGGCTCATCGTTAATTTTTTCCGCGAGGCACCCGGCCTGTTTTAACCCATAGCCAATCATTTCCGCCCATTTTTTCGTGCCAACAGTACGGATCGTCATCAATAATTTAAGTGCATCGAAGCGGCGGGTTGTCTGCATCGAATAGTCCACAAGGTTCGTAAAGCCCTGCTCTCTGTCATCCTCCGGATTCAAATACTCCGCCCCATGCCTGATAAAACGAAAACTATCCCGGCTCCTAACCAAAAAGGCCCCGCAGCTGACCGGCTGATAAAATAGTTTATGAAAATCCACCGCCAGGGAATCTGCGTTCTCTATTCCTTCAAGTTTGGCAGTGTGATCACTGCAGAGCGCTAACGCCCCGCCAAACGCTGCGTCCACATGCATCCACAGATTCTCTTTATCTGCCGTATGATAAATATCTTCGAGTGGATCAATGCTTCCAAAATCAGTAGTCCCGGCAGTAGCTACTATAGCAATTGGATGATCACCGGCTTCCCTTGCCTCCTGAATAAAGGCTTCGAGCTTTTCGGTACTCATCTTTTTATGCTCATCTGCTGGCACTCCTATTACTGCCCGTTCTCCCAGGCCAAGCTGAACTGCCGATTTTTTGACTGTGAAGTGTGCTTCCTCTGAACAAAAAATTTTAAATCGTGCTGCTTCCGAAGGAAGGCCATCGGCTTTTACATCATGGGACAATTTCCTTGCGCAGTACTGGTCTCTTGCAAGCAGCAGCCCCATAAAATTCGACTGCGTGCCTCCAGTCGTAAATGTTCCCGCAGCAGCTTGAGGCAGCTGGTACAATTCACACAGCCAATTCACTACTTCTATTTCTACTGCTGTCGCTGCCGGACTTTGATCCCAGGAATCCATCGACTGGTTTAGAGCACTTACAATTACATCTGCGCACACCCCGGACAAAAGCGGCGGACAATGCAGATGCGCCATCGCATGAGGGTGGCTGATGTTTAAAGAGCGTTTCATAATATGCTCCATTACTTCCTCAAGCACACTATCAAATGCATGTTCCTGCTTTATATCTTGAAAGAAATGCTTCATCTGCGACTCTCCTGCTGCGGGCACAGGCCTTTCACTTTCTTTGAAAAATTCCGCTATATAGGCAGACGTCCGGGTTAACATTTCAAGAATTCTGCCCTGATCACCAACGTTGGTTAGAAATTCATTATCAAATGCGGTATGGGACTCTTCCTTCACAACCGGCATATCGTCTCCTCCATTATTTGGTATTTGCAGATAATGAGAATCATTATCAATTAATTCAAAAAAATAAAAGCTCCGTTTCAAGCTCTTATTTACAGTGCATACACTAATTGAAAATGATTATCAAAGTCAATGTCTTTTGGAGAATTGATACAAAGGTTGGCCCTTCCCTTCACGATCTGTTAGGTCTAATCCCCTTCCCCCGCTGAAACCGAGACTTAGTAATCATGTAACTTAAAACAAGCCAGCCTTTAGTTTAAAAACATCCCTCTCAGGCAATAAGCCGGGTATTAGCAACTATTTTCTTCAGGAGGTGCAGTAATTGCTCGTACGCACAAAAGATTTTCAGGCGTTTTGGATTTCAGCTACCAATGAGGAAGCTGTTGGAACGGTTTCTGACGTTTATTTTGATTCCAGAGGCGAATGGAAAGTTAGATTTATCGTTGCTGATACCCGTACGTGGTTTGTGGGCGGAAAAGTTCTGCTCAGTCCCAAACTAATTGACCGGATGGATCTGGCCGGCCAGGCCATTCAGATGAATGCTTCGAAAGACCAGATTAAAGACAGCCCGAAGCCGGACGAACATGAACCTATTTCCCGTTCGTATGAATCTTCAGTGTTAAATTATTACAACCTGGAGCCTTATTGGATCCCAACAGCCGGAAGCACCGGCACCGGACCTGTCATGCCTGTAGGCGGACCGTTTGCCCCGACGGATGACGATGATAATAATGCGCGTCCTGCACGTGACACAGCTGTCACCGGCGCAGAAGAAAATGAAATGGAAGCTGCCCGGAACAAAGAAGACTACTATCTGCAGAGTACGAAGGATCTCCGCGGCTATGATGTCGATGTGAGCGGTGAAAACATCGGCACCATTTCTGACGTTGTTTTTGACACAAACGACTGGAGTGTTCAGTTTATCGAAATCGATACCGCTGGTGCCCTTTCAAGTGACCACTCTCTTGTTCCAGTGGAACGGTTTAATCAGTTCAGTGCTATTGACGAAAGTGCCACTGCCAGTGTGAGCCGCGAAGCTGTAGAACGTTCGCCTGATTACGAATCCTCCATGACGCTGACCGATGACTACGGGGAAGAAATCCGCCGTCACTTCGGCAGCCCATCGAACAGATAAATGCGAGAGTCCCGCTGCTTAAATGCAGCGGGCTTTTTTATACCAACCGGAATCAGAATCTCTATGATATGTTAAAATTAATAAGCTAATAATTCTTCAAACAGCTCAGGAGTGGACTACCAATGGATAAAAAAGACATTGCCGATCTTCGCAGGCAATTAAAAACAGACAATGACCTGCTAACCATTTCCGACATTTTTAATGTCTACATAATGAAAGAAACAACCGAGGTTTACCACCACCAGAGCCACCCGTTCGAAATGCTCGACAGCGACCAGCAGGAGCTGTTTATGGCCAATTTCAAAAAAGTTCTCACCGGGCAGCTCGATGAAAAGCTATTCGAGCTGAAATTTCAGCGGGACATTGAAGACTCCAGCCAGCTCATTCTTCACAAAGGCCTTTTGAGCCGCAATGTTGAAGACTGGAAGGAACAGATGCTTCGCATAACTGAAAAAATGATCGAAGACCATCCGTATGAAAAAGATACCGTTATTACCTTTATCCGTGCCGATTATTTAAAGCCGGCAAAGCAGCGGAACGAGGAGGCAGAAACGAGTGACCGTGATGCGGTGTATTCCAATGCTTTTATTCTCTGCAGTATTAATAAAACAGAAGAGCCGCAAAAAGAAATGCAATTCGACTATATTGAGAAGGAATTCAAATACAAGGTCGAGGCCGATCCAGTTATCGATCTTAAACATCCGCTGGCCGGCTTTTTGTTTCCTGCAATGACCGACGGGGCCGCCGATGTCAATCATGTGCTTTACGCGGCCTCAAAGCCCAATGATCCGGACTACCGGTTCATTGAGGACGTGCTGAACGGCGAAGAGATCATCACGGCCAAAGAAAACAAAACGGTATTCGAGGATATTGTAAGAGACGTGGTCGGCGACCAGGTGAATCCTTCCACGCTTGCGAACGTCTACGGAGAAATTCACCGGGTCGTCGAAGAAAACGAAGAGGATACCTCGCCGACGCTTGACTATAGAGACGTCGAACGGGTACTCCAGCAGAGCGGCGAGCAGGTGGAGACCGATAAAGTAAAAACGGCCTTTCAGCGGGTGACCGATAACGAAACGTACGAGCTGAAAGCAAGCAGCATCGTGCCGAAATACAACTCCAAATCCATTAAAATCAACACGAAAATCGCCAACATCGCGATCAGCCCGCAGGATCTTGAATACGTGAGACAAGTCAATTACCAGGGAAAGCGGTGCATTATGATCGAGATTGAAGAGGACGCAGAGATTGAAGGTTTTAAAATGCTGCCGGAAGCTTTTGGGGAAGATAATCAGTAATAAAGCAAGGAAGGCCCCGCCCGGGACCTTCCTTGTTTTTGGTATCCAGTTGAATTGCCGGCGTGCTTTCTGCAGGCTCCCAATTTACTTTTTCACTAATTTCGTGGCTACTTCCACGTGCGTCGTCTGCGGGAACATATCCACGGGCTGGGCTTCTACGACCTCGTAGCCGCCTTCCACGAGGTGCTTTAAATCCCGGGCGAGTGTCGCCGGGTTACAGGAAACGTATACGATACGTTCAGGCGCTACCTCAAGCATTGTATCAAGCAGCTGTTCGTCGCAGCCCTTCCGCGGCGGATCCACCACAACGACGTCCGGACGCAGGTCGTTTGCTTTGACCCACCACGGCATCACTTCCTCTGCTTTCCCTGCCGCGAAGGTTACATTATCAAAATGATTCAGCTGGGCGTTGCGCTTGGCATCACTCACGGCCTGCGGCACTACCTCCACGCCGTACACCTGACGGGCTTTTTCTGCGAGGAACAGGGAAATAGTACCGATGCCGCAGTAAGCATCAATAACCGTTTCATGACCGCGCAGGTCCGCATACTCCAGCGCTTTATCGTACAGCGTTTTTGTCTGGACCGGGTTCACCTGGTAAAAGGACCGCGCGGAGATCGCAAACTTCACGCCGCCAATGTGGTCGTAAATGTAGTCTTCGCCCCATAACGTTTTTGTTTTTTCGCCAAAGATCACGTTCGTGCGCTTCGTATTCACGTTTTGAACGATGCTTGCGGTATCCTTTACTTCATTACGCACAGCTTCGATAAACGCCTGCTCGTCCGGGATTTTCTTTCCGTTTGTGATAACGACAATCATCAGCTGGCCGGTGGTCGGTGCATAACGTGTTACGACGTGGCGGAGAAACCCGCGTCCGCTTTCTTCATCGTAGGCGCTCATGCCAAACCGGCTGGCGATATCCTTTACCTGCTGGACAGCACCGTCGTTTTCTTTCTGCTGAATAATGCACTCATCCATATCAATGATGTTGTGCGTCCGTTTCTGGTAAAATCCTGCTTTCAACCGTCCGTCTTCTTTCACACCGATCGGCACCTGGGCTTTATTGCGGTAGCGCCATGGGTCCTCCATCCCGATTGTATCGCGGACCACTGCTTCGTTGAGGCCGCCGATACGTTCGAACGCGTCCTTCACCTGCTTATGCTTATAACGGAGCTGTGCCTCATAGGTCATATGCTGCAGCTGGCAGCCGCCGCATTTTACGTAGATCGGGCAAGGCGCTTCCGTCCGTTCGCTGCTTTCTTCAAGAACGGTAATCAGCTTTCCAAAGCCATATCCTTTTTTCGTTTTAATCACCTTTGCCTGGATTCGTTCGCCAGGCAGAGCGTAAGGGATAAATAGTGCGTATCCTTCGACTCTCCCTACCCCGTGTCCTTCGTGAGTTAAATCTTCAATTGTAGTCTCTATTAATTCATTTTTTTCTACCGGGGCTTCCGGCTTGTTTTGCTTACTCATTATTTCGTTCCTTCCGTTCATTCTAGTCTGTCAGCAAAATTGTAACACAGGAACGGTTTGGCGTCCGTCTGTTCGCACGCTATAATGTAGGAATACCCGAAGCAAACAGCTTAGAACGGAGAGATACATATGAAGATTCGGCTGATCGAGCCAGCCGACGCCAACGATCACCTGGCGTTTACGCAGCAGCTCGATAATGAAACTTCTTATATGCTGATGGAGCCGGGAGAGCGCAAGCCAACGGCCAACCAGCATCAGCATATGGTGAACGAGTTTATTATGAAGGACCGCCTTGTGCTTTTTATCGTGGAGGATGCGGGTACAGTTGTTGGACACGCAATGGGCGTTGGGGGCAGCACCATTCGCAACTGCCGGACCGCCTCTGTTGTTATCGGCCTGCTCCCGGCATACCATCGCCTGGGCGTTGGAAAACGGCTGCTCCGGCATCTCGAAGCATGGGCCAAAGAGCGCAGGCTCCGCCGCCTGGAGCTGACCGTTATAGAGGACAATACTGGGGCCCGGGCGCTATACGAGCATTTTGGCTTTCAGGAAGAAGGAGTTAAACAGGACTCGCTTTTTGCCCACGGCACGTACGTTAACGAAATCATGATGGCTAAACTGCTGTAGAAGGGGGCAACACTGTGCGTATTTCATTTGAAGCAATTTATGAGCTGATCCTTGCCGCTCTTTTAATGTTTTCATTGACGGTAGATCTGCCGTCGGACCAGGCCCGGGCACTCGATATATTTATTTATGTATTATTTGTTATTGACTTTACTGTCCGTTTTTTTGCAAGCGACAACAAATGGAAATACATTAAAAACAACCCGCTGGAGCTGATTGCTATTTTACCGCTCGGGGAAATTTTCCGTGCTGCCCGCCTCGTTCGTCTCTTAAAAGTTCTGCGTTTGATTGTGCTTTTCAGCCGGAAGCACTCTCCGTTTGACGTGTTTTTTTCTAAATACCATATAGACAGGGCTGTCATTATTGTCGGCGTGCTTCTGTTTGCGGCCAGTCTTTCCATGCGCTGGATTGAACCCGATTTTCACACATATGAGGAGGCGCTTTGGTGGGCAATTGTCACCACTACCACAGTCGGGTACGGGGATTTCATTCCTGTGACAACAGCCGGCAGAATTATTGCAAGCATTCTGATGATCGTCGGCATCGGCCTGATCGGTGTTGTAACCGGAACCGTAGCTGCCTTTTTCTCCCGTGACAACCGTACGCTTCCACCCGAAGCCCGGCACGTGCAGGAAACCCTAAACCGCTACCCGAAAATTACCACCAGAGAAATGGATGACATGATTGCTTCAATCGAAAAGTGGAAGGAGCGCTACAAAAAAGAGGAAGATCAATCATCATAATTGTCTTCCTCATCTACGCCGATCACCTGGCTGCGGCGTTCAAGCAGCACCACGTCACGCCAGCGCCCCTGCATCTTGCCGATCCGCTCCCGTATGCCTACTTCACGGAAGCCTTTACGCCGGTGAATCCGCAGGCTGTAGTCATTTTCCGGAAAAATGCCGGCCTGAAGCATCCAGTAGCCCTCCGCTTCCGCTTTTTCAATCAATGCCTCCAACAGCGTGCCGCCTACGCCCCGGCCGCGCTCGTCCTGGTGGATATAGACACTCGTCTCGCCTACACCTTCATATACTTCCCTTCCGGAAATTGGTGCGAGTGCGGCCCAGCCGATTACTTTTTCGGTCGTGCTGTCAATGGCAACGAGCCGGCAGGCCAGGTCGTGCGTTGCTGACCACAGCTCCCACGACGGTGCCTCCGTTTCAAAAGTGGCGTGTTCACTCATAATGCCCATTTCGTATATGTCCCGGACCTCGGGCCAGTGCTCCTTCTGCATTCTCGTTATGTAATAGTCCACCTGCATCCCTCTCTTATCCTGCTTTTTTTCCTAGAATAACATACCTGTTTTTCTTTTGTTTGCTTCAACATCTGTTTCCGGCTTGTTTACAATTCTTTAAACAGAGGAATACCCTTCACGTAACCTGTCTTTTTGCCGCAGCGAATTATACTTATGAAAAGGACGTGTTGGTATGAAATATCGTCGATTGGGCAATTCAGGCTTGAAGGTAAGTGAAATCGGCCTCGGCAGCTGGCTCACCTACGGTTCATCCGTGGAGGACCAGACCGCCGGGAACATTATTCAGCATGCTTATGAAA
Organism: Marinococcus salis; assembly: GCF_054971365.1. Lineage (NCBI taxonomy): Bacteria > Bacillati > Bacillota > Bacilli > Caryophanales > Bacillaceae > Marinococcus > Marinococcus salis. The sequence goes on along the minus strand of NZ_JBQOJB010000011.1, from coordinate 3,733 downwards.
ACGGCATTAATTTCTTTGACACGGCAAACGTCTATAACAGAGGTGAAGCAGAAAAAGTCGTAGGTAAAGCACTCAGCTCCTACAAGCGCGACAGCTACGTGCTCGCTTCAAAGGTGTATTTTCCAATGGGAGATGGCCCGAACGACCGCGGGCTTTCCCGTAAGCATATTATGGAGCAGTGCGATGCGAGCCTCCAGCGGCTGGGAACTGATTATATGGATCTGTACCAATGCCACCGTTATGATCCTGATACTCCTTTAGAAGAAACAATGATGGCCCTTGACGACCTCGTACGCCAGGGGAAAATATTGTATTACGGATTCAGCGAATGGTCCGGCACCCAAATCAGCGATGCAGCCCACGTGGCCGATAAGCGGAATCTTCACCGGCCGGTGTCGAATCAGCCAATCTACAATATGCTCGTGCGCTACATTGAAAAAGAAGTCCTTCCAATCAGCGAACGGGAAGGACTCGGCCAGGTCGTCTTCTCCCCTCTCGCCCAGGGCATCTTAACCGGCAAGTACCGTCCGGGGGAACAGCCTCCTTCCGACAGCCGGGCTGCTAATTCAGATATTAATTTTGCGATGGAACGCTTCATGGACGACCGCATTCTTGAAAATGTCGTGAAACTGGAGGATTTGGCCCGTAACGAACTCGGCGTTAAGCTTTCCCAGCTTGCTCTTGCCTGGATTCTCCGAAAACCGGGCGTAAGCTCTACCATCGTCGGGGCGAGCCGTCCCGAACAGCTTGACGAGAATTTAAAAGCGGCAGAGCTTGAGCTTTCAGACAGCCTGCTTGACGAAATTGACAGCACCCTGCAGGAGATCGAACACGTTACCTCAGGCCTTCATTAAAACAATCCCCGCCGGCACCGGCGGGTTTTTTATTTTTAAACTTCTATATTTTCATTATTTTTAATTGGTGCTATAATGAACTTGTGTAAACGTTTCCAATTTTTCTCTAATACGAAGGAGGATTTTGCATGAGATACGATGCACCAAACACCCCTGAAAGCCTGGTACATTTTAAAAACAAGTATGACAACTTTATTGGAGGCGAATACAGGGCGCCGGCCCAGGGCGAATATTTCGACAATGTCAGCCCGGTCACCGGTACCGTTTTCTGCCAGGTCGCCCGGTCAACGAAAGAGGACGTTGACGCGGCTGTAGCGGCAGCAAATAAAGCAAAAGAAGCCTGGGGCAAGACCTCGACTACAGAACGTTCCAATATTTTAAATAAAATGGCGAACCGGATGGAAGAAAACCTTGAAATGCTTGCAGTTGCCGAGACCTGGGAAAATGGTAAAGCGGTACGTGAAACGCTGAATGCTGATATACCGCTTGCTATCGACCACCTGCGCTACTTTGCGGGCGTCATCCGTGCCCAGGAAGGAACAATTGGCCAAATTGACGATGATACAGTAGCTTATCATTTTCACGAGCCGCTTGGCGTCGTCGGGCAGATTATTCCTTGGAACTTTCCAATCCTTATGGGCATTTGGAAAATCGCTCCTGCCCTAGCTGCCGGGAACTGCATTGTGCTGAAACCAGCCGAGCAGACGCCTGCTTCGATTTATAAGGTACTCGAGCTGGTCGAAGATCTTCTTCCGCCGGGGGTACTGAATGTAGTCAGCGGGTTCGGGGTCGAAGCCGGTAAGCCGCTCGCCCAGCATGAAGGCATCGACAAAGTGGCATTCACTGGTGAAACAACCACCGGCCGCCTGATCATGCAGTACGCGTCAGAGAACATTATTCCAGTAACGCTTGAGCTCGGCGGCAAATCACCGAACATTTTCTTCGAAGATGTGATGGCCGAAGACGACTCGTATCTCGACAAAGCGATCGAAGGGTTCGTAATGTTTGCTTTAAATCAGGGGGAAGTGTGCACGTGTCCGTCCCGTGCCCTCATTCAGGAATCCATCTATGACAAATTTATCGAGCGTGCCATTGAACGCGTCAAAGCCATCAATGTCGGCCATCCGCTTGATACTGACACTATGATGGGAGCCCAGGCTTCCAAGGAACAGCTGGATAAAATCCTTTCGTATTTGGATATTGGGAAACAGGAAGGCGCAGAAGTGCTCGTTGGAGGCGAAGCGGCCCAGGTGGACGACGAAGACCGTTCGCAGGGATATTACGTGCAGCCGACCATATTTAAAGGAAACAACAAAATGCGCGTATTTCAGGAGGAAATCTTTGGCCCGGTATTGAGTGTGACTACCTTTAAAACAAAGGAAGAAGCCATGGAAATCGCCAATGATACGCTATATGGCCTCGGCGCAGGCGTCTGGTCCCGGGACATAAACACCGCGTACCGGTTCGGGCGTGCTCTCCAGGCCGGCCGCGTATGGACCAACTGCTTCCATGATTACCCGGCACACGCAGCGTTTGGCGGCTATAAGAAATCAGGTATCGGCCGGGAGAACCATAAAATGATGCTCGACCATTATCAGCAGACGAAAAACCTTCTGGTCAGCTACAGCGAACAGCCTAAAGGGTTCTTTTAAGCATCCGGCGGCCAGGAGCATTTAAAAAGGAGGAAGTGTTATGGCAGTAGAGCGTGTAACCGCTACTGACGCTGCCCTTGAACTGATCAACAAGCTGACGAAAAGACACGGCCCGTTAATGTTTCACCAGTCCGGTGGCTGCTGCGACGGCAGCGCCCCGATGTGTTATCCGGAGGGCGATTTTAAAACCGGTAACAGCGACATGTATATGGGCGATATTGGCGGCGCTCCGTTTTATATGTCGAAGGATCAGTTTGAATACTGGAAGCACACGCAGCTGATTATAGACGTTGTCGATGGCCGGGGCGGGATGTTTTCCCTTGAAGGACCGGAAGGCAAACGATTCTTGACCCGCTCGCGGGTGTTTTCTGAAGAAGAACGCACAGAGCTTGAACAAAATTCTCCTGTTTAACCATTGAGGCATTCTGTATTTGCGCAGAATGCCTTTTTTCTGCTTTCTGTGCCTATTGTCATTTCGGGCATTTCTTATTATTCTATAATTAACAAAGAAATAAGCACCGTTTGAGGGCGCGCTACAGTAAAGGATGAAGGCCTATGCATCATTCATCAACATCACCTTTTAGACCCTTCCCCACCCTGGAGACGTCAAGGCTTCGCCTCCGGGCCCTGCGTTATTCAGATCTTGAGGATATTTACGAATATGCTTCTAATCCACTTGTCTCCCGTAACGTTTTATGGGATGCCCACAGAAGCCGCGGGGAGACAAAGGATTTTTTAAATATCACGATGAACTCCTACAAGTACGGCGACCGGGCGCCGTTTGGCATCGAACGCAAGGATTCCGGGAAAGTGATCGGCACCATCGATTTTGTTCATTGGGATCGCGGTCATTCTAACGGAGAAATTGGCTATACGCTTTCCCCGGACCATTGGAATCAGGGGTTTGGCTCGGAGGCAGCCCGGGAAATTATCCGCTTCGGCTTTGAAGCCATGGGCCTGCACCGTATTGAAGCCCGGTGCTTCATTGAAAATACCGCTTCAGCCAAAGTTATGGAAAAAGTCGGCATGGTGCACGAAGGCACACTCCGCCGGTCGCTGTTGATTCAGGGCGAACGACGGGACGTAATGATCTACGCTATTTTAAAATCAGAGTGGAAAAATAATTAAAACAGCCGGCGATGCGGCTGTTTCAGATTGTAGACAAAGGCCTCCGAAAATGATTTTCGGAGGCCTTTGTTTGTGCCATTGAGGGAAAAAGAAGCATCC
>NZ_JBQOJB010000010.1:0-103993 GCF_054971365.1 Marinococcus salis | reverse complement strand
GACGGGTCACTCGCGGCGCAGACGGCGCAGCAGTACGTGGAAGAACTGAAAAACGCGGTCGAAGCGTAGGCGCTCCCCCTGAAAACTATTACTGAACCACCCACTTTGCCTTGAAGGCAGAGCGGGTGGTTTTTTATATTAGTGGTAAAATAATAGAAAGTGATCACTTAGAGACTTGTACTGTTTTCATGAAAGGAGAAGTGGAATGATAAATTATCCGTTCAGAAAAATTACAATCGGCCTGTTGATCTTCGGACCGGCATTTCTTGCCGGATGCAGCGCGGAGGAAGATGACGGGGAGCCGGAAGAAAATACGGAAGAAGCTGGGGAGGCTGCTGGTTCAGTTTCTGAAGCAGACACCGAAGACTGGAACGTGGAAGTGCTGGCGGAAAACCTCGACGTGCCGTGGTCGTTAAATATTCATGAAGACACGTACTATATGACTAACCGCGGAGGCGACGTAATCGAAGTAACTGGGGAAGAAAAAGAACGGCTGCCGCTCGCCGCAAGTGATGAAATAGTAAACGAAGGAGAGGGCGGCCTGCTTGGCTTTGTACTGGCCGAAGATTTTGCCTACTCCTCGAAAGGCTATGCGTACTACACGTACCGCCAGAATGATGGGGCACTCGCTAACAGAGTGGTTGCTGTGGAACGTGAAAGCAGTCAATGGAGTGAAACGGAGGTACTGCTTGATGATATTCCGGGAGACCGGATCCATAACGGGGGCCGGCTGGAAATTGGGCCGGCTGGTTATTTATATGCCACCGCCGGAGATTCAGACGAGCCATCGCTTGCACAGGACGAAGACAGCCTGGCTGGCAGCATACTGCGGATGACGGTCGACGGAGAAGTACCGGAGGGCAACCCGTTTGAGAATTCTTATGTCTACAGCTACGGGCACCGGAATCCGCAGGGGCGCGCGTGGAACAGCACCGGAAAGCTTTACAGCTCAGAGCACGGGCCGAATGCCCAGGATGAAATCAATGTTATCGAACCTGGAAATAACTACGGCTGGCCGGAAATTACCGGCAGTGAATCGGCAGAAGACCTGGACGCGCCGGTTGTCCAATCGGGAAGCACTACATGGGCACCGTCAGGCACGGCCTTCCTCGAGGACACCCTTCTAGTGGCGGGGCTACGCGGAGAGAGCCTGTATGCCTATGACGAAGAAGCAGAAGAGATGAATGCTGTGTTTGAAGGTGAAGGCAGGCTCCGGGACGTCAAAACCGGGGACGGGGGTGTCTACGTGCTTACGAACAATACAGACGGAAGAGGATCGCCGTCGGAAAATGACGATCAGCTTTTGAAGCTTACCCTTAATGAATAATCATATAAACCATCTCCGCTGGTTGGCAGGAAGAACTGCTAAACGGCGGATTTTTATATTAAAAAGCACCAATTTTTCGAATGTGACAGAAAAAACACGTTTTTTCAGCAATTTAACTAAACAATTATTTGCGGAATTTTTAAAAATTTTGTGAGGTCTTTTTACGAACTTGTGGCAGCCGGGGGAGATATCAATTAAAGTGAATACAGACTTCAACAATGAATCTAAAGGAGGCATGACAACGTGAATTTTATCCATGTATTTTACCGTGTAATGACGCAGAGGAAATTGAAACAGGCGGCCTCCCATGATTTTGCCGATTCTTTCACAGGCAATGAAGATTCCTGGACAAAGAATATCCAATAACTACAAAAATGGCTAAGTCTTCCACCGGCCAGGCCATCTCAATTTGAACTTACGTTGGCGGTTGGCAGGATAAAAGAAATTGAGTGCTGAATCAACGCAAAAAAGGCTGAAGCGGCCAGGCTTTGTTGCTTCAGCCTTTTTGTCTGCGAATGAACAATGCAAAGCGTTCCTAAAGAGATTTTCAGCAAACTATTCCGGGCAAATCATTCCGTTATTTTTTAGGCGGCAAAGGGTTAGCCAGGAGGGTAAAACAAGGACCGCAATAGCCGGCTATGATTAAAGTGGTTATCATGTTTGCAGCTCCTTTCTTTTGCTGTAATACTCCATTAAGCTTGTTTAGGATCTGAAGGTACAAAAAAAGCCATTCCTAAAGAAGGGTTCTTTTAGGAATGGCTTAAAGCGAAAGCATTCTCATCTTTGCTTCAGAGCCGTTATTGGTTGGAAATAATGGATATTTTAAAATAAGATTTCCGCTGCCTCTAGTTATAGCAGTTTTTTTCTGCACAAGACGTCTTTTTCTCTATACATAGTAATGCTCGCCGACATTTTTGTTGAGCTGGGCTACAAGTTTACCAAATGGTGATTGCCATACGGTCTGTAGGCTATATAGGGTCTGTAACAAAAACGACAAGGCTCCGGTCCCGGTCAAAGTCCCAGTCTACGAAAATATCGCGGACCGCCGTACCAAATATGGAATTAAATTTTTCTTTATAAAGTTCTTCCTTTTCGAGAAGGCGTTTCGTGGATTTTAAAACATCCAGATGGCCGGTTCTGATTAATTCTTTTTCAATTAAAATCAGACCGCCTGTTCGTACGGCAAGCATCGTCCGCTCATTTACAGGATGTACCGTGATTTCGTCCGGACTTTTCCCCACCTCTTCACTTACACGTTGAATCGCCTGTTTGATATCCTCCTGATGCTGGGTTCGTTGTTCAGACTCGCCTTCTTTTAATTTGTCCGGGTGGAAACCGGTAATAACCCCTGATTTGTTTTCAATGTTCCAGTCAAAATAAAATTCCCAATCTTCAATATCGATAAGGCTGGCAATGTAGTTTTTAATTTCGGGCAGCATTTTCGACATCATGGTTTCCCGTAATTCTTCTACCGCGCTTTTGTCCCGCTGGTCGAGCATCACTTTTTCAATAGGCGATAAAAATTTTCGTATGTGCATAACAACACAGCAGGGATCAACGCTGACATAGACGGATTCCGGTCCTTTGCCAAAATGATCGCGAAGCACTCTGCCGAGGTAGCTTCCGATTTGTTTTTGTTGTTCTTCTATTTGTGCAGGCGCAGAATGTTCGGCCATATTTTCACCTCATGTTCATTATCTAAAATTGATTAAACTACTGCAGTTGATTAATTGCAGCTGCGATGGGCCTGCTGACCCGCAGCCCTGACGTCTTTAAACGTGCAGGAGGTGGCGGATTTGCCACCATGAGTAATCAACAGCTTCACCTCCCCGGAGTAATATAAGCCACTTCCCTTGTAATTTCCTGAATATTTTCGGTGAAAGAGAGTGCAATTATTGACTTGAAAAGCCAATTTTTATTTTTATACCCAGAATATACTTGGAAAAACACCTTTAAATATCGCTTGAAACCTTTTCTCTGTTCTTTTCATTACGATAAAGAACTGGGGAAGCGGCGGTAGTATTTTTCCTGAACCGCTCCTTGTTTTTAAGTTCTTCTATCAGGGCGTTCAAGGAATCACGCTGTCCCGAGACCTCCGCTATAGAATTCAGGTAGGCATGGAAATGGCTCTGGTCATGATCAAAAGTCATTTTTCCCTGATAATTCCGGGCGATGCTTTCGGCGTAGTGCCAGCATATATCTGCTGCTTCTCCTTTAAGGGAGCCGGCCAGTAAATGAAGAGCTTCAAGCACGCGGTTGGTAAGTTTAATATCTTCTTTGGCGGCGTCAGCGATTGGTGTGAAGGCAGCGTAAACATAATAGGCAAAGGTTTTTTCTTTCATGACCACCCGTACGTTGTCCTGAGCATCCACGAGGTACGGCCGGTGAGCAGCAGTCCCCGAAATGGAGCGGAGTAAATCAGCCAGCTGATAAATGGCATCTTCAGCGGTGGAGGGTTCATTATTTCCAATAGCTTTTAAGGCAATTTCTGTTAATTTCCGTACGCTGAAGTTCAAATCCTGCATTTCGGTTTTTTTATTGCCGATAAACAAAAATTGGAGATATGTCTGTTCATTCACAGGTGTATTTGCGGTTTGATCATATCTCTGATAAGAAAACAGCGTGTCCCCTTCGAGCATATAATCACCGACCCGTCGCTCAAGATACACAATCAGCCCGTCCAGTTCTGCCTGAGCGATCAGCCGTTTAAAATCAACGATCTGTAAAAACCCTCCGGTGGCGCTGGCGATGGAATAAATGGGTGCTTTCTCAGGAAGTCGGTATTCTTTTTGTGCTGCCGGCCGGTGCTCTTTTAAGCCGTCTTCGTTTGTAGCTGTAATAATGTTCTGCGAGCGTTCATTTAGATTTTTGGTCAGGTTCGCTACCTGCATCCACTTTACAGCGTGGTTGATAAACAAAATAAAATTTACGGCGGACACAGTAGCTGCAACTACCCCAAGTAAAGGGAAGACGACATATTCGCCAACAGAAGGAGTCAGCATAAAAAAGCCGAGAAGAATATAAAAATAAGATACGTTAAATATACCGATCGCATGGAGCGTGCGACGATCCGCAATGAAGCTGAACAAAACCCGGGGCGTAAACTGACCGGAAAAACTGGTTAATACGATTAATATCATATTGAACGTAAATGCGTGGAGCATTAATACGCCGTAGGCTAGGGTGCTGTAAATCATTTCAGTCAGGGCGTAACCGGCAGTGAAAAAGGAACCAAACGGAAGTGCGGGCTGAAGGCCGAATTCGACGCCATAGGCAGCAAAAGCCGCTGCTGCTGCGAGCAGGATATAGATCATTGGAAGCGGCCATAAGCTTGACCGCAGTTCATACCAGCGCTGGTTTTTGGACATACTCTGTATTTTTCTGATGAATTTGGGCGTTAAACGCTGCACAAGTTTCTCCTTTCTTTATAATGGAAATTTTTTATTCCACCCGGGGGTAGGCATTTAAAGAAGCCAGCCGGCTGTTTCGGACGACCCGCACTTCACAGGAGGCTTTACTGGCCACAGTGCGGGATCTCCTTCCGCGAATAATACGTTCGAAAGACGGGCCCCCGGTTTCGCCGACAAGAATTAAATCCACGTTGTGCGTGAGACACAGATGACGGGCCAGGCGTTTCTCAGGCACGCCGGCATCAACTACTGTTTGAACGTTGGTGACGCCTCTGCGCATTGCCTTCTCTTTGTATGCTTCCAGGTGATAGTCAGCTTTTTCTTTTAAATAGCGAACGGCTCTGGGATCTATACGTTTCAGGTTTGCGTAGCGGTGTTCATCGAAAACGAAAGCCAGTATTAAAGAAGCCCTGTGCTCCAGGGCCATGGCACAGGCTTCTTCAAAAGCGTCATACGAAGGAGTTTCTAAAACATCCAGGCCGACTAAAATCCGTTCATAACGGCTCATATCATGTTTCCTTTCTAAAGAGGTTTTTGACAATAAAAAAAGCCAGAAAAAGAAAAGTATCTTTTTCTGGCTTATGTTAAAGGCTTTATTATCCCAACATTGCTGCCATTATTAAATATTTGGTAACTATATGCTGTTGTTTTTAAAACAAAAACAGGAAAAAACATGACCACAGAGCTTTTTAAGAAAGAAACTCTGGCCCCGGACAGAAACGACAGAACGGCTCATAAAAAAGCCACAAAGGAGGAAAATCCTCTTTTGTGGCTTATGCTTTAGCTTTATATCTAAGCATTGCTGCCGTGTTTATTTGTCTTTGAATGAAACAACCATCTAAGATCTTAACATAATATCGTTATTACCGGAAGTAGAAAGATTAAAACATGTTTTTTCGAGTAACATAAAGAATGTGAGATGCCCTATTCCTGGTATTTGTCGCTGGTTACGTAAAACAAGTATAATATCAAAAGAGAGGCAAACTGGCGGTGGAGTTTATCATCAAAGTATTATTGGAAAACAGCAGGCTGCCCATTGGAGCCACCGTACTTATCACGATCTGGATGAATACATTAACGATTACGATGAAGCGCCGTTGTTTGGAGGCACTCACTTTGATAATGGAAGTATTCCGAAAGCGACAAAGTGCTTGATCAGGTCGAGAAAGCCTAAAAAATAAACGAGAGAGCCGGAGAAAATCAATGAATCTCGAACAGGAGGGACACCGAAACCGGGCGTCCTTCTTTTCTTATCCGCATGAACGTTTTGATTCAGTGTTTCGGGCATAGCCTGCGTGGGGAAGACTTATTATAGTTTGTTGCGCAGTGGAGATATTTATCGCCAGGCGTAAATAAATCGATTTCTGGGAATAGTAATTAGAAAATAAATGCGTAATAATATATTTTGTTTTATTCTCACTTAGGGGGATTCTACACGTATGGACTACAATCACGAAGAACTTGTTGAGCGTTTACAGGAAAACACCTTCCTGAAAAAAGAGGGGAGGGTGGAATTAGTCACAAAAAATATTCCATTTCTGGAGGAAAAAGAAGGCCTGGATCCGAGGGTGAAACGATTTTTAGAACAGGAACGTGACCCTGAATTGAGGCGCCCAATGACGCATGACGATCTCGAAGTCATCAGAAATCGTAAAGAACAGGACAATCACGATTTAAGCTCTAGTATCCGTACGGAAACAATGCTCGTTTCCCTGGAAAATCGGGATCTGGAGCTAAAAATATACAACCGGACGGAAAGCACCAAGCCAGTGCTCATTTATTTTCACGGCGGGGGTTTTTTGAACGGGACGAGCTTGTAATGGATAATGTATGCAAACTGCTGGCTGAAAAGACGGAAGCTGTAGTGGTGGCAGTGGAATACCGCCTGGCCCCGGAACACAAATACGCAGAAGGGCTGAATGACTGCTTTGACAGCGTTCAGTACGTATATGAGAATCACAGGGAATTTGGGGCAGACAGAAATCGGATTGGACTGGTCGGCGACAGCGTCGGAGGAAATTTGGCGCTCGGTGTTTATCACTTAAGCCGGGAAATGTCATGGAATATTTGCTATATGAGCCTGTTGTGTCCTTTACTGGATTTGTCCGATGTATCTGGAGGAAGCCGGAAAATGGAGCAGTACAGCCCGGGCGTGGATAGAGAGCTTGTGCGCCAGGAACTCGTCACGATGCGCGAGTCGCTGTCTTTCATCCAGTCTCTTTACGTTACGGATCTCGAAGAGCTCGATCAGCCGCTTGTATCACCGCTGCGGAGCGAGCAAAGTTTCAATTATCCTCCTATAACAATAGTTACAGCTGAATTTGATTTTCTCCGGCCTCAGGGAGAAGAGTTTACGAAAAAGCTGCAGGAGCAGGAAAGTCCGGTACGGTATATTGAATATAAGGGAATGGCTCATACGTTTTTAAAAAAACTGGGTTACTACCCACAGGCTGCCGATGCGGTTCAGGAAACGGCAGCTCACTTCCGGTACGTACTTCAAAATAATACGCAAAACAATTAAAAACAGGACCGGCTTCTGCCTGCCGGTCCTGTTTTTAATCGTTATTAGCCACTGGTGGCTTCACATTAGCGAAATTCCCTGCAAAATCCACTAAAATATTTTCGTATTCAGGAATCGAACTGGTGTAAACGAGTTCGTTCTCTCCATGCCAGTTATAACCAACGGGGCCGAATTCTACGGCAGGCACACCGTAAACCGTAAAATACTGGCCGTCTGAAGAGCCGTGCTGGCCGAAAATATTTACCTTTTCAAGCTGGGTATTGCGGGTAACCGCTTCTGATAACGTCTTTACATAAGGGTTATCCACTTCCGTGTTAACTGGATCGTTGCATATGTGGACAGCCACTTTGTCATCGGACAGGCTGTTAATCTGCTGAAGAATATCCTCTGGCAGCTGATCGGGCAGATAGCGGATATCAAGCGAGAAATCACACTTAGCCGGAACTTTGTTGTAAACGGTACCGGCCTGAATTTTAGCAAGATTAATAGAAGGTTGGGCATATAATTCTGAACGCTCCTGGGAAAAAGGGAGCTGCTTAATACGCTGATACAGCGCAAATGCTTTTTCGATCGCATTCTCCCCTTCCCACGGACGGCTGCCGTGTGTAGAGGAGCCGGACACAGTAATATCAAGCTGAAGCACGCCTTTGGACTGAATGGCGATGCCAAGGCCGGTAGGCTCGCCGCAGATGACGAAGTCCCCTTTATGGTCATGGTCAACTAAATAGCCGGTGCCATTGCGGCCGCCGGTTTCCTCATCAGGGACAATCTGAAGCTGTACCTTGCAGTCAGGCGGGGCATTATTCAAGCGCACCATTGCCGCCATCATAGCCGCGAGCCCGGCTTTCATGTCTGCCGCACCGCGTCCGTACAGCTTTGCGTCTTTTTCGTAAGGAGCGAACTGTTCTTCTTTGCCCTTAACAACGTCCAGGTGGCCGTTAAAAACCAGGGTCTGGCTTCCATTTCCTACTTCGCATACAAGCATCGAGTGGCCGTTGTTTACATATTTCTGGACAGTCAGGCCGTGGCCTTCCAGCCATTCTCTGCAGAACTCCATTGCTTCATTGACTTTGGGAAGACTCGCAGTATTATAGCCGATTAATGTTTTCAACAGAGGAATCGTTTCATCCATTCTGAGCCTCCTTGCAAAAGTGTTTCATCGTCATAAAAAATGACAGTTCCAGTTACACAGTGGAGGATCTCTCGTCTGGGGCCGCAGGAATTCCTTTATCCTTATCGATTTTTACTACCCGGTCGTACCTTGCGAGTTCAATATTTGCTTTATCATTCAACCATTCCGGATAAAGGTCTTTGCCTGCTGCCAGTGCGAGATAAGCTGACGGGATGTTAGCACCGGCGGCATGGGAAAGGGCGTACCCGCCGCCAAATCTTGGGTTAATATCAATGACGTAGTAGTCGTGGCCGTCATAAAACACATCTGTGTTAATGTAGCCGACATGCTGTAAATTTTCCCCGATCTTTCTGCCAACCTCCAGCAGTTCCTCATCCTTCACAGAAACAGCTTTATCGACGTCGCCTCCACGCATTTCGAGCTGTTTGAGCACCAGGGTAGTTAAATAATTCCCTTCTAAGTCATTGACGACATCCACGCTGTATTTTTCCCCGTCTACGACCTGTTGAATCACGATATTGTCTTCAGGGCTGCGGCCCGAGTCATCAGCGATCGGGCTGTCTTTAATCGCATCTACCGCCTGCTTATAAGCAAAACGCATATCTTCGACAGAGGAGACAATATTAATCCCTACAGAAGCTGAACCATTGCGAGGCTTCACGATTAGCGGCCAGTTGACCTCCTGGTCTTCAACGCCCTGGGCTGCTTCTTCCACCGTCAAATAAGATACTGGGGCAGCTACGCCAAATCTGCCGAGCAGCTCCCGGTACTGGTGCTTGTCTCTCATAGCCTGCACAGTGGAAGCGTCGGGAGTGAAAACTCTCACACCCAGCTTTTCAAACTCATGCCGGGCTTCGGCGAATTTCGCAATTTCCCAGTCATTCAATGGGATAAGCATTTTGATTTTTTCATTTTCACATATGGACAGGACGGCATTAAGGTAGTTTTGATCGGTCTGATGTGGCGTGATATAGGATCTGTCAGCCTGTTGAAGGCCCGGGGCGCCAGGATCAGGATCAGTAGCGATGATTGAGCCTTCGATGTTCAGCCCGTTTATGGAGTCCTGAAAAAACTGTACGAAATCTATTCGGCGTGCTGCCGAAGTTAACAATACATTCATAACGAACCTCCACTTTAGTTATATAATTCACAGCCTTCCTGGCTGGTAAGTTTTCCTCGGCTTAATAAAAACAACTTTCATTTTTTCTAAACTTTTCCACCTGTATAAAAAGGAGCCGAAAAGGTGGCGGGTACCTTTCCGGCTCATGCTTTGCTTCAGATCAAAGCATTGCTGCCAATATCATTGCAATGCAATACTAATAACATATACCATATTTTAAAAAGGCTTAAACGTAGAAGTAAATGAAGCCGGCCACTGTTGAAGTACTGGGCAAATACTAACTGAATATGCGCAGGATGATATACATAGTAAATATAATAACTAACACTGTTACAATAGTTACAGTAACCTTCACTGTATCACCTGCTTTCTTTGAAAATTAGAACCCACCTGTAATGGAGCAGGAGCAGTTAATTAGGGAGCGCGGATTTCACCACAGACTGGAAAAACATAAGGTAGTACTTATAGTCATGCTTGTACGGATGGGGACAGGCCCTATGCCATGGTTTGGCCGGGCCGGTGAAGTGAACAATGGCAGGAGAGCTGATAGCTTCGATTACTTTTTTGCCGTAACGGTCTGGAGGAAGCTTGTCAGTGAACATACTGGTCATCGTATTCCAGCGGGGATGCAGTTCCTTACGCAAGCTGTACAGCACAGCATTGAGGCCATCCTGGTCGTGATAATACATTTTGTCTTCATTCCTTTGAATAAAAGAAATCACTTTTTCTGTAATACGGTTTCTCCGCCATTGCCAGGCATTTACCATTAAAATGCCAGAATTAAAATAGCCGGAGCTGTACGGAATCCCCAGTGCTTCAAAGCGGTCGACACCACCGAAGTTTTCTGCTGCGGCAAGAACAGCATCATCAAGCTCCTGCTCCCAAAGCGCTGTAACATCTGTTTTTACGATAGTATCGCAGTCAATATATAGAAATTTCTCTATAGAAGAATCGAGGACATGCGGAAGCAGCAGACGATAATAAGCAGTTTCGGAAATATGATAAGAATTTTCGTGTTCGGCTAAATATATATTGTTAAACTGGGAACGGTCGATAGTAACGAAGTTAATGTTGGTGTGAAAATAATCAGCGACCTGGCGCAGATTTTCTTTATTGCCGGCTGTAATTCCTCCATCAATAATTTGAATGGAAAGGCGCCGGGCCTGATTTGTATTATTTAATAAAGAGATGAGCGTCACACCCAGGCATTCTGCATAATTATCGTCAGCAGCTGAATTAACGGTGTAATATTGGTTGGGCTCCATAATATTCCTCCTATTAAATAAAAAAAAGCCGAAAAGAGAGAATATTCTCTCTTTTCGGCTCATGTTTCGCGTTTTTTCAAAACATTGCTGCCGCTTTGGCTGTGTAATTGTAAGCATCTGTCTATTTTAATCTATACCTTATTTATATTTCTCTCAAACGTATACTCTCAACAGGATATAAAAACCGACCCGGGCAAAACATACGGGCCGGCGGCTATCTTTTCTTCTCGGGTTCTAAAGATAAAACCATATATCCTTTATCTTCCTGAAAATTCCAATCAGTGAAAATGTCCGTAATTTTTCTCTGCAGAATCGGTTCCATGTGCTCTTCCTGAAACAGTCGTCGTTCCATTGGACGTTTGGCAATTTTAAGCTGTTCCTCGAAGCCCGCGTGAATAAGCTCTTTCTCAATTTCAACAAAAACGCCAAAACGGTAAATCATATTGTGCGTTCATCAATCCAATAGGCTTTTGTATAATCAGGTTCTTTCTGTCCTTTAATGCTCAGGTTCACAACTTTTCTTTCAAAGGCTCTTTGGCTAAGGTGGCCCGGCCACGGAAACTTTTTTGACGGTTCTTCATCCAATACAGCCCAGATCATGCCAGTGTGGGCTTCAAAATTCCAATCAAAATACCATTCTTTGATTGTACCGTTTACCATATTTTCAATGTCAGGCTGAACCCGGGGGCAGAAGTCATTCATAATGAATTCTCTTGATTTCGCTACGCGTTGTTCTTCATTTTGCTGTAATAGAATATTTTCCATTGGCCCTAAAAAATCTTTAACGTACATTATTAAAAAAGGTCGCTTATAGGAAACATGAATGTTTACCGGGCCTTTTCCAAAATGATCCCTCAATGCTTTGCCGGTATAAGCTGCAATCAATTGGGCTTCAGTTTGTTGTTGTTCCATAAAGTCTCCTTTTTGCCAGAACTGGGGTTCTTCTGGACTGACTACTATTATACTGTTAAATAAGCTTTTTATATACAAAATTCGGATTTATTGAGGCTAAACGACTAGGCCTGAAATTATAGTTGTACCTGGGCTTTTTAATTTTGCTGGCTATTTTTCTTTATCCGAATAAAAGTAATGAACATTTGATAGTACCATGCGTTCTCTTTTACTTTAAAAGAATAAAAGCGTAGTATATTAAGTGGAAGGCACATAAAATGGTGGCTTCTCCATAGAAAAACTCTTCCTATGCCGGCAGGAAGAGTTTTTTATACATTTCGGGAAGGACAATTCCAGGCTTTTTTCATAGTAGAGCCAGAATTAAGCTTCCATTAGATCTAAGAAGGCACGCTGCGCTTCGTCTTTTGTGCTTTCATTGGCTGCGAGGTTTCCTATTGTGAGAATGCCGACAACCTCGCCGTTTTCGTGGACGGGCAGGCGGCGGACGCTGTGTTTTGCTATTAATTTCACTGCGTCCTGTACGTCTGTATCAGGGTGAAGATCTACAAGGTCTGTTGTCATGTAGCTGCTAATCTCTTCGTTGGAGCTCCCATCTGCCAAATAGCGCACCACTAGGTCACGATCGGTTACGGTACCTACAAGCTTGTTATCGGAAACAATCGGCAGGGAGCCTATCCCTAATTCCTTCATTTTGCCGGCAACTTCCTGGACACTGTGACTGCTTTCGCAAACGTCTACGTTGGAATCCATAATTTCTTTTACCTGCATGGGGAACACACCTTTCATCTGATTTTAATAAACAAAGATACTACTTTTTCGTTTTTGATAACCTTAACCTTTATCCATGCGTGGAAGAGTGTTGTGCATATAGTCAGGAGCTGGCTTCAACTCAGGCTTGCCGCCATGGGCCTTTGGCTCGGATACATATTCAAAGGAGTGGCCGTCCGGTGCTTTATCTTTCAGCCAGTTTAGATCGGCGCTTTGTTCGCCGGCGGAGAAGTTTAGCAACTGATGGGAAAACTCGGTCGCTTCCCATTGTTCCGGCACGGTGGACGGCGCAGTGAAGCCTTCTTTCTGCTCGAGCTCTTTGATGGCGGCAGCCCATTGATTTTGATGCATAGTATCTCTTGCAAGAGCAAAAGAGAGTAATTGACGAACGCCTCTATCCTCAGTCATCTCATACAGACGGGCCACCTGCAGGCGCCCCTGGGATTCTGCGTTAAGGTTAGCCCGAAAGTCACTGAGGAGGTTGCCGCTGGCGATAATGTAACCGGCATTCCAGGGAACTCCGTTGCTGTCTTTTGGCATAGCGCCAAGACCTGAAACGATAGCATGCTGCGGATTCATGTCGCCCATGACCGCCTCAACGACCGGGTTTTTCGCGGCTGCTTCCTGTTCTTCGACCGGAGCGTCGTCAAGCAGCCGGGCGATCATGGTGGCAATCATTTCGATGTGGCCTATTTCTTCCGTGCCGGTGTCCATCAACATGTCTTTATATTGATCGTTCCCACGGGTATTCCATCCCTGAAACATATACTGCATCGCGACAGAGATTTCCCCGAACTGACCGCCGAGGATCTCCTGCAGTTTCTTGGCGTAGACGGGATCCGGACGGTCTGGTTTCGCGTGAAACTGAAGTTCTTTACGGTGAAAAAACATAATCGATTTCGCTCCTTTTACTCGTTTGAGTAAGTGTTTTAATCGTTCCCTTCCTCTTTTGCCAGTCGGACCAGGATCCGGGCTAAATGTCTTTGTTCATCCTTATCTGCTACATCCCACATTTCCTGCAGCAGTTTTTCTTCCGAGTTCTCCGGTTCCTGGTGTTTGTTTAAATAGTCTGCTACACGTTCGGCACCTTTTGCGAGCTGCTCTTCATTAAGGCCCACTTTTTCGCCTTTGTGAATTTTATTTTTAAGGTAATCCTGAAAGCGTTGAAAGCTGTTTAAAATATCCTGTTTTTCCTCGTTTGAAAGAGAATCAGCGTGCTGCTCAGCATCATTTTTCGGTTCTGTCATACTATTTCTCCTTTCAGGATTTAAGAATGAGTCGCTGTCTGGTAAGGACGTCGAAGAACTTTTCGAAGCAAATACTTATGAAACGGATATTCAAACGCACCGGCAATCAATGCGACGATCAAAGCTCCCAGTAAGGAAGTGCCTGTGGCCCCTCCAACAGATACACCAACAATCCAAACGACAAAAGCGACAAGAATAAAGTCAATAGTCACAGCGATCGAATTTTTCGTCTGAGGCACGATCATCAGGTCACCGCCGTAGGAAAGCACCGATAACACCACCCCAGTGATAATGGCTGTGGAAGCAGAAAATACACCAAAAATAGGATCCATCACCACCCAGACCACCGCAGTCATGGCTACCAATTTCAGGGCAAAAGCTAAAGCATGCTGCATTTGGTATTTGCACCTCCTTTCATTCAGAATAAAAAAGAACCAGAAAAGAGAGGTGCCCTCCTTCTCTGGTTCATAACACAGCGTGATTCTGGTTATTTTCACCAATCGATATAATGTTCTAGTGATACAATAACCAATTAGTTCTCTGCTCAAACGTTTTTCTTGTATTTACTGCCAGGCTATTTCATGAAAAGCACTGCGATCACGTTTTTTAGATGGTAATTTTTATTTTTCAGGCCACCTTCGGGCGTCGGATCGGAGAATACTGTACAGTTGTTTGCGCCGGTCTGCGAGTTTAGAAAATTGAAGACTAGTGTGGCGGCTGGAGAGTACCGGAACATTGTCCTTCCGGAGTGTTGCTAAATTTGGAACCGGAGGAGCCTTTTCCGCCTGAGGAAGATAGGAAAAATCGTGTGATTCAATATAGCTTCGGACGCTTGACCGTGCGTTGTGGAGCAGTACTCTGTTCGGCCGGGACGGTTCCGGTACGGCAAACGCCAAAATGGTTAAAGAGTCATCAAATAAAGCCACGGCCCTGGTGAGCGCTTTTTCTTCTTCGGCACTATGATAATAGTGCAAGATAGGGTAAGCGTTATGCTGGGCTGCTATAGTGCTTAATTGAGAGGCGTAAGTAGCAAGAAACAGATCATAATTGGTAAAGTCGCGTCCATTCCAGGCTTTAGAAACAATAGAGGTACTGTCCGGTCCAAGACCAGTAATGCTGTCAGCAAAAGAGCGTTTTTGGCTAAGCGCACTTAACACAGAGATAACGTAGGAGGCACTCATCGTGATAAATAGCATGCCGCTCGCGCTGACAAGAATCGTAAGCACCTGCCACAGCGGAGAAGAAGGGACAAAATCGCCAATGCCGAGCGTGAACATCGTATAGCCAACGAAATAAATTTGATCACCCCAGTTAGTTGAACCTCGGTTTTGAGTATCTGTCAGAGCGGCCTCGCCCCCAACAAAAATAAGGGTCCAGCTGGCCCAAAGAAAAAGAATCCAGGAAAAGAGGGTAGCCGACAATATGAGTGGCCCAGACAAGCTGAACCAACGGGACCGGCCCCTGGTAATTTTACGCCAGGCCAGCCAGCATACAGAAGTCAGTCGTCGTGTAACGGGCTCTGCACCTCGTTCCACCCAGAAAATTGTCCATATAAGATCTATGATCGTTAATATAAGCAAAAAAATACCAGTAATAAGATAAACAGGGTGCATGCCATTCTCCTTTACGTAAGAAAAATTATTTTGCCGGCAATAATGAAATGGAAAGCAAAAAAGCCGAAAAAGGAATTGCTCCTTTTCCGGCCATAAGACAGCTGAAATCTGTTTATTTTCCGGGAAACTAAAAATGCTACTCGTACTATAACCATTCGAAGCCGCAGGTAAACTAAAAACAAAAGAAGCTCTATGATGAAATTAAGCATGTATATTTGTTGTTAATAATGAATATAACTAGTATCATAAAAGGGACGCGTGGTTACAAGTCTGCGTACAAAAAGCATACAAAAACAATTTTGCCTATTGATGGCGGTTAACATTCTGGACAAAAGCGCCAGTAATGTACCGCCCGGTAATATTGTTTTCCTGTCTGGCGTTATTTGATTCTGAAAATAATGGACAGCAGGGCAAAAAGACTGTAGAGGAAAAAGCAGGCAGTACCTGCCTATTTTGGTATGCTTTTTAGAATCGGGCACAGGCGGTCTAATATGGATCTGCTGCCACACGGAGCGGAAGTCATCAGACAATTAGCGCTGTTGAATAAGCTGCAGGGATGTTTTTTCTCTGTGGTTTTTTTGTGTTTTTTAAACCTGTGAAGAGTAAAAATAATCTCGCGTTTCTTATCGAAACAGCGGTTGAGGGGAGGAGAAAGCCGAACGAAAAAGACACATATTCAGAAGAACAGGTGGCAGTTGAACGCCAAACTGTATAACCATGTGTTTTTCAAAAGGGGCCAGTAGGATGGAAGAGACAAAAAATGAACATGGAGAAATTGCAGGCTACATTGGCAGGTTAATCAGAGAAAATTTCGGAAAAGGACCCACGTCTGTATATGTTACGCTTGAACATCCCTTCCTGGTTATTCATTTACGGGATTTTTTAGCACCAATGGAGGCTATTCTGGTTTCTCAAAACGAGAACAAGCGTGTAGAAGAAACGAGAGATCTCTTATTCGACCAGCTGCAGACGGAAATACGTGCCCAATTAGAAGCGATTGCAGGGATTACTATTCAGGAAATGTACTTTGATTGGGATCTCCATAAAAAAAGAGGCGTTATCCTTGGTATTATGTCCGAAGACACCTCGGAATGCCAGGCCAAGTGGCCGGCACACCTGAACCACAAGCGCTTCAACGATAAAGTTATTGAATTTAGTGAGTGGGGACAGAAGGTGCCGGCAACGACAGAGTCCTTTTGGCTGAATGAGCGAACGATCGTCATTAAGAGGACGGGTGTGTTTGTTGAAATTGAGAAAGAATTGATCGAAGCAGGCTATACGAATGAATTAAAAGAAGTAAAGAAGCCGCTGGAGCTGCGGATGATTCACAAAGCCAGCCTGGAAACGTTTATTGACGGTAAAATAACAGAAGTATTTGTCGCCTGGCATTTCACTGGGGACAAAGGTTATGCTGTACTGGTCGTGCAGCCAAAAAAATAATACGTTTCATTTGCTGGCCGGAAAGGTAAATACTAACGAGCGATAAATAAATGGACCGGCAGCAACAGACAGTTACAGCTGTCCTGTAAGCCAGAAAAGGATTTTCTCTTTTTCTGGCTTTTTTTATTGCTTATTAAATTAGGGAGAAAGGAGAGAAAAGTATGGCTGGCAATTATGCGTCCCATGAAATAATTGAAGTACATGAGCTTCTTCAGGTTAAAGCGGCCGCGACGGCGAAAGCTTCAATGATGCAGGGACTCGCAACAGATAAACAATTAAAGCAGCTGCTTGAAGAAAGTGCCGAAACTTCTCAGAAGGCAGTAGAAGAGCTGAGAGATATTTTAAATAAATCGAAATAAGGGAGGGGAAACAATGAGCAGTATTTTAGATAAGCTTGCGAATAAAGACTTAATCAATGATGAAGTCATTGCTACAGATCTGTTAGTCACTTCCAAATCGGCTGTACGCACATATGCTGTTGCTATTACAGAAACAGCCAGCCCGGATGTGCTCGAAGTGCTCAAAAAACAGTTGAACGAAGCCATTGATCTTCACCAGAAAATTGCTTCGTTCATGATCGAAAATGAAATGTATCACGCGTATGACATGAAAGAGCAGATTGATCATGACTTGAAAAAAGCAGACCTTGCACTTGAAATGCCAACAAAGGGCAGCTGATGATAACAGCACATAAGCCTGCACAAGGACACACTGTCCTCCATTCAGGCTTATGTTTTTTGTGAAATTATAAAATTGGGAGAAAGGGCGTACATGTGTGAAGAAAATAAAACCATACATTTCGGACCTGATGACTGAATTCAAAGAAGACAATGTGCCTTTGCTCGCTGCAGCCCAGGCGTATTATTATATTCTTTCTATATTTCCACTGCTTATTTTTGCTTTAACGATTTTGCCATTTTTAAATTTAAATCCCAATTCTGTAGTCAGTTTTATCGGCACGATCGCTCCTTCAGATACTGCCTCTTTATTTGAAGAAAACATTACGACATTGGTGCAGGAACCCCGGGGCATTTTATTTGTAGTCAGTCTGCTCGGTGCGCTCTGGTCTGCCTCCAATGGCATAAATGCATTCATTAAGTCCTCCAATGAAGCATATGACGTAGAAGAATCGCGTTCGTTTATTAAAGTGCGCTTGATTGCTATCGCCCTTACGATCTGTATGATTCTCACTATCGTTGTGGCATTGGTGCTTCCGATATTTGGTAATGTCATCATATCCATGGTTAGTTCCATGCTCGGCCTGACGGCGCAGACACAAATTCTATTCCAGGTGCTCCGGTGGGCCATCGCCGTCACCGTTATGACACTCATGCTTTTACTGTTATACCGGTTCGCGCCAAATAAAACGTTAAAGTGGAAGGAAATACTGGTGGGCTCTATAACTGCTGCGATTTTGTGGCAGATCGTATCGCTCGGCTTTTCGTTTTATGTAAGCAACTTCGGAAATTATTCAGCCACGTATGGAAGCCTTGGTGGTGTCATTATACTGCTATTGTGGTTTTTCCTGACCGGCCTGGTGCTTATGATCGGCGCGGAAATGAACGTTATTTTTCACCGCCGGAAAACCGGGACAACCAGAAAAAGAAACAGCTCCCGTGAATAGCTTTAATATAGGTCTTAACGGAAAGAAAATTAGGACTGCCATCAGCTGAATAAAAAAGTATATTATAAATATGAAGAAACACGTTTAGGCATAATTTCGTCTGGGAATCCTAGTTTATAGAAAACGAGCTGAAGGCTCAATTTCAGTCAGCAGCATACTAATGAAAATAAGTGAATACAGTGAGGCTGTAATTAGGGGATGAATGCCAACTAATAAGCCGTGAAGGGTTCTTATCCCCTTTCCGGCTTATTTTTTGTATGCTTTTTTGGTTAAAATCAGAGGCATCCCCGGATACACCATCTGTTTTTCATTACTGTATGCAGTAAAATGCTGGCTTTTGAAAATTGAAAAGGAGGCGGTAGTTTTCAGTAACAATAAAAGAAAACCACAAAACTGCACTTGGAAAATTTTCATTAATTATTAACAAAGAAAGGATGAAGCATCATGGCAAACAATAACGAAAACAACAACAAAATGACCCGCGAGGAAGCCGGCCAAAAAGGCGGGGAAAAAACGAGCCAGGAACACGGCAAGGAATTCTATGAAGAGATCGGCCAAAAGGGCGGGGAAACCTCCGGCAACGGCAGCAATAATCAGAACTCTGGCTCCAATCAGAGCGAAAATACGATGAGCCGTTCCGAAGCCGGCCAAAAAGGCGGGGAAACGACCAGCCAGGAACACGACAAGGAATTTTATGAAGAGATCGGTCAAAAAGGCGGCAAAACTACCAGTGAAGAACACGATAATGAATTCTATCAGGACATCGGCCAAAAAGGCGGAAAAAATTCCGGCAATGGCTCGAATAACAACAACGACTCCAACAACCGCCGCTAAGCAGTATTGGAGTCGCAATGTTCCCAGTATCAGCTTCCCTACAAGCATGCCGGGAATGACTCTAAATTAACAAATCATTGCTCGAAAAGCAATTTATACACTTGGACTTTATCAACAAAATCAATTTAAGGAGGATTACCATGGCAAATCAAGAATTCAAAACTGGAGAAAAAGCCCCAGAGAGCGGCAAATATAAAGTGAAAAGCCTTGTAAACGGCAGTAACGCAAGCAGCGATAATACTGAGATTCAATTAAACGAAGGTGACCAGTTCCCGCCGTCTCCTTCGGAGAATGAAGCAGCTTACTGGGAGAAATCCTCCTAAGAGCGATTTTTATAAGTTAATTATGACCCGGGCAGGAAGCTTTCACAGCTTCCTGCCCGGTTTTTTATTTACAGTAAAAACAGAAAGATAACTATCCGGGTTATATGGCTTGGCAGCTGTTATTAATACTCAGACGCCGTTCGGTTAACATTATGTTTAAAGCTGAAAGCTGATTAAAAGCGCAGCAAGTCGGGTGTGTCAGTATCGGGAAAGCTGTCTGATTAAATCGTTCACGAAATTTTCAAGCTTTCCGATTTTTTGTCTACAAACATGCAGCTCCACGGATGAAACAGCAGGAAGGACACTTTTAGGCTTTCAAAGACTCACGCTTTCTGATCCATTTAAACAGCCACCGCAGCATCGGTGGAACGGCAATAAAGATAAACAGAATGCGAAACAGCTGATAGCAGATAACAATGGAGATATCGGCGTTCACTTCCCGGCCGATAATGCCCATCTGATCCATGCCGCCCGGGGCAAGGCTCAACAGGGCAGTAGCAGTTGAAACGTGATGCAGGTGTTCAAGAATCAGGCTGAGGCTGAATGCCCCAGCGATCAGAATAACACCGCCGGCTACGGTCAAGAACCCTATCCTTGCTTTTTTCTGCAGCTGTTCGGGCTTGAGAAGCAGGCCAAAATAAGTGCCAATTAACAGCTGGGCGCCGTTCATGATGGAAACCGGGAGAGCGGGGGCCTGGAGGCCGGCAAGCGTAACACCGATCATTACCAGCATAGGAGCGAGCATATAAGAAGTGGGAAGCCGAAGCTTCTGGCCGGTCCAGGCAGAAGCAAAGCAGAGCCCGAGAAACAGCACAGCCGAGGGAAAAATACTGCTCCAGGATGCGGCCGTCTGGCCTGAGCCTCCGCTGGCTGCCGCATCCCCATTTGTAAATAGGGGGCTCACCGCAAGCACAGGCACGAGAAACATAATTAAAATAATCCGGGTCACCTGCATGAAGGTCACAATTGTAATATCGATTTGCTTTTCTTCTTCCGCAAGGGTCACCATCTGCGAAAGACCGCCTGGAATGCTTCCGGTCAAAGCCGTTGGCAGGGAAACTCCGGAAAGAGAAGCAAACCCGAAGGCCATTAACCAGGAAAACAAAAGAAGCAGCATCGTCAGTCCAATCATCATCGGCAGCTGAGTGCCAATTTGGTGGAACGTCTCCATCGTAAACGACAGGCCGATCGTATAGCCGACGATAATTAATCCGGTATTCCGAAGGGGCTGCGGCCAGTACATCTGTATTCGCGGCAGCTTCGAAAGAAGTAATACAACCGCCATTGGTCCGAGCAGCCATGGCACGGGGATATTCAGGACAGAAAAGAAACAGCCGCCGGCAAAAGCAGCTGAGGCAGTAACAAAAAGGCGCAGCCAGGCCGGCTGCACACGTACAGAGTCAGAATACATACAAAGACCTTCTTTATGGGAATTCATGTTGATAATAATGCTATCATAGCATAAATTGACAGCGGCACCGATGTTTTTGCCTTATTCCTCTCTTTCTATCTGTACAGGAAGGTCTTCCCAAAATGAAATATCCTGGCCTTCGATAGTGCCGTCTGCGACTGCCCGGGAAGTGGCGCTCAATGTTTCTACTGTCTGTTTTGTAAGGTAGCCATTGCTTTTCTGCCCTAATACTTCATCATCATTTGCATTATCGGCAGTGCCGCGCATTTCAAACAACAATGTGGAAATATCATACGTATTCGCAATGCCATAAACGCCGATGCCCTGGTCATATGCCGTGCCTCCTCCCGCATATTTCCCGAGATGCCCCCATCCCTTCGGTTCAATAGCTTCATAAACGATGCCCCCGAGCTGCTTAGACCCATACAGCGTTTCATCTTCAGTATGGTCGGGATGCGGGTAAAGGATAGCGCCGGATACATACTTCCCGTCTTTTTCCCACTGGGAGCCCTGATGGTGCAGGTCAATCATATAATCAATATCATAAGTGTTCAGCACATTGTCATGGAAGGCCTGTGTTTCCGGCTGCGACAGAGCTTCGTGGTCCCGGTTTAAATCGACTCCGTCCGCATTCGTGCGCGTTAAGTGACGGTCGCCGCTAGCTGCATAATCCTCCAGTTCGAAATTCACGTCTCCCATCGCGCCGTCTGCATTATACATAGGGATAAAAAGCAGATTAACGTCATTCAGCAGCCCCCTGGTTTTGCCAGTACCAAGCTGCTTAATAAAATCAAGCGATCCTTCGGTCGTTAATGCTTCATCTCCGTGCTGCTGGGCAATGTACAAAATAGTAGGATTATCCGGGTCAGACATATACTTTACAAGATGCATGTCCCGGCCTTTGACAGTTTCACCAAACACCTCCAGCTCCATAGAAGGTTGCTTGGCTTCCTGTTTTTTTAGAAAATTTGTCATTTCCTCATACGTATGCAAAATGGAAGTGTTTACTGTTTCGTGCCCCTGGTAATTGGGCCCGTTTCCTGCAGCATAAGCTGCTTCCCCTCCCGTCATGATGCCTCCAGCAAGCACAGTACTGACCGCAGCTGCTAATACGATATGTTTTTTCAAGGTAAGCCCCCCTAATAACTTTCAATCTCTTTGTCCTGTTCTATGAAAATTAAGCGATTCCTGTTATGAAAAAGAAAATGTGAAGAAAATAATGAAAAAAATTCATTTTGGCAGATAATGAAAATTCGCAAGGATACCTGCAGCCAAACATAATGGTTTTAATTTTGTGTTAATGTATAAGAGATGAAAGCGAAGTATTTATCCCCGGCAATAGGAAAAGGTGATACTAATGAGTAACAATGAAGAACTTGTGTATACAACGAAAAGGTATCTGCGCAAGCAGACGCTGGCAACGATTCTCGATCAATTTGACGACCGGTTAATGAAGCTGAACAAAACCCGGAGGAAGGCAAAATACGTTAAGATGAAACAGGATCCCTACAGCTTTTTTCGGGGGAGCGCGTATTTATTCTACTACGATGTAGTCAACATCCCTTTTCGGCATCATACGCCAACAGACAAGCCGACCTGGATCATGGGCGACATGCATATGGAAAATTTCGGCAGCTTTCAAAACGAAAACGGAGAGATTGTTTTTGACGTGGATGACTTTGATGAGGGGTATCTTGGTTCCTATTTGTATGACGTCCTCCGTATGGTGGTCAGCATCCGGCTGTTTGCTATGCAGCAGGGGTTTGACGATGAGGAGCGGGACGCTTTCGTCCGGACATATTTAGAAGCGTACTATAAGCGTCTGAAAAAATTTAAAAAAGGCAAAAAGAATCCGGTAAAAACGCAATTCACTTCCCGGAACACCAGGCAGCCGATAAAAAAACACTGCAGAAACTTGAAGACCGAAAGGTCACGCACGAGCTCGACAAGCAGACCATCGTTAACGACAGCGGCGACCGTGTGTTTGAACGGGAAAAATCTAAACTTGATTCAGTTACCGATAACGAGTATCAGGAAATAATGAAAATCTGGGACCAGTATTTAGGAAGTCTTGCGGAGGAAAGCTACCGGAGCGAAGAGCACTACGAAATCAAAGACATCGTGAAAAAGACCGGAGCAGGCATCGGTTCTACAGGACTGAAGCGCTTTTACATTCTAATTGAGGGCGAAGAGGAGCACGTTATTCTGGAAGCAAAAGAGGCGCGGGCGCCCATCCCTGCTTACTTTTTTCCCTATGAAGAAACATTCTGGACAACGAACAAACACCAGGGAAAACGGGTAATCAAAACCCAGCGGGCCATGCACCACCTGGCGGATCCGTATTTAGGCTATTTTACCCTGCAGCACCGCGACTACTACGTCCGGGAACGGTCGCCGTATGATAAAGACTTAAAAAGCAAGCACCTGGAAGAGCCAAAACGGATGCACCGGACGGTACAAACAATGGGGAAGATATCGGCAAAGGTTCATGCCCGGGCGGATGTTGATATTCAGCAGGGGCTGCTGGACTACCACAGCGAGGATGAAATTTTAAAAGCTATCGGGCACGAGGAAGAGATTTTCATTCAGGAAATGATTACGTGGTCAAAGTTTTACAAGGAGCGGGTAGAGGAAGATTACGAGCTGTTTCTTGAATGGTTAAAAGAAAACTTTAAATAAAAGGAAACAAAAGGATGCCGGCAGAAACCGGCATTTTGTCTATATATACGAAAGAAACTGAAATACCTCTTCGCCTGTATACTTATACAGCACGTAAGTAGAAGCCTGCGGAAGATCGAATTCCGGAACGTTTACATGAAGGACTCTTCCTTCCACGAGCTCCCGTCTTACTGCGGAGCGTGGAAGGAAAGAAACCCCAAGGCCCTCCTCGATGAATCGTTTTGTCACGTGGCTCTGGGAAACTGTTATAGTCTGCAGCCGGGGAAAGCGTGGGTGAAGCATCTGCAGAAGCGAATCCCAATATCCGGGATGATTGTAGGTAAAAACAACGTTTTCCGTAAGCACAGTAGTGGCGTCGAGCGGAGGCATCGTTTCAGCGTCGCCGCCATCATGAGGGGCGACCAAAAGCACCGGTTCCTGATGTAAAAGCTTCTGGTGTATATTACTGCCAGAAGCGGGAAGCAGGGAAAGGCCAATATCAGCAGAGCCGTCGTCGAGGCGGCGTTCGATAAAAACGGAATCCTGGACATCGATAACTACGTCAATATGCGGGTGGGCTTTGGTGAATATGCGTATGATGCGGGGAAGTACTGATACTGCAAGCAGTGGGGAAATGACGATCGTCAGGGTGCGTGTTTTGCCCTGTTGCCACTGCTCCATATCCTTGAGGCCAGAATGATAGTTTTTAAGTACAGCCTGCGCATGTGGAAGAAATCTCCGCCCTTCCTCACTCAACGAAACCCGGCGTCCCTGGGTAGTGAATAAGCTGAATCCCAGCTGTTTTTCAAGGTTTTTAATATGGATAGTGACCGCCGGCTGGGAAATAAAAAGAATCCCGGCCGCCTGGCGGAAATTTTCATGTGCAGCGGCAGTAGCGAATGTCTGCAGCCATTCCAATTTCATAATACCCTCTCTTTATAATAAATCATTATCAATAAAAGCAATTTTATTTAATATTTATTATCGCACAACCGCGATAAACTAAATACAACAAATAGTAAGGAGGAAGTGAAATTGAACGGAAAAGGACTGGAAAACGTAATTGCTGCAGAAACGGCTGTCAGTATGGTGGACGGGGAAGATGGGAAGCTGATTTACCGTGGATACCTGGCAGCACATATAGCGATGGAATCCTCGTTCGAAGAAGCTGCCTATTTACTACTCGAAGGAGAAAAGCCAAATACGCAGCAGCTGCTGGCATTCACCGATTTGCTAAAGGAAAGGCGCACTGTGCCCGGGCATATTCAAAAGATGGTACAACAGATGCCTGCTGATGTGGAGATGATGAATGTGCTTGAAGCGGCTGTATCCGCCTTGGCAGAAAAGGATACGCTACAGGAATCACCGCGCAGCCAAGCAGCAAGGCTGATCGCTTTGCTGCCTGTTATTATCGCCAGCCGGCACCGGCTTATTCAGAAAAAAGAAATCGTGCAGGCAGACCCCGCCCTCTCCCACGCTGCTAATTATTTGTATATGCTCCGTGGCCGACAGCCAGCAGAAACAGAGACACGGGCACTCGAGGCATATTTAATTTTAACAATGGAACACGGAATGAACGCTTCCACCTTCACCTCACGGGTGATTGCTTCTACTGAATCGGACTTCTTTTCAGCTGCTGCCGGAGCGATGGGCGCCCTGAAAGGCCCGCTTCACGGCGGGGCGCCGGGCGGAGTTATGGATATGCTTGAAGCTGTAGGCTGCAAAGAAAACGCCGAAGCATGGCTGCGGAAAAGAATAGAAGCCGGTGAAAAGGTGATGGGGTTCGGCCACAGGGTGTATAAAACGATTGATCCAAGAGCAGAGGCATTAAAGAAAATATGTGAAAGCACCGCAAATGATAATGACTGGCTTGATACTGCGCATTACGTAGAGCAAAAAGCGGTGCAGCTGCTGAAGGAGTATAAACCAGAGAGGAAGCTGTACACAAATGTAGAATTCTATGCAGCGGCTGTGTTAAAAGCGGTTGATTTTCCTAAAGAGCTGTTTACCCCAACTTTTGCTCTTTCCCGGAGCGTCGGCTGGAGCGCCCATATTTTGGAGCAAAGAAGTGACAACCGGATTATCCGCCCCCAGTCCGTATATACTGGGAAAATAAATTAAACGGTGGAAATTTAACAAAAACTCTTCAGCTAAAAAAGTTGGAGAGTTTTTTTATTAAAAGCAAGCTGGCGGGAGAGAAGGGTAGTATGATTAAGAAAAAAACGTGGGAGGCAGTGGTTCCTGGGGAAACTACGACGAAAGGAGATATGGGGATGAAAAGTAAAATTGGGGATGGCAGGTATACAACAGCAGGAGACCGGGATATTACTGTGTTTGTGATAGGAATGAGAATTAATAACTGGAGGGCGTTGCATAAATGGCTTCCAGTGCTGCTTGCGATGCCCCCGATGATAAAAGAATTATCCATGCACAAAGAGCTGGGGTGTATGGGAATGCAAAGCTATGTTCAATTTCCGGCGACAATGATGATTCAGTACTGGAATTCCAAAGAAGAACTGCTTGCATATGCGAAGGCACCAAAGCATTTAAAGGCGTGGCGTACGTTTAATAAAAGAACGAGAGGAAACACCGCAGTTGGAATTTATCACGAGACCTACCTTGTGCCCAGCGGGGCATACGAATCAATTTATGTAAACATGCCGCCGTTCGGTCTCGGAAAAGCTATTGGTACAGAACCAGTAACGAAAGCGACCGGTACAGCCGAAGAACGAATAGGACAGAAAGCTAAAAAATAAAATTTCAAACAGACACTAGGACTTATCTCATGTTTTGGCGTATAATAAATAGTAGCACCACCCCTGAGGACGACTAGTTAGGGTATTTTTAACAAAAAGTGAGCAGATAAGATGAAAAAACTTTGGATTGCCCTGACGCTTCTCTTAGTGGGGGGCCTCACAGCAGGGTTACTACTATTTTCGGAATGCACACAGGCAACAGGTAATGCATGCCTTTATGTATCGACTGATGGAAACGACAGCAACGATGGCAGCAGGTCAGACCCCCTGCGGACGCTGGATGCAGCTTCTGAACAGACAGAACCCGGGATGACAGTATATGTCCGGGGCGGCACGTACGAAGAACCATTAGAAGTAGCGGAAAGCGGAAGCTCCTCGAAGCCGATAACATTTGAAGCATATGAAGACGAAGAAGTGATTTTAAGTGGCAGCTCCCTGGAGGAGTCTGCGGGCATTACGGCAATGATTAAGGTTGAAAACCAGGATTTTATCACGATTCGAGGATTTACTATACAGGATTTATCCACAGAGCTTAACAATGAGACCCCTGTAGGTATTTTCGTTCATGACAGCGCTGAAGGCATCACGCTTGATAACAATCATGTCCGCGGCATAGAAACGAACGCAGACAGCGGGAATGCTCATGGGATTGCTGTATACGGCCGTGAAGCAGTAACGGATATCGAAATCAGTAATAATATGGTGGAAGATCTGGTCCTTGGTTCAAGTGAAGCAGTAGTACTGAATGGTAATGTAGAAAATTTTACGATTGCTTCAAATACAGTGCGCCATAACGATAATATTGGGATTGACATGATTGGATATGAAGATGTGGGGGACGACCCGGCCCTTGACTATACCCGGAATGGCACAGTGGAAAATAATACGGTTTATGATAACTCTTCATACGGCAACCCTGCTTACGGAGAGGGAGACGTTTACGGCGCGGGAGGCATCTATGTGGATGGCGGCAGCGATATTGATATAAAAAACAATACAGTTTACCGGAATGACCTGGGTATTGAAGCTACTTCAGAGCAGGACGGGGAGCATGCGGACGATATCCGGATTACCGGGAATACAGTTTATGAGAATAATTTTACCGGCATATCAATCGGCGGGTATGACGAAAAACGCGGTGGTACGAAAGACAGCACGATCGCAGAAAATATTATGTATCGTAATGATACAAAAGATTTAGACGGCGGGCAGCTGCTGCTTCAAAATGATACGGAAAACAACCGCATTGAAAATAATATTTTAACGGCAAGCAGTTCACGTGTGTTTATCGCCAATTACTTTGAAAACAACACAGGCAATGAATTCCGGCAAAATGTGTATCATCGGGAAAAGGGAAAAGAAAGTATTTGGGTATGGGAAAATGAACAAGTATCTACGCTCAATGAATTCCAGTCCCTGGTCGACAGTGGAACTAATTCCCGCTACGTGAACCCCGAATATAAAAATGCCTCTAATTACAATTTTGAACTGTCCCAGGATTCTCCAGCACGTGAGGTCATAGAATAAAAAGAGCCGGACGGATGCTGCTCCCCGTCCGGCTCTTTCGTATGCTCTTAAAGAATAGTTCGTTTGTTCATCCACTGGCTGAGTTTTGTGAACAGCGTCGGCGGATTTGGGCGCTCAAGGTTGTTCGGGTTGCAAAAAGCGAAGTAATCGACTTTTTCGATAAAGTACGTAAGGCGGAGCAGAGCAAACAGCAGGGCACCGCTCGATCCGAGGGCAAAGCTGAGTCCATAGCCGTTAAAGCCGAAAGGAAGCAACAGGAAGGTGAGTACAGCGTTTAAAGAGAAAAACAGGATGGAAGTAATCATCGCGCCGCGCCGGTCTTCAAAGTAAAGAAGGATAAGCGTGAGGACAAGAACCATCGCGTTTGAAAACGCTCCGACCGTTGTAAAACGGAAGATTGAGATAATGTCGTTTTCGACGGGGACAAAAGTGGCAGCGTAGCCAATCGATAAGATGATCACTATGGAAATCAGGCCCTGGCTGCGCACGAGCCGCTCAAGCTCCTGCTTTAAGACGTATTGCATAGATTCTTTTGACGATTTGATCTGTTGAAGCGTACCGCCTTGATTGATATAGCCGTAAAATGAACGGTAGCGTTCGTAGAAACGAGTCTCTACCGACACCACAAAGATAATCAGCGTAGGAATAATCGTCAGATAGGACCAAAAAATCGCTGTGTCGTATACCCGATTATAGACAAACGTATCAAGTAGAATTGATCTTCCCTCGCCAAACCAGATAATCCAGTTACACACCCAGATACCGACGTTATACAAAAATCCGGTCCAGAAGAGGGTCGGATATTTGTCGAAATAGCCGATGTATTGAAACTGGCTGTCCGATGTATGAAGCGGAAACGTAATCAGCATCGAAAACAGCAGCCCGAACAATGTGACAATCATGCCGCTCGTAAAGCCAAGCAAAAGCATAAAGCTCGTAGCATGAGGAATAAACATAAAAGCTTCCGCAGAGCGGCCGAGAAGAAATACCATGCCGACGGCAATCACTGCGCCGGATAAAAAACTGTAGGCAACGGCCTGGTAAAACTTTGCGGCACTTAAGAATAAAAACAGGACCCAGATCAAGTTAATGGTTACAAATAACACAAGGAGCAAAAGCTCATACAGAAATGGGAGAGAGCTTATCCATATAAAGATAAGCCAGGCGGTTACCGTCAGAAAAAGAGTTACTTTCGTCATGCCAAGAAATGTTGGAAACACTTTATTCGTCTTTTTTTTTTCATAGAATAAATCTGCCACATACCGCGTGACTACCAACTGCTGGATACCAAAAAGCACCTGGGAAAATATAAACGAATAGGAAATAGATAAGTTGAACAGCTCCCTTTCCTGCAGCGTAACAGGAAGAAACACCATGGAAAACCATTGGATCATTGCAATCGTGGCGATAACAACAATCCAGGGCCCGGCCGTTACCAGGCCGGCGAAAGCATAGGCTTTCATCCTGGAGGAAAAATAGTCTTCCTGGAATAACTGCTGAAGTTTAAACCCTATGCCGGCCATATTCGACCCCCCTTTGATGATAACGTTCTGTGTATTCCTGAATAAACTGGTGAATCTGGTAATATGCTTCGACCCGGTTTTGGCCGTTGCGGCCAAACTTTTCCGCTTCCTCCGGGTGCTGGTAGATCCACTCGCAGCGCTGGGCGACCTGATCCGGATTAACCGGAGGAACGACAAAGCCGGCAGGCCCGTATGGGTCCCCTTCCCGTCCGTGAATCAGCTCCGAGCAGGAGCCGACATTTGTTGCAATAAATGGAAGCCCTGCTGCCATACCTTCGAGAACGGCGAGGGGCTGGCCTTCGGAAATACTTGTCAGCAAGCACACATCAAAGGTAGGCAGGTAATCAGTAATATTAACTTTTCCGACAAGAAAAACGTGGTCCTGCAGACCAAGCTGATCGACAAGACGCCGGCACTCGCCGGCATATTCGAGATCTTCATCAAGCGGTCCCATAATAGTGAGTTTAAAGGGGACGGACCGGCTTTTTAAAATGTTGCCGGCATGGATCATCGTCTTAATGTCTTTAATGGGAACGACGCGTACAATAGCCCCGATATGAACGTACGAACGATGGTGTTTATCCTTTTCGACAAGTGATAAACGGGAGTAGTCGATTCCGTTTGGAATGATTTCAATTTTAGCCGGATCGGCTCCGATCTCCTCCTGCAGTTCCCCGTTACGGGCGAAAAGTGTGATTACATCATCAGCTTCTTTGTACGCTTGACGCGAAAGATGATGGAAAAACGTAATCCAGCGCTGCTTATAGTAGTCCGGTATCCAGTCAGCCTGCAGAATCTCTTCCTCCCGCTCCCTGGAATAGATCCCGTGCTCGGTCAGCAGATACGGAATACCCTGCTGCTGTTTAATAGCAGCAGCCACCATCCCGGCGTAGCCTGTTGAAGCCGAATGAACAATATCAAGGTCTGGAAATGAGAATTGCAGCAGTTCGATAACGGGCGCAAACATGCCGCGCCACATCCAGAAATAGTCAATAAATGAGCCGGACTGTTTTTCTTTATCATAACTCTGCTGCACAATTTCCCAGAACAGGCCGCTGGAGAAAAAGTTTTCCGTGCCTCCAAGCTTCTGGCCTAGAGCAAGAAGGGCATCCGAACGGACGGATTCAAACATCATCCACTCAGTGATGGCTTCTTCGTCCACCGGAGTCAGAGAGAAATTACGCTGCCGTCTCGGCTGCTGCATGTTCAGCGGAAGATTAAGCACCTGCGAAATATTGCCGGGCAGTTCATAACGATAGTCCTCCGGGGAAATCGGCTCTGGGGTAATGGCGATGATGACGAATTCATGCTCGGGCATCTGTTTTACGAGCATCTGCACCCAGCTGGCCACCCCGCCGCTTACGTACGGATAGCTGCCTTCTACAACCATGCCTATTTTCATGAAGCATCATCCTTTAATGGAATTTCAGCCTGCGGCTCTTCAAGAGTGAGACGGTACAGTGTGCCGGTGTCCCCATAGGCTTCGATTGAACCGAAATCAAAGCTTCCCGTTTCGATAGAAGTACCTTTATCAACACGAAGCATCATGGTGGATGGCTCAAGCAGGTTTTCCCCCTGAATCATAATTCTGTCTTCATTGTACGTGACTTCAATGTTTGAGGCCTGGTAGCTTTTTATTCGTTCAGTCGCCTGCGCCTGGGTCATGCTGTCGAGGTATGGATAAGTGTTTTCGACAAAAACCGCCATGTCCTCAAACTGAGCTTTCATATCCTCCCAGCCGTCCCCATAGGCCCGGTCCGGGTCAAGCACATCATCCGGGTGAATAAAGTGGGAAAACACGCCGAAGTTGGCAATAGCGTCTGCCTGAATAAACTGTGAATCCGCGCTTTCCCAATATCCACTGGAAATACGGGGGAAATGGTAAAGTGACGGATATTTTTCGTCTTCTTCAAACTCCTGGATAAAGCTTCCTTCCCCTTCGCCGGTATAGAGGGAAGCGATCGTATTGATGCTTGGCAGAGCTTCATGGATTGCTTCAATTCCCGTTCTGTTTAAAACGTTGGAAGGAGGGACATACGTTTTGAACTCTTCTTCAGGATAGTAATGCTGAAATACTTCTTCTACCCGTGTCAGTGACTCCTTCATTTTTTCTTTATCTTCCCACGGGGTGTATAAAAGTTCGGGATCCATAGGATCGTCTTCGGTTACAAGCGGCTGGTGATTGTAACCGTGCAGGCCGATCTCCCCGTCGTGCCGGTAGACGTTTCTGCCGAAGAAAAGCAGGGGGAATCGGTCACTTTCAATAAGTTCTTCCGCTGTGAGATCCATCGTATCCTGGTATGTGCCAATTATTAACCCGGTGTACATAAGGTCATGATCCATGCCGATTTGTTTCATGTCCTCCCACCAGACATCGGCATAAAAGTCTTCCACAGACATGTTGTATTGACTGGCAATTTGTTCATCTTCCGCCGACGGTGCTGGCGCAGGGAAATCGTCAATGTGGGCCATTTTAATATCAGCCTGGCTGCTTGCAAAAGCAGGCGGAAGAATAGAAAGTGATTGGAGAAGCATGCCGCGTGCATTTTTCATTTCCATAGCAGTCGTATTCCAAAAAAGAGCTTTGCCCTCCCCGTATTCATTGGTCCACATCAACGGGTCGCCTTCAGTGGATAAATAAGGCTCGGCTCCTTCACGCAGCGTCATGTTGGCGATGCTGTGCGAAAAAAGTGCTGAATCATTGCCAAGGTCCGTATAGCCTGGAAAAAGTTCCTGCTCAAACGTCAGGCCCTGCCGGTTGCTGAAATCATTCACATCATCGATACCGAGCATTTCGTTGTAGCGTGTATCGATAAAACGGGCTCCGATAAAGAGACGGCCCCCTTCTTCGACAAATGATTCTATCTCTTCAAAAGGCCATTCCTCGGCGTGTTCGCCGGCAAGCACAAGCACATTATAAGGAGAGGGCTCAAGGTCTGCAATTTCATCCTGAGAAATTTCGGTATAAGGCACTTTGGCATAATCGAGGGAGTACTCAAAGTTATTTAATGTATTTTCAGAGAGGTCGCTGTCGTTTTTGTGCACGTAGACATTCATTTCTTCTCCCGCCGTTTCCTCATTGCTTGCATTCATCGTTTCTGTTTCCTCCGCTGTATTTGAGGCCAGATGTGGGAGCCATAGCTGAAAACGCTCGAGCCTGATGAATTGAAGAATAAGAAGGACGCTTAAAATCACCACAAAGAGCCCGACCGTTGATTTCATCATCTGTTTTCTCACGAAACGACACCCCCCATCTGCCTGACAATATACTGGCGGTTTTCCGGTATTTTATCTGCATCCACATTTTCATGCATCAGGGTGAGCACCTGCTCAATCCCGGACCAATCTTTTTGGTTATAATAATACTCAATTAAATTTAAATAGCCGTCAGCTTTGTGAGGAAATGCCTGGAGCATATACATATACGTATTAACCGCCTGGGTCGCAGAGCCGTGCTGCAGGTAAATATATCCAAGCTGGTTAAAAACCTCCATATGGCCTGGGAAATCCTTGGCCGACTGTTCCAAAAATTGAAGAAATACATAGCGGAGGTGCTCCTGCGAATGGTCATCCAGTAAACGGCTGTCCAGGTAGCCGCGGTAAATACCTATTAATCTACTGAGAGTCTCTTCACTGTAGAAGTGTTCATGCTCTGCCCTCGCTGTATCAAGACTTTTTTCGTAGCGGTCCACAAGCAGATTCATCGTCGTCGCCGCATAGTGTACAGTTTCCGAATCATCATTGTTAAGACCGAGGTTTAAATACTTTCCTTTGTCTGAGATGTTGGAGTTGATAAGCTTCAGCATTAAGCTTTTACGATCCGGCTGATTATCATTTGTGAATGCTTCCATCAGAGGAGTGAGATTTTTGTTGTCTTTTGCTTCGTGTCGCAGGTGTTCCAGGTTAATCGGCTGAAACTTTACGTAGTCTGTATAGTCAGAGACGATTTTATTTGAATCCACCCGCTTGGAAGCCCACCAGGCGAGGAGGCCCAGCGCTTCCCCAAGCAGTGGAAGAAAACAGCTGATCAGCACTATCCAAATGATAGCTCCGTGCTGCTCGGACTGAAGTCTTTTTTTTGCAACTTTTGCTGCTGCAAATAAAACGACGGCGTGAACGATGTAAAAAAGGATCACTAGTATCGTCGGCTGTGTGAGATTACCCAGCATGAGTACCTCCTTTTTCCTTTAGGGCTTTCTTGATCCGCTTTTCTACTACTTGGGCGTTTTCAGCATCGGTGCCCGGGAGAAGGAAATAGAGAACGCTTTGGTTGGACTCAAAGCCAATAATATCTATTTCGCGCAGATAAGTCCGTAAAATAACCTCAGCTTCGGCGACAGACATTCCTTCAAAGCGGTCAAACTGAATGGCTACCGTGCTGTAAGGCACACCGTATTCTTCCTGGCGCACGTCCTGCTGAGCCACATGGGCGTCGAAGGCTTCTTTATAATAGACGTTTGTACCTGAAAGCATTTGTTTCTCTTCATCCTTCGCCTGCCACTCACGTGCTTTTTCAATACGATTGGAAATCCAGTCGAGCACAAAGGACATGATTTGAATTTCATGGGTAGTGAGGCGGGCGAAATCAAGCTGATCGATAATCAGCACTTCCTGAATTTCTTTATTATAAACAATAGGGCCGGCAATTACCGGAGCGTTTTGCTCATCTTTGACGTTGCGAAGCGTGATTGCTTTTTCTGTAAATAAACGTTGGTAAAAAGAAGATTCTTCGCTTAGAAATATGGTTTGTGGGAGCACCTGCGAGCTTCCCTGGCGGACTCTCAGACGGAGAGATCTTTTAGACGAGTCGACGTGATAAATCGCAATATCATCAGCTTTAAATAAATCGGAGATAATCGCAATGGCTTCGTTTCGCACAAGCTCCGGCGTCGGCTGATCGAGCTTGAGGCCGACCTGGTAAATCTGGGCAAGAGTATGCTCGGAATCCAGTACCTTCTCTTGCATGACACGCTGGGACTCCTCGAGTTCTCTAATGGTTTTGGTCAGTTCTTTATTATCATCTTTTAATTCATCCTGGGTGTACGTAAGGCTTTCGTAACGCTCCCGGTAGGACGAGCTGTAAAGGCCGCATATAACAGCCAAAAGCAGGGAAAACAATAAATAAAGATAGTCACCGGTATCATAAAACAGCAGAAATAAATCATCGCCTGCTGTGAAGGTGGCAATAACATGATACACAAGGGTCGTAAAAAAGCTCAGAATGGCAATATTAATGCCGTATCGCAGAGAAAAAAACAATATAACAAACAAAAATGGATTAAGCGTCCAATCAAGCATTCCCAACTGAAATGCCTGATCGATGACTCCCAGTACAAGAACGACAACGAGCAGCTCCGCAACTTTTCTCCACACATTTTTCTGCGTGTAAATCATCCCATCACCTCTTCAAAAAGTTATATTAGGTTTATGTACCGTATTGCCAGGGCCGCACTTTCAGGGTAAGATCAGTAAAACTTTATACTTACAAAAGAATTGAAAATGCGGTCTTCAGGGTTTAATGGCATGGTTCATAAATCCCTGCACTTAAAAAGGACCAGTCCTATCTCTGTGCTTTAACGCGTGATTACTATCTATAAGGGGGAGCATTATGGGTATTATCTCACAAAAAATGATTTTTGTTACAAATTTTTCTCTATTTTTTTATGAGTCTTTTCTAATGAAGCTAAAACCCGCTTCTCATGGCGCTCCTTCAATGGGTGAAATAA
Organism: Marinococcus salis; assembly: GCF_054971365.1. NCBI lineage: Bacteria > Bacillati > Bacillota > Bacilli > Caryophanales > Bacillaceae > Marinococcus > Marinococcus salis. The sequence continues at coordinate 68,856 of NZ_JBQOJB010000010.1, read as the reverse complement.
AAAATTACAAGATTTTTTATGATTCTCCAAACAAAACCATACTCAAAAAGATGAAAAATTATGATGTGGTGATCATCGAGCCGGTATACTATACAAGGCAGCAGGTAAATTACATTCAGCGGGCAGGCACAAGAGTTTACGGCTATATTAATGCGATGGAAGCTGACCGGTGGAATGAAGCTTTATATGTACAGCTGGACGAAAAAGATTTTTTCCGGCGCCGCGGGACCCTCGTATATTACAAACAGTGGGATTCCTATTTAATGGACATGAATGCCTCTCACTACCGTGAGGTGCTTTTGAACGAAGTAACGAAACAGATTCACGCCAAAGGGTGTGATGGCGTGTTTTTAGACACGGTGGGAAATATCGATGACGAGCATGAAAACCACCCGAAAACACTGCGGGAACAGCGGGTGGCGATAGCTGCATTTATGCGGGGTATTAAAGAAAAACATTCGCAGCTGGCCGTCATCCAAAATTGGGGTTTCGATACACTCAGCACGACTACGTACCCGTTTGTAGATGGCATTATGTGGGAAGGATTTGATTATTCTGCAGTTGCTGGGGATGAATGGGCGCAACAGAAAATTGCCAAATTAAAAAAGCTGCGGAAAAAATATAAAATTGAAGTGCTGACCGTCTCGGGAAGGGAAGAAAAAGAAAGCCGGAAGTATGCAGAATCTCATGGCTTCTGCCATTTTCATTCTACGCATGGATATAACATCTGGGAGTAGGGCAAAGAAAGCAGGACAGCAAAGATTCTATCGTAGAAGAGTGTTGTTATTCAAAAGAAAATGATGTAGTTTGGAAATAATAAATAACCAAATTTTGGGGGAGATCAGTGATGATACTAGTAACCGGAGGCGCGGGGTATATAGGAAGCCATATTTGCGTAGAGCTGTTGGAAGAAGGCCATGAAGTAATAGTTATTGATAATTTTTCCAACAGCCGTTCCGTCTCTCTGAGGCGGGTGGAAGAAATTACTGGAAAAAGCCTCGAATACTTCGATGTGGATCTGCTTGACCGCAAAGAAATGGAGAGCATATTTGAAAGATTCGACATCGAAGCGGTTATTCACCTCGCAGGATTAAAGGCGGTTGGAGAATCAGTGGAAGTTCCGCTCAAATACTACCATAACAATATTACCGGAAGTATTATTCTTCTTGAAACAATGAAAAAATTTAATGTAAAGAAAATGATTTTTTCGTCCTCGGCTACAGTATATGGTACGCCAAAAACAAATCCAATTACAGAAGACTTTGAGTTGCAGGCAACGAATCCGTATGGAAATTCGAAACTAATGATTGAAGATATTCTCCGGGATCTTTATGTGTCCGATCACGAATGGAGTATTTCCATCCTCCGGTACTTTAATCCGATCGGTGCCCATCCGAGCGGCCGAATCGGGGAATCTCCAAGCGGCATCCCGAATAATTTGATGCCGTATATAACACAGGTAGCGGTCGGAAAGCTTCCGCAGCTGAACGTGTTCGGCGATGATTACCCTACAAAGGACGGCACGGGAGTGCGCGACTATATTCACGTGGTAGATCTTGCAAAGGGCCATTTGAGTGCTCTGCATAAATCAATGGAGGGGCCTGGAATCGGAGAATTTAATCTTGGCACCGGAGAGGGCTACAGCGTACTGGAATTAGTAGAAGCATTCGAAAAAGCCTCCGGAAAAGAAGTTCCGTATGAAATAAAGAACCGCCGTCCGGGAGATATTGCTGTTTGTTATGCAGATCCAGCTAAGGCACGTGACGAGCTGGGCTGGACCGCTGATAAAGGAGTCAAGGATATGTGCGAAGATTCCTGGCGTTGGATTAAACATAATCCGGAAGGATATTCCACTCTGTAAATAGTAACTGTTAAGAAAAAAGCCTGTTTTATCAGGCTTTTTTTGTTTTTATTTCTAAATTTAAGAGATATTTCTAAAAAAATGTACTTTATATGTATAAAATATAGTGCTTTAAGCACGGTACTTATTACTAAATTAGAAGTATAATAAAGGAAATAATGAATGATTGTTCACTCGTACATATGCCGGGCGACCGGCATAACTAAATAAATGGGGTGAGCAGGATGGGTATGAAGTGGTTAAAAGCCGCTGTCCTTCTAGTGTTTTTGCTTGTTACCTGTTTTTCGTTCCCGTTGCAGGCGGATGCCGCCAGTTCAAAGTATGTAGTGAAAGGCAACACTTCTAGCAAGGTAGTAGCACTGACTTTTGATGACGGCGCGGACGGGGCAAACATTTCGAGAATTCTTCAGACACTGTCGACTCATAACGTGAAAGCGACCTTTTTCTTAACGGGGGGCGGAACGAAAGATCATCCGCAGTCCATACGGAATATCGCTGCTGCCGGACACCAGCTCGGCAATCATTCATACTCCCATCCTGATTTCACCACCATTTCCACTACTAAAATGAAAAAAGAATTAGCAGACACCGAAGCCCTGGTGAAAAGCACTACCGGTAAATCAACCAAGCCAATTTTTCGGGCTCCGTTTGGCGCTACCAATTCCACCGTGCTTAAAGCAGTAGGAGATGCCGGCTATACGCATACTCTTCACTGGAATATCGATACAATTGACTGGAGGGGCCTTTCGAAAACCCAGGTGCTGAATAAAGTAGTGAATAATATTGAACCAGGATCCATCGTATTGATGCATACCGGAGCAGGCGCCCCTGGTACGCCAGCTGCGCTGCCGGAGATGATTACGAAGCTGAAAGCACAAGGCTATAAATTTGTAACAGTCTCAGAATTACTGCAGCTTCAGGGTGCACCGTCGGACGGGGCTTCATATACCGTGAAATCAGGGGATACGCTGTACAGCATCGCGAACCGTAACAACGTAAGCGTAACCGAGCTGAAAAAAGCGAACGGCATCCCGACGAGCTCGAATGTGATCCGGGTCGGCCAGGTTCTGAAAATTCCAGGTAAAGGGACCACTACTCCGCCACCGGCTGAATCCGGCACGTATACCGTGAAATCAGGGGACACGCTGTACAGCATCGCGAACCGTAACAACGTAAGCGTGACCGAGCTGAAAAAAGCGAACGGCATCCCGACGAGCTCGAACGTGATCCGGGTCGGCCAGGTCCTGAAAATTCCAGGTAAAGGTACGACCGCTCCGCCTGCTTCCTCCACTACGTACACCGTGAAAGCGGGGGATACGCTATATAGCATCGCTAGAAGATATGACACTACGGTTCAAAAAATTGCTGCGGATAATAATATTTCCAATACGAGTGTGATTAGTGTCGGCCGGGTATTGAAAATTGCTTCGTAATAATAAATATTAGATGGTTGAACGTGAACGCTGGGCGGGTAAAGAGAACCAGACCGTAAGAAAAGGGAGGTTCTTCAATGACCGAAATTACGTTTAAACCAGAAAAAGGCACGCATACTACTAAAAGCAGCGAAGGCCATAACATTCAGTATACGATCAATTTCGTGGAAAAAAATGATGAGCGGGCCGTGCACGTGAATTACGAAACGAAGGACCGTCTCACCCCGCAGGCAGGAACAGTACTATTTGAGATGGGTCAGACAACGATAGAGCAGCGCGGAGTTGTTTTTCACCTGGACGGGACACTCGAAAAAGGCGAAAACGAATAACCGGCCGAAATCATCGGCCGGTTATATTTTTGGAAAAAAGAGGATTGCAGCTGCTTTTTTGGTATAATAGCTTTTCGGGAAGGAGCAAGTGCCTATGATATTATCACTGGTATTTTCGTTTAAAGTAATTTTAGCCATCATTGCTGCTGCAGATATTCTTTTAGAGGCCTTTACTCCGCAGCCACTGCTTGCCGGCTGGATGAGAGGCATCCACGTATTGAGTCTGCTTTATTTATTGTATTTCAGCCTTCATAAGAATTTTGCTGTAGAAGAGGGAAATGAATGGAAGGAAAGCTACCGTTGGATCCTGCCTCCGCGGAAAAGAAAAGAAAAAGTGATACTCATGAAGGAAAAGAAAAGAAAGAAAAAACTGTTATGACTAAAGTAACTGTACATGTTCTTCTCTTTGGAAAGATAGTCGTTTTTTAAATTAATTTACTGGATCTTGACATATTAAAAAGCTAAGTGTAATATTGCCTTTAATTAAAGATATTTTAATTAAGGGTATGATGATGATGAGTAATACAAATAGTGGCCAGGACCTTGCTTTAAAATCGTTAGTCGTATTATCAAGAGCTAATCACGCAGTGGAAGAAAAAATACGGGAGGATATCCGTGCGCACGGATTGAATCCTACCGAATTTGCTGTACTTGAGCTTTTGTATCACAAAGGAGAACAGGCTATTCAGCGCATCGGGGAAAAAATTCTGCTCTCGAGCGGAAGCATGACATACGTTATTGACAAACTCGAAAAGAAAAAGTATCTCCTTCGAAGCCGTTGTCCGCAAGACCGGAGGATTATTAATGTGTGTATCACAGAAGAAGGGTCTGCCTTGATGGACGAGATTTTTCCCCAGCATCAGGCGGCTATTCAGGAAATGTTCAGTATACTTGATGAAAAAGAAAAAGAAACATTTATAGCTATGTTGAAAAAATTAGGCCTTTCTCTCGAAAAATAAATTTTTTTATATTATTATCTTGAATTAAAGATATATGGTATCGAAATAATTGAAAGTGAATAAACAAAGTTAATGTTTATCATATTACTGCCATTGAAGGAGGATTACAGTGAAACACATTTTTCAACAGGGGAACGACCAAAACAAACCAACATTCATGCTGCTCCACGGTACAGGAGGCACAGAGAATGATTTGCTGCCAGTAGCGGGTATGATCGATAACTCCGCCTCAATACTAGGAGTGCGGGGAAATATTACAGAAAACGGCATGCCGAGATTCTTTAAACGGCTGGCTGAAGGTGTGTTCGATGAAGAAGATTTGATGAAACAGACCGGCGGCCTGTATGAATTCATAGATACTGCATCTGCTGAGCATTCCTTTGACCGGGAAAACGTCATAGCAATTGGATATTCCAACGGGGCCAATATTGCTGCAAATCTTCTTTTCCATTATGAACAGCCGGTAAAAGGAGCAGCGCTGTTTCACCCGATGGTGCCGCGCCGGGGCATTCAGCTGCCGGATTTAACAGGGCTGCCTGTATTCATCGGAGCGGGAAAGAATGACCCTATCTGCCGTCCGGAAGAAACAGAAGAGCTCGCGGAAATGCTTGAAGCAGCCGGCGCAGCTGTCACCCTCCACTGGGAAGACGGGGGCCACCAGCTAACCAGGGAAGAAGTGGCCCAGGCGGCTGAATGGTATAAGCATACAGTACTGTAAATGTCTTTCGTGCGTGAAAGGGGCGCACAGCCTTACATCAAAAATACACTGGTGTTAAAAGAAATGGTGGTGTACGAAATTGGGGTTATTTGATTTTTTGAAACAAAATATAAGGAGAGATGAAGCAATGGAAAACGTAAAAGTAGCAGTCATTTATTACAGTGCAACAGGCACGAATTATACAATGGGACAATGGGCCGTGGAAGGTGCGGAAGCAGCCGGGGCAGAAGCGAAGCTCGTCCGTGTGCCGGAGCTTGCTCCTGACGAAGCAGTACATGCAAACCCGGTCTGGAAGCAGCATCTCGAAGATACATCCCATATTCCAGAAGCGACACCGGCTGATCTGGAATGGGCAGACGCTTTCATTTTCAGCATGCCGACGCGTTTTGGCAACCTGCCGGCGCAGATGAAGCAGTTCATTGATACTACCGGCGGCCTGTGGATGAACGGCCAGCTGATCAATAAAGTAGTAAGCGGCATGTCTTCCGCTCAAAATCCGCACGGGGGACAGGAAGCTACAGTGAAGAACCTGTATACGACAATGATGCACTGGGGAGCTATTATTGCTTCCCCCGGCTACACAGATCCAGTCACATTCGCTTCCGGAGGCAACCCTTATGGCACGAGTGTAACAGTTGATCAGGAAGGAAACATGCAGGAAGACGTTGAAGAAGCTGTAAAGCACCAGGCGAAGCGTACAGTTACGGTAGCTTCATGGGTGAAAAAGGGCATGGAGCAGCAGTAGCTGGAAGGGGCGTAGAACGCTCCTTTTCCATGCAGTCATCTTCGTAGATAAATAAAATTAACGGAAAAAGGAGGAACGCAGCGTGGAAGGGATCCGAGGCCTGCACCATGTAACAGCTATTACGAGCAGCGCAGAAAAAAACTACGAGTTTTTCACGTATGTTCTGGGCATGAGACTAATCAAAAAGACCGTCAATCAGGACGATATTCAGACGTATCATTTGTTTTTTGCCGATGATGAGGGAAACGCCGGCACAGACATGACATTTTTCGATTTTCCGGGCATTCCTAAAGGCACACACGGTACAAACGAAATCGCACGTACGTCTTTCCGGGTGCCAAGTGATGAAGCGCTGGACTACTGGGCAAAGAGGTTTGCCCGGAAAGATGTTAAGCATCAGGGCATTTATGAACGGTTCGGTAAAAAACGCCTCCCGTTCGTCGATTTTGATGATCAACAGTATGAACTCGTTTCCGACGAAAACAATGAAGGAGTGCCGGCAGGCAAGCCGTGGAAAAACGGTCCTGTCCCGGATGAATACGCGATTACCGGGCTAGGTCCCATTTATGTCCGTATTGATAACATTGACTACTTTAAAGAAATGATGGAGCGCGTGCTCATGTTTGAAGAAATCGGGCATGACGGATCGTTTCATTTGTTTGAGGTCGGAGAAGGAGGCAACGGCGCCCAGGTGATTGCCGAATACAATGCAGTTCTTCCGCCGGCGAGACAGGGATACGGGACCGTTCACCACTCCGCTTTCCGGGTAAGGGACCGCGAGGAACTCGAAGCCTGGATTCAGCGGATGGCGGACTTTCGCTTCCGCACCTCGGGCTATGTGAACCGCCACTATTTTGAATCGCTGTATTCCCAGGTGGCGCCGCAGATTTTGTTTGAATTTGCGACGGACGGCCCGGGATTTATGGGAGACGAGCCGTATGAAACGCTTGGAGAAAATCTTGCGCTTCCGCCCATGCTTGAGCCGCAGCGTGAACAGATTGAAGCTTCTGTGCGGCCGATTGATACCGTGCGAAGCACAAAAGTATTTGAAAAAGAGTATAATGATTAAGCCTTTCCTTCGGCCCCCGGGCCGAAGGTTTTTTATTGGGGAGGACTTTGCCTGAAAAATGGAAAGTGTAGTAAGCTGGTAAAAAGAACTCAGCATTCATCCTTCTTTAGAGAGGCGGCATTGGAATGAAAAAAGATATTCATGTAGTCGGAGCAGTCATTTACGACAAAGATTGGATTCTTTGCGCCCAGCGGGGCCAGACGAAAACTCTTCCATTAAAATGGGAATTTCCGGGCGGGAAAATAGAAGCAGGAGAAACGCCGGAGAAGGCGCTGCAAAGAGAAATCAGAGAAGAAATGAAATGCGGAATCACCATTGAAGACAGGATCGAAGAAACGACATATGAATATGATTTTGGCATTGTGCATCTTACGACGTTTTACTGCAGGCTTACAGGAGAAGAGCCAACATTGACAGAACATCGCCGGATCAAATGGGTACAAAAAGATGATTTGCAAGAGTTGGACTGGGCCCCGGCGGATATTCCCGCCATTTATAAGATCACCCAATAGTTTTTTATTACAAACATAGGCAGGAGCTTGATAATGGATACAGTGCGTCAACTACAGGAATCGTTATACCGAGGCTTTATTGACCAGAAAAGCTACGATCGCAGCCCTTATGCGCCTAAGCTGTTGATAAATGACAAAAAGAAGCATGAAGAGGTGCTCACCACCCTGCTTCATGAATTGTACCGGTGCGAGTCATTTTTCTTTTCGGTAGCTTTTATTACAGAAAGCGGGTTGGCTACGCTGAAAACGCATCTGCTCGAACTAAAAAAACGCGGCGTGTATGGGAGAATACTTACATCCACCTTCCTACAGTTTAATCAACCGAAGGTATTTCAGGAACTGCTGAAAATTACAAATGTGGAAGTACGGCTGGCGGAAATTGAAGGCTTCCATTCCAAAGGGTACGTGTTTAAACATAAAGACCACTATTCACTGATGGTTGGGAGCTCGAACCTGACGGTGCATGCGCTGAAGGTAAACTACGAATGGAACATTAAGCTTCATTATCATGAAAACGGAGAAGTGATTCATCACTTCGGGCAGCAGTTTGAAGATACCTGGTCTCAGGCAATACCGTTAACGAAGGAATGGATAGAAAAATATCAGCAGCTGTATCGTCCGCAGGCACATGAAAAGATCGCCGAGCTTTCACCCGGATGGATTGACCGGAATGCAATGAAGGAAGCACTGGAAATCAAGCCCAATAAAATGCAGGAAGCGGCTTTAAAGGAACTGGACGCTTTGAGAACGGCCGGGCAGCGAAAGGGACTAATCATCTCGGCAACAGGCACAGGAAAAACGTATTTGGCCGCGTTTGATGTAAGAAAGTATCAGCCCCGAAAGATGCTTTTTATTGTACACCGGGAGCAGATTCTCCGGAAAGCAAAGGATGACTTTGCCCGGATTCTTGGCGGCCACACGGAAAATTTCGGCCTGTACACCGGGTCCGGCCAGGATACCAGGGCCCGCTATGTATTTGCGACCATACAAACGATCGCAAAAGACATTCATTTGCAGCGCTTCGCCCCTGAAGCATTTGATTATATTTTAATTGATGAAGTACATAAAGCAGGGGCCCCGTCATATCAAAAAGTGATCGATTATTTTCAGCCATCGTTTTTACTTGGTATGACAGCGACCCCGGAACGAAGCGACGATGTGAATATTTTCGCTCTGTTTGACTATCAGGTGGCGTATGAAATACGGCTGCAGGAAGCACTTGAAGAAGAAATGCTATGCCCTTTTCATTATTTCGGGGTAACCGATTATGAGAAAGATGGAGAAGTAATTGATCAGACGACAGATTTGAGCCGGCTTATATCGGAGGAACGGGTAGAGCACCTGCTCGAAAAAATCCATTATTATGGTCATTCCGGGGAGACAGTGCGCGGGCTGATTTTTTGCAGCCGTAACCGGGAGGCAGAGGAGCTGTCGACTCTAATGAATCAAAAAGGAAGAAATACCGTGGTGCTGACGGGAGCCGATTCGCAGGACGAGCGGTGGAGGCAGGTGAACCGTCTTGAAAATGGCGTGATTGAATACATTATTACAGTGGATATATTCAATGAAGGCATTGATATACCGGGGGTGAATCAGGTCGTCATGCTCCGGCAGACGCAATCGAGCATTATTTTTACCCAGCAGCTCGGCCGGGGCCTGCGTAAAGATCCGTCCAAGGATTTTGTGACCGTCATTGATTTTATTGGTAATTATAAAAATAACTACCTGATTCCAGTGGCGCTTTCCGGCGACCGCTCGCTCAATAAAGACCATACCCGCCGGCGGATGCAGACCAATAGCTTTGTTCAGGGCGTTTCCTCCATTAATTTTGAAGAGGTGGCTAAGAAGAAGGTGTTTGCTGCTATCGATCAGACGAATCTGCAGGAAATGCGAAAACTGAAGGAATCTTATATGAATGTAAAGCAGCGTATCGGACGGAGACCGCTTTTAAAGGATTTTTTACAGCAGAATGCCGTAGATCCCGAAATGATCACCTCTAAATACGGAAATTATTATCGGTTCCTTTGCAAATTAAAGGAACAGGCTCCTCAGCTGTCTCTACTTGAGGATCAGCTATTGTACCTCATTTCTGCCGAATTTATTAATGGAAAACGCCGGCATGAGGCGGGGGTGCTGTGGCACCTGCTTGAGAACGATGCCATTGCTGCAAAAGAGATGGCACGTATTATACGTGCATCAGGAGAAGAAAACATAGATGCAGCAGCCGTATCAGTGAAGAGGATGTTAACGACAGATTTTTTTACTGCTCCGTATCAAAAAAAGTATGGCAGAATTCCTTTGATCAAAGAGGGAAGTGGAGGCTTTACGTGGACTCGTGCGATGCAGAAAGCACTCGCCGGTTCCTTCTGGTTTAGGACACTTGTGGAGGACGTGCTTGTCTGTGCGGAGCTGAAAAACGAACAATACGAAAAGCCGCCGTTCACGCTGTACCAGAAATATTCCCGCAAGGACGTGTGCCGGCTATTGAATTGGGAAAATGACGAAAGTTCGACGATATACGGCTATAAAACAAAATACGGCACGACTCCTATTTTTATTACTTATCATAAACCGGAAGATGTGGAAGCAAACATTAATTACGAAGACGAGTTTATTAACCGCAGAGAGCTGCAGTGGTATACGCGGAGCAACCGGACCACTGCCTCGAAGGAAGTACAGGAAATCATCCATGCAGACGGAGAGCAGAGCCGGATTTATATCTTTGTAAAAAAAGATGATGACGAAGGCCGGGAGTTTTATTACTTGGGCGAAGCAGAGCCGCTAAAGCACACGGTAGAAAACACGAGCATGCAGGACAAAAACGGAAAATTAATTCCGGTTGTACGGATGAGACTTCATTTGAAGGAAGAAGTTGATGCGGCTCTCTACCACTATCTGCACAGCGATTAATGAGAAGCCAGCAGAGGAGCTCTTCTGCTGGCTTCATTAACGGCAACGGCGGGTATAATTTAGCTTAAGCTTTCTTTTGTTCATTGGAGGCCCATAGGCCCGGAAGCGGAACAAGCCGTACAGGGACCAGTTCGTCTTGTGAACGACCCTCTAGTGGATGGTCTTCTCTCATTAGAGAGACGTAAACCAACTTTTCATTATGCAGAAAAGTCATATATGGTTCCAACCATTCTTTTTGGGCAGAAGTAATATAAAGAGTGAACGGCAGATTACTTTTTAAGCGTTTATCTACAGGCGCCCCTGCCAGGTGATTAAGCTTTTTGAGGGTTTTTTCTATTTTGTAATCATATATGCTCAGCAGCACGAGTGCCTCTCCTCCTTTAACGTATTATAGCAGGCAGGATCAGGGATATTAATTATTCGTTTTTCTTTTGATCACTTGTATTTAGGCGGTCCCAGAGCAGCAGCCCGTAACAGGAAACGCCGCACAGCAGTGTAAAAAATACGGCCATATGAAATCCTTCCTTTCTTGAATAATTCATCATAAAAGATAAAAAAGCCAGAAAAAGAGTGTGAGCTCTTTTTCTGGCTTTTGGCCCGGCTGAATATCCAGACCACGATCGCCATGTATACAATTGACGTATAGACAGGAAAAATGACGGTTTTTCGAATTTCCCCATTCCAGATTCCGACATACAGCTTTCAGTCTGATGCCTGTGTGAAATTCTGAAAGAAGCTCTGAATATATTACGTCTAAAATATGGTTTGAAGGTATATACAAGTATTTCCCAACTTCTTGTTTATTAAACATGTAATATGCTTATTTTGCCTCGTTCTCTCCTGGATCAGCGAGGTTCTCTGCCGGGTATAGAACAGCAAGCAGGCCGAAAGGAGGGAACAAAGAACGGGAAAAGCGAACTAGTAACCGGCAGGGTCTGTAGTATTGGTTTGGCAGCCTGCCGGCAGTTGGCACAAAGCATCTTAAACGTGTGGCTTGGAGCAAGAAATGAAGAAGCGGGCGAGCAGGCCGCGAAATGCTTCAGGAGGAAAATTTAAAAGTGCAGTTGATTGCACTGGACATTGGCCTCCCGGATATGGCGGAGGCAGTGAAGGAACGGATCCTGGGCGAAGACGGGGCGAACGGAGATTTTTTCTATATAAATATGAACTGAATATTTAAAGCATGCGCACCTTCCGGAGTGCGTTTTTTTGCTGGGCAAAATTTCTCTACAGCAAAAAAACCTCCACCTTAATCCGTGGTAGAGGTATCGCCTGCTTCATCGTTAATAATGTTAACGACCTGCTGCGTGGCCCGGCGGCCCTCCTCAGTATTCTGCAGCTGAAACACATGAGGCATTTCCGGGTACTCATAATAGTTAATGGGGATTCCCTTTTCATCGGTTATTTCAGAAAACTTCCGGGCGTCCGCAAGGAATAATTCGTGGGTGCCTATAATCAGGGTCATATCTCCAAGCCCGGTCATATCTCCGTATATCGGGCTCACCATTGGGTTTCTCAAATCGGCGTCCCCGGCATAAGAAGAACCGGCATTCAGAAGCCATTCCAAATCAAGAAAAGGATCCACAGAAGTTAAATCCTGGATACCGGGATTGGTCATACTAACATCAAGCCACGGAGAAAGCATGATAATATCTCCAGGCTGGGCAATGTTCTGGCGGTTTAGCTCCTGCGCGAGTGCTAGCGCGAGGCCGCCGCCGGCAGAATCCCCCATAATAACAATATTTTCAGCTTCTGTGGTTTTCAGAGTCTGTTCATAGAGAGGGACCAGTTTATCAAAGGCTTCTTCATACTGATGCTGAGGAGCTTTAGGATAGACAGGAAGTATTGCCGTACTATCGGTACGCCCCTGGACCCCCGCGAGCCACTGAAAATGACGGGGGTTAGGCTGGCTGACGTAGCCGCCGCCATGCAAATAAATGATTTTCCTTTCAGCGGCACTTTCGTTTTTTAAAACATAGCTGTTCATGCCGTTTAGTGACATTTTTTCATAATCATAACGAACATCAATATCTTCAGGAAGCTGATACGCCGGCCTGTCCGGATAGGGACCGTCTTTGGCGTTTTCTTCCGGGCCGTCAGCGAAGCTTTTCACGACAGATATCACCGGGCGGTCTTCATGCCAGCTTGTATAAAGAATAAACGCAGAAAATCCTGCAGCGAAAAGACCCAAAAGACTCAAAATCCAGTAGTGTAGTTTTCTCTTTGGTGTTTGTCTTTTCATGCACCGACCTTCCTTAATATTTCTTCGTGGGAATCAATACGTTTCATCTTAACACAGGCGCCAGATTGTTTACAGTTATCGGCACAAACGTTAGTGAATACCTACTTGCCGATAAGAAACGGGGCTTTGTTTTTGATGAAATACACAAATGGCACGCTGATTAAAAGCGTAGCTGCTGTAAACATAATTCCCCATAAGGAAGTGAATTCCATAGGGTTACCTTCAATACCAAAGCCGTACTGAAGCGTAATCCGGATGATAGCAAAGATCATAAAATGAAGAGCGAAAATAATCAATGAATTCTGCCCTAAATAACTGAGGATGCGGCTTTTCCCCTCCAAGCGAAAACTCAAAAATAAAATGCCCGCGATACCAAGCAGGGAAGTAGATATGAAAATAGGGATAGATTCATACTCTCCCGAACGCATGTCGATGCGGTTCGTAAATTGAATGAGCGGGTAAATCAAGCCAAGAGAGGCGATAGCTGCCACCCAGCCGAAGGCATACTCAAATATTTTTGTCCGGGCTTTTAACAAAAATCCAAGGCCAAAAAACAATAAGGCAACGGTAGCTACTTGGATACTCCAGGGAAGCATGGAGTCAAACCAGCGCGTGGAAAAATATCCTGCCACTGCAATAGCGGCAATACCTGCAATACGGACACTATGCCACGGCACGTATTTTAGAAGCAGATAAAAGCTGATTTCTACCACAAACAGGCAGGTTAAAAACCAGATAGCCGGGTTATAGGTAAGCAGATAGTTGTCTCCGGCAGAATAAAAAATGCCAAGAGCGGGGATAGCAGCGTCGATGTCATCTTTACCCAGGAGAGGGCGCTCCAGGAAAAACCAGAAGGCATATGTAATAATGGAGAAAGAGAAATACGGAATAAGCAGTGAACGGCCTTTTTTCCGGGCGAAATCAACTGGCCGAAGATCTGTATAGCTGCCTTTAAAGGTCACGCCGGATAAAAGAAAAAATAAAGGCATATGGAAGGCAAAAATATACTGCCGCAAAATATCATCAATGGGAGCGTGGCCAAGAACAACGAGAATAATGCCGAGTCCTTTAGCGACATTGACCCATTCAAAGTGCTGATTCATCATTATCACCTGCGTCAACTGTTAATTTTAGTGCTGAGGCTGCTGAGAATAAAGCATATCATGAAGAAAAAGTGAGAACTATCGCAGTCGTGTGTAAAAAAATAAAATGCTTTTAGGAGAAAAGCACTCTATTTTATATACCCTGTATATTGTTATTGTATACGATAAAATAAAACAATACTGTAAATAAACACAGAAAGGGGCCTATCCTCATGCAGGAATATCGCCTGACTAAAATAAAACTCGAAAGCCCGGGAAAAACGATCAGCATTTCGCGCGGCTCTCTGACCGTTTATAACGATGAAGCGAGCCTATGGTACGCAGAAATCGAACAGCCATCCGAAGTGGAAGTATTTCACGAATGGAAGAAAAGTAACCAGGAAGAGGAAGTTACGTTTTTTACAGATGGCCACAGTGCAAGAATCGGTTATGCCAAAATTACAAGAATAACAGAAAGCAGCTCGGGAGTCAGCGCGAGCTTTAAGGGAGAAGGAGAGCTGAGTCTGGTGGGGGCCAAATAGTATTAGGGAAATCTGCAGCAGCTGAATGAGCGTCTAGATTGGTTAATGCCCCCGTAGAGCAAGCAAATAAAATGCAAGCGCTTTAAATTACTTTTAAAATGTGTGAAAATAGGGAAAAGTATTAGGAAAAATAAAATACAGAACCGGCTTGGAAGTCTTTAGATCTCATTAAGGGGGGGCGTTACCGGTGAAAGAGTATCGCTTGACGAGACTGAAGTTTGAACATTCGCACACACCATTGACGTTCGATAAAGGACTTTTAACGGTATATGATTACGAACCGGCAGAAGTATGGTATGTAGAACTCGAGAATCCGCATCATATCGGGCTGTTTGAAGAAATGCACGAAAACTGTGATGTGCGCAGCATGATTTTTTACACCGAACGAAACAGTGCACGGGTGGGCAAAGCAAACATTACCAGAGTGTTAAAAAGCGACGGGAAAGTAAGTGTCAGTATTAAGGGTGAAGAAGCATTAAAGCTTGTAGGCAGCTAAACAGTGGAATCCGGGGGACGGTCCCGGGTTCTTTTTTGACCTAACCTGCCAAAAAACAGGTTCCGAAAGAGCCCGAACGGGAAAGAACAGAGCAGAACACATAGAAACAGAATGGAAGATGGAAGATGCTGATAGATGTCAAAAAAGAATGGGAAAAAATCATTGGGCCGTTTACAAGCGTGCGATTAACGGGAGGATTTAGCCATCACACTTTTTTAATCACCCAACCGTCTGGCCAGCGCGTATTGAAAATTGAAAAGGGGAGAAGCGGCTATCTGCGCCGGGAGTACGAGGTGCTTGAAGAGCTGCGTGGTTCTTCCTTCTTGCCGGCACCAGCCGGCCGTTTGCAGCTCGGTGATTATTTTTCGTTTATGCAAAGCTATCATGAGGGAGAAAATGTTTCCCAATTGAATTCGCAATCATCCTACTGGTCCGAAGCTTATAAAAAACTTGCTGTCACGCTTGCTTCGAAAGTACACAGCCGGCCGGGAAATATTCGGGAATATGACCGGAATGCAGCGCCTCTTCGTCGGGGAAGAGAGACTTTTGTGCCGGAGGAAATGCACGATAAGGCTGTAGATATTTGGGAGGCGCGTACGCCGGTGGGAACGACATTTATCCACGGTGACGCCGGCCCGCATAACGTAATTCTGAATAAAAAAGGAAATATAATCCTGATTGATTGGGAATGGGCAGGGTGGAATGATCCAATGGTAGACATTAGCTGGGCGTTGTGGAACGCAGCTTTTCATGCCCCAAAAAAGTACCATGAACTCCGCCGTATCTTTTTGAAGGCCTATGGAAGCATCCGTCCGGTGGAAATTACGGACGCTAATATTAAAGCTTATAGTCTTGTGGTGATTTACCGGGCGCTCGGCAGAGTAAAACATTCTCCAAAAGCTATTCAGCGCAGGTGGATAAAAAGGCTCGAATGGACTTTGCACAGTAGCTGGGAAAAGGGGGGACCGCTTTGAATATTCAACCAATGAAAGAAATTGGCTGGCAGAAGAAAAAAGATTTCTTTGCCACCTGCTGGGACACAAATGAGATGCATGTTAATAACCAGACGTATGTACTGCCGGAGCTTGAAGGATTTTGTATCCAGGAGGATGGTGTAATTACTGCGGCGGTTACTTATACATACGAAGGCAGCATCGGCTTAATTGTATCTTTGGACAGCATAATTGAAAAACAAGGGTATGCTAGTCACTTGCTTATGCATACAGAAGAATATTTGAAAAAGAAAGGAGTAGAAGACCTGCGGGTTGTAATTACAAACGAAAATGAATATGCTCTGCGTTTTTACCGGCGCCGGGGCTTTCAGCTGGCGAGCGTGCACGTGGATGCTGCCAGAAAAGCAAGAGAGGATAAACCGTCTATTCCGCTCGTTGGAGTAAACGGAATAACCATCCGTGATGAATGGCATTTAAGAAAATGGTTATAGTAAAAGAGAGCCGCGCATGATGCGGCTCTCTTTTTAAGATCCAAATATTGGAGAAGCGGCCTGCTCTTCACAAAGATTATACGGTAGGCAGAGAGGCATGCCCGAACGGGGGTCTTTAATAATATCGCTTTTAATGCCAAATACTTTTTCAATAATGCCTGCTTCCATCACTTCGTGGGGAGTACCCGTTTTTACGACGTTGCCATGTTTAATGGCAACAATATGATGGGCATAGCGGCTGGCATGATTCAGGTCGTGCACGACCATTACGATCGTCCGGTGCTCCTGTACGTTCAGTTTTTCAAGGATGTTCAGCACTTCCATCTGATGGGCCATATCAAGAAAAGTCGTGGGCTCATCCAAAAATAGGGTCTCTGTTTCCTGTGCCAGTGCCATGGCAATCCACGCCCGCTGGCGTTGCCCGCCGGATAAATGGTCAATCGGGCGATTGGCAAACTCCCGCATGCCAGTAATTTCGATGGCCCAGCCAATCATTTCTTTGTCATGGGCTTTTAACGAGCCAAAGCCACGCTGATGGGGAGCACGTCCATATGTTACAAGCTCCGTAACAGTTAAGCCCTGAGGCGCTTCCGGATTTTGGGGAAGAATGGCCATCTGCTTGGCAAGCTCCTTTGTTTTTTGGCTGTGAATAGAGCTGCCATTTAAGTAAACGACGCCTTTTGAAGGCTTCATCAGTCGTGACAGAGCTTTTAAGATGGTAGACTTTCCGGAACCGTTCGCGCCGACAAGCGCGGTAATTTTACCAGAAGGAATCTCAATATTTAAATCGTTTACGATTGTCTGCTGATCATAACCAATATGGAGTTGATCTGTTTCGATCATCGCATAAACATCCTTTCAGGGTGATAAAGTTAGACATTGCTTCTGGCAAGCAGGTATAGAAAATAAGGAGCGCCGATAACGGCCACAACAATTCCCGCGTGAATCTCCGACGGTTGAATAATAGTCCGGCCGAGCGTGTCTGCAAACAGGAGCAGCAGCCCTCCCAGGAGGGCTGAAGCAGGCAGGGCCAGCGCATGGTTGGGGCCGACCAGTCTCCGTGCTATATGTGGAGCAATCAGCCCGACAAAGCCGATGCCGCCGCTGATAGAAACTGCCGAGGCTGCAAGCGCTACAGAGGCGAAGGTGAGCAGAAGGCGTTCTTTTTCCACCCGAAGGCCAAGCCCCTTCGCCATCTGTTCGCCGAATGTAAGCGTATCGAGAGCCCGCCACCGGTAATAAATAAAAACCGACAAAATAATAAACCAGGGAAGAAACGAATATACATAAGGCCAGGTGGAACCGTAGATTCTTCCCGCCAGCCATATAGCCACAAAGTCAAACTGCTCCGGCTGCAGACGCAGCATCAGGACGGTCATTAGGGCATTAAGCCCGGCGGCTACTGCAATGCCGGTCAGTATCATTCTCATTGGCACAAGCCCGAGCTGCCGGTCGTAAGCAAGAATATAAATTAGCGCTGCAGCAAGCAGCCCGCCAATGAGTGCGAATACCGGCAGCAGATACGGAGAAGCAGCACTAACAGTACTGAAAAATGAAATATACAAAACAACGAATAATCCTGCCCCGGTAGTAATACCGAGAATGCCCGGGTCCGCCAGGCTGTTACGGGAAATTCCCTGCAGTACGCATCCCGAAACGGCTAGAGCGGCGCCGACAAGCAGCGCGATAACAATCCGGGGGAGGCGGAATTGAAATAACACGAGACTTTGGTTACTGTTGCCGAACCCAAACAGCGTCTTTAATACTTCGAGCGGCCCTAACGGGGTTACTCCAGAATTCATGCTGAACAGCAGCACGGTAAATATTAGAACAGCAAGCGAACTGAACACGAAAATGCGGCGTCTGCGGCGCTTGCGTTCCCACTCGCCTGAAAATATAGAATGCATTTAGAGCTCCCTCCTCTCGCGGCGGGCGATGTATAAAAAGAATGGTACGCCGATAAGAGCAAAAAGAGAGCCGAGAGGGGTTTCATATGGCGGATTAATGATCCGGGCGCCGATATCGGCAAGCGACATGAAAATGCCGCCTGTCACAATGGAGCACGGAATGATAGCCCTGTAGTCGACCCCTACAAAAAAACGGACGACGTGAGGGATAACCAGGCCGACAAATCCGATAGGACCGGCAATAGAGACTGCAATACCGGCGAGAAACAGAACGGCAAGCGTGCAGAGTAATTTAATCAAGCCAACACGCTGCCCCAGTCCTGAAGCAATGTCGTCCCCAAGACTTAAAATAGTAACGGACCGCGAAAGGGTGACCGCAAACAAAAGCGCCCCTCCCATCCATGGCAGGGCGGGGAGCAATTGCTCCCACCGGACGCCGGAAAGCCCGCCGGCATACCAAAAGGCAATGTCCTGGCTGAGATCAAAGTGAATGGCGATACCTTCGCTTAGCGCAGTAAACAGAGCGTTGATTGCGGCCCCGGCAAGCACCATGCGAAGCGGAGTTAAGCCGATGCGCGAAAGTGAGGCGATGCCAAAGATCAATCCCATGCTGATTGCCGCTCCCAAAAACGAAAAGACAATCAGCAGATTATAAGAAAGCCCCGGCAAAAATGCAAAGCAGATCGCTACCATGAAAATCGAACCTGCGTTGATGCCGAGAATCCCGGATTCTGCCAGAGGATTTCTTGTCATTCCCTGCATAATAGCGCCGGCTACGGCAAAGCAGGCACCAACAATAACATCTGCAATAGCTCTGGGGAGACGCAGCTCGCGTATAACAACATGGTCATTTATGGAAGCGTCGTAATGAAACAAGGCGTTCCAAACAGTCCCAAGCTCCACATCTGCTGCGCCTACAGAAATTGAAAGTAAAAATATAAAGCCCAGTATAGGAAGGCCGATAATAAACATTAGAACAGCTGTTATAGGACGTGAAGTAATATCGTCTTTATAGGTGGACGGTTCTGTTTGTTGACGCATGTTATATCCTCTTTCAGCACTAAAAAATCATTCTGTAGTGATAATCATTATCAATCAATACTTATCATATCAGCTGTATTTCTTTCTGTCCATGTTTTCCTGTATAAGCAGCGGCAATACAAAAATCCGGACTCTTTCCAATCGAATAGAGTCCGGATTTGTATGAGTTTTATTTCTTCCAATTATCTTATTTAAAATCTAAATAATTATGTGAATTAAACTTTTATTCAGCCAGCCGGCTCATCTGTTCAGCAGGCAGGACAGTATCCGGAGAATTTGCCGTTACGCAGATGACAATACCTGAGGGATCGTTGACATAAAAAGCATTTTCTTCGCGGTGAAATGAATAGCCGGCTGCTTCCAGCCGTTCGGCGACGGGTTCGAGAGCGGGGGCAGAGGAAAGCATAATCGTGTACATGTCAAGTCCCGTGTTTTGTATGGAAGCTTTAGGGGCCTGTCTTCCGGCCCATGGGTTGAGCCCAACGTGATGGTGATAGCCGCCGGCGGCTATAAAAAAAGCAGGAAATTTCTTCGGATCAGCAGTTAATTCAAATCCAAGCCCATTAACATAAAAATGATAAGCCTCTTCCATGTCGTGGACATGCAAATGAACGTGGCCCATTTTCGTGCCGGACGGAACTCCGTGCCACTTTATCCCTTCTCCCTCCTGGAGCAGCTGATGTTCGTGCAGGGGGTCCACCGTCATGTGCACGAACCCGTCAGCATCATATTTCCATTCCTCCCGTGCCCGGTCACGATAAACCTCGATGCCGTTGCCGTCCGGATCAGTCAGATAAAGGGCCTCACTGACACTGTGGTCGGCAGCTCCGAAATGCTCGCCCACATCGTGGAGATGGTGTATGAAAGCTCCCAGGGAGGCGCGGTCCGGAAGCAGTACAGCAAAGTGATACAGGCCGGCATAAGTGCGCGGAGGGGTAATGGAACCTTCCACTTTCCGCAGCATCACGAGCGGGAGCCCGTCCGATGGCACGCCGAGCACGGCAGCGGAAGATGAACGCCCGAGTAACCTTAGGCCGATTACATGCTCATAATAGGCAGCTGCCCGGTCGATATTCTGTACTCTAAGCTGCACGGGCCCGAGAGAAAAATCGGTATCAATTACATTAGTCATGCTGCATTCTCCTTTAATTTTTAGAATAGAACGAAAGCAGGTCTCAGTTTCATCATACTGGGAAGAAGGGTGGGAATGGAAGTGCCCACTTTAAAGTGGTATAGTACCCCAAATGATACTAATGAGCACCATTTCTGCAAAAGGTATAATAAAGGGTTTCTTTTATCCCGGGCAGGAGAGAGTGGGGGGGAACGAGAAGAAAACAAAAACACTTTTATTACAGGCAAGGGGGCAGAGGGATGAACGAGAAAAGCAGTTTATCAGCAGTCGACAGGTACAATTTTTCTGGTACGCCCGAAGAAAGGGAGCTTAAGAACGCGATTGTTTCTGCAGAAATTGAAGGGTTTATTTTTTCAGAAAAAGACATCGAAGCCGTGCGTAAGCTCCGCGACGGGGAAATGACTATTAAAGAAGTGACAGCTTTTGTAGCGGAAGGGCGTTTATAATATGGGTGAATCCTATTATACGTATGGGGACAGCGGCGTGCTTGTGAACAAGATGAATTTTCGGGAAAAAGCCAAAGCAGAGAAAATCGAACAGATTATTACTACGTACCGTCTGCAGCAGATGATGACGGCAAAAAAAGTGCTGGGATCCTTCGATGAAGAGCATATACGGCGTATTCACCGTCGGCTGTTTTCCGATGTATACGCCTGGGCAGGAGAGTTCCGTACGGTGGATCTTGCTAAAGGAAGAACATCCTTTCTCCCCGCAGCGTTTATTGACCGGGGCCTGCGCCACCTCAAGGCGTCTGTCCAGGAAAAAAATCAAAAAACGTATGCAGAAAGGGAAGCTTTTGCCGAAGCCTTTGCCCCAATCTACAATGACCTTAATCACATTCATCCATTTCGGGAGGGGAACGGTAGAATGCAGCGGGAGTTTATTCGCCAGCTTGCCTGGCACCACGGCTACGATATGAACTATACCCCTGTTCAACAGAAAAAACTGTTTGAAGCCTCCGTGGATGACGATGAAAATAAAGCCGCTGGAGCACTGGTGGAAGGGTTGATCGAAAGCTGAAAAAGCAGCCTCCCATGGGAAGCTGCTTTTGGCTTATTGCTTTTCAATTAAACCGCCCTGTCGTGAAGAACGTGGCTTCGGGCTTGCAAGGGGCCGCGAAGCGGCAATTTTTCCTTTAGCTGTACTGAGGACAAAAGCGGTGGCTATAATGGAAAGCGTGGAGTAAGCGCCTGCGATTAAGCCGACAGAAGCGAGTCCTACAGCTACAGCAATTACATCAAAAGATAAATTGACTTTACCGGGGTTCCACTGGAGCCGCCGCTGAAGGAATAAAGCGAGTATGTTCGCGCCTCCAAGCGAGGTGTTATTCATAAATAAAATCGAAATGCCTGCTCCTATGCTGATCCCGCCGAAAATGGCTCCGGCAGCAGGGTGTATACTGAAAGCAGGAAGAAAATAATCAAGGCTTGTAAGAGCGGAAAGCAGAGACACGGCGGCGATCGTATTCAACGTGAACTTCCACCCCATATGCACGATAGAAAACACGTAAAAAGGCAGGTTAATCAAAAAGAACACGGCCGAAAAAGATAGCGGGAGTAAATACGTTAATCCAAGCGCCAGGCCTGCGGTGCCTCCTGTGACTAAATCAGCGTGCTGAAGCAGAATAATGCCGAAGGCAGCTAACAAACATCCGGCGAGGACTTGTAGTAGATTGGTTATGTTTATCAACGGTCGTCTCTCCTTCAACAATAGGTTACTTTAATTATAAGGAATAATAAGGAGCGAGTGAATGATTATATGAAGGAGAATCATCCGTATATTAATAAAAATGAATACATATTTGGTTATTTACATTCAATAAGAAAGGTGAAGTGCGTTTAGATGGATCGAATTGATGTAAGCATGCTTGAGATCCTCCAGGAGGATGGGAGAATATCCGTAAGTGATTTATCCAAAAAATTAAATTTAAGCCGTCCAAGCGTGTCAGAACGAATGATAAGGCTGCAGGAAAAAGGAATTATTGATCAGTTTAGTGCCGTGGTTCCGCCGGCTGCTGTAGGTCGGGACACGTTGCTCATGATTCAGGTAAGCGAACTGAAGGACACCATTCAGCATTTTGAAAAAATGATCGCAGAGGATACCCGCGTGCTTGAGTGTCACCGTGTGACCGGCGAGGTCAGCTATTTTATTAAAGCGGCAGTAGAGGGGATGGAAAGCTTAAGGGAGCTGGTCGATACCCTGATTTCCTATGGAAACATTAATACATCGATCGTACTGAAATCACCGGTTGAACGCAGAAAAATACTGCCTGAACACCGGGAGGAGGAGTAGCCGGTTTTCTTCCGCGGACAGAGTAATTGTGATAAGATTAATATGAATTATAGAGCGAGAGTATATACAATAATAGGGGGAGAAAGATATTGGTGAACGAACGTGAAGCGTTGCAGCGTGTCATCGAAAACGTGCAGCAGGTTGTAGTCGGAAAAAAAGCTGAGATTGAATTGAGCCTGACTGCACTCCTGGCCGGCGGGCATATTCTGCTTGAAGATGTCCCCGGCGTGGGAAAGACGATGATGGTACGGGCAATTGCCAGGTCCATTGGCGCTAGTTTTAAACGAATACAATTCACTCCGGATCTTCTCCCGTCAGACGTTACAGGCGTTTCTATATACAATCAGCGGACGATGGAGTTTGAATTCCGCCCCGGCCCTTTAATGGGAAACGTTCTGCTGGCAGACGAAATTAACCGTACCTCTCCAAAAACACAGTCGGCTCTGCTGGAGGCTCTGGAGGAAAAAAGCGTGACGGTGGACGGGGAGACGCGAAACCTTGAGCGTTTATTTTTCGTGATGGCGACACAGAATCCTGTGGAATACGGGGGGACGTATCCTCTTCCGGAAGCGCAGCTCGACCGCTTTCTCTTTAAGCTGCGCCTCGGTTACCCGACAGAAGAACAAGAAATCAAAGTGCTCGAACGGGTGGAATTTACACATCCGATTGACGAGCTCTCCTCTGTTATGAGCCTTGAAGATGTCTTGAAGGCTCAGGAACTCGTGAAAGATGTACATGTGGATCATTCGGTGAAACAGTACATTGTCTCTATCGTGCGGGAAAGCAGAAACCACCGCGATATTTATCTTGGTGTAAGTCCGAGGGGTTCCATTGCGCTGATGAAGGTATCACAGGCGTATGCTTTTGTGAGGGGAAGAGACTACGTGACACCCGATGATGTAAAGTATCTTGCTCCCTTTGTAATGGGGCACCGTCTCATTCTGCAGACAGATCAGCAGATGGCGGACAAAGACGGGGAGAGCGTGGTGAGAGATATCTTATCAAGTCTTCGCGTGCCTTCCTCGGACAGTGATTCGGCGGTACGGCCATGAAACGGTTTTTGCGAATTGGCAGAAAAGTAATGCAGCTGGCAGCTGTTGTGGCTGCATTAGCTGTATTATTTATTTACGCCATGTTTCAAGGGGGGTTTGTCAGCTGGTTTTTGTTCTACAGTGTAACGACCCTTGCGGTGATGCAATTATTATTATTAGTTTATCCCCTCCGTTCCTTAAAGGCTGAGCGCAGGCTCGGTGCTGACATGCTTTCATTTAACGGGCACACAGAGGCTGTAGTGACGTTAGAGAAAAGAATTCCGCTTCCGCTGATGTATGTAAAGATTCGGGATCATCAGCCATATGGAGTCCGGGATTGGGAAGCGTCAGCTGAAACTCTTGTTTTTCCTTTTTTTCAAAAGCGGGTATCCTATTCGTACAGCCTGAGGGGAAGAAGACGGGGAAAGCACAGCATCGACTATCTCCAAGTCCGTTCCGGCGACTTGTTTGGCTTTGTAGAAAAAGACTATGACATTTCGGTGTCTTCGACGGTAGTAGTACTTCCAAGAATGAGAAAGCTGGCAAACTGGAATACGGCGGCAGACAATTCTTCAGAATCAGTATCGCTTTCGCAGCGGATAAAAAACGAATCTGTCAACGTGGCAGGGGTCAGAGATTATACACCCGGGGACCGGATGGCCAATATTGACTGGAAAGTGACAGCCCGAGCTGGAAAACTTGTTACAAAAGAATTTGAAGCTGAAAAAGGAGAGGGTTATTTTCTGCTGCTTGAAAATGCAGCTGATATGTCTGCTGAGCCATTTGAAGCAGCGGTGGAATTTGCTGCTTCGTTAACCGAATACGCCTACCAAACGAGGATGCCCGTTGGTTACGGGGTCACGGCTTCCGAACAGCCCCTGCAGCAGCCAGATACCTCGAAGGAGCATTTCCAGCGTATTTATCAAGGCCTGGCGTATGTGGAGTTGATTCCAGAAACGGAAGCCTCGCCGTTTTTACGAAAAGCCCCGGGGCTTGAAGCGTTAATTTACGTGACCCCGGTACTAACTAATACTAGAATCAAAGAGTTAAAGCAGTGGGCCGGGCAAAAGCGTTCAATTATTGTAGCACTGCTTCCTGACGAAAGCGGGTCCTCCCGCCGTGAAAGTGTGGAAGCGCTGCGGCATGCCAATATTCATATTTACTATGTTCAGCCGGGGGATGCTGGCTTTGAGGTGCTATAGAGGAGGCATAATTATTTGGTTAAACCGGAGCATACCTGGAAAAAGTTGATTGTTTATATTCTTGGTTATTTTCTATTGGCAGAATGGCTGCTCCCTTTGCCGGAAGCAACCGGAACAGGGTCAGTGACCGTGTTTATGGTGGTTTCTGCAGCTTTTTTTATTGTAATTTATCTGCGTCCGCCCTGGTGGGCAGTAGTTGGCAGTATACTGCTGATTATAATGGCAGGGGTAAACAGCGTTTTTTATGAGGGATCGCCGCTGCAGCTGAACTGGCTGGTTTCTATGGTGGCGGAAGTGCAGACAAATGTTGTTTATATCATCAGCGGCCAATGGTATGCACTGACAGATATGTTCCGGAGTGTACTGTTTATGCTTCTGCTCGCTATCATGAGCTACTTGATTTATTTTTGGGTGGTGCAGTCTCGCAGGATTTTACTGTTTCTGACATTCACAATTATTTATATTGGGGTAATGGATACATTCTTTGAGTACGATGGAATGTTTGCGATTATACGTACCTTCGTTATAGGGTTTCTGCTTTTGGGGCTGCTTCAGTGGGAGCGTATTGTGTTACGCGCAACAGACAGGAAGGCCCAGAGAACAATTTTTGTACGGTGGACGCTGATTATGGCTGCCTTTTTAATTACTGCCGGAGGTGTAGGGGTGCTTGCCCCTAAAAGCGAACCCCGGTGGCCTGACCCCGTTCCGTTTTTAACATGGGGGGAGAGCAGCACCGGAAGCTCCCAGGGCGTGCAGAAGATTGGATATGACGGCACCGATGAACGGCTTGGCGGCGGCTTTCAAATGAGTGATATGCCCGTGTTTACAGCCTCCGGGGATATTAACGGATATTGGCGGGGGGAAGCAAAAAACGTATATACCGGCCTTGGTTGGGAAATAGATACCCCTGGCGAAACGTCTTTAGAAGCTGGTTTATACGATGAAAGTATCGAAACAGAAGAACAGGAAGTAAATATTGAAATGGCGGAAACCCAGGAGTTTGATTTTGCCTTTTATCCGGGCTCTTTTTTGTCTATTGAAGAAGACGTGGAAACGTCAGCGAATGCTTGGACGACCCAGGTATCATTTGGGGCCGAAGGGGAAGCGGCATCATTAAATAATTATACTGTAGCGTATGAAACGGCAGATTTTCCAGTGGAAGAGATGAGCGCCGTTACTGATAATACAGAGGACCCGGAAGAAATCACCGAATATTTTACACAGTTACCGGAGGATCTGCCTGGAGAAATTCAGGAGCTTGCTGAAGACCTTACAGCTGATGATGACAACCGCTATGCGAAAGCGAGAACGGTGGAAAGATATTTACGGGGCCCCGATTTTTCCTACCAAACGACAAATATTCCAGCTCCATCGGAAGGCGGGGATTACGTAAGCCAGTTCTTGTTTGAATCACGCGCCGGTTATTGTGATAACTATTCGACTTCGATGGCTGTGCTGCTTCGGACGCTTGATATACCCACACGCTGGGTCAAAGGTTTCACAGAAGGTGACCAGGCGCCGGGAAATGAAAATGAGGTAGAGGTCACAAATGAAAATGCGCATTCCTGGGTGGAGGTGTATTTTCCTGAGGTCGGATGGGTGCCGTTTGAACCGACGAAAGGTTTTTCCTCAGATTTTAACTACACGTATGAAAACAATGAAGCTGCAGAAGAAGCTCCAGAAATTGAAGAAGAGGAGCCGCAGGAAGAGGAAGCCGCTCCTGAAGAAGAAGAGGCAGCACCTGAGGCAGGGAATGTAGGCGATGAACAGGAGGATGCATCTGGAGAAGAAAGCTTCGACTGGAAGCTTCTGCTATGGGCGCTGCTTACAACAGCAGTTCTCCTCGTTGGAGCGGGATGGCTCTTCCGGAGAAAGCTGCTGAGTGCCTATCTTCTTTTCAAATACCGTCACATGAAGTCTGATAAAGAATTTATGAACGCCTATCAGGCCCTGATACGGCTTCTGCAGTCAGCGCGCGTGAAACGAAATGCTGGCGAAACGCTGCGGGAATTTGCTGGACGGGTGGACGAAGTCTATGACACAAGCGATATGGAGCGTCTGACGGAAAAATATGAGCGACTGTATTACGGACGCAAAACAGGTGACGGAGCCGAGCCGGAAACAGTGGCAATATGGAAACGAATGGTAAAGAAAATCCGTTCTTGACCGGCCTGACGCCGGCTGTTAAAATTTATTTCATGTTTACAGGTGAATACCTCGTATAGTTTGGGATCAGGCCCAAATGTCTCTACCCGGCCGCCGGAAAATGGCTGGACTACGAGGGCAGTGAGAGGCAGTTGGCAGCAGAAGCCTAGCTGTATGCCTCCAAGTTGAAGCTGCTTTCGTATATTACGAAAGCAGCTTTTTTGGTCTGCGAAGGAAAAATTATTACTGAAACATCCGAGGCCTGGGGAGCTGCAATCGAAATCAGACAGTTGCCGGGAAGCGGTCATTCCTTTAAAGTAAACCTTGCACGTACATATTTGAAAAACAGTTAGGGGTAAAAACAATGAGCGTAGGAAATATCAGTGAAACGATTATTGTCCTGGACTTTGGCGGCCAGTATAATCAATTGATTACACGCAGAATCAGGGATCTCGGCGTTTTTAGTGAGCTGCATCCGAATACGATCAGCGCGGAAAAAATTAAAGAATTAAATCCAGCGGGGATTATCTTTTCCGGCGGCCCGAACAGCGCGTATGCCGAAGGCGCGCTTACCTGTGATCCAGCTATTTTTGACCTGGATATTCCTATTTTGGGAATTTGCTACGGTATGCAGCTGATGACGCTGCATTACGGAGGAAAAGTGGAAAAAGCCCAGCATAGGGAGTACGGCAAGGCAGATATCCATGTGCAGGCGAACCCGGTGCTATTTGAAGGCCTGCCGAAAACCCAGAACGCGTGGATGAGTCATGGGGACTTAATTGTCGAGCCGCCGGAAGGTTTTACGGTGGATGCAACCAACCCATCATGTCCGGTAGCTTCCATGAGCGCTCCGGAAAAGAAAATGTATGGCGTTCAATTCCATCCGGAAGTACGCCACACTCAGTTTGGCGATGACATGCTGAAAAACTTTGCTTACCGTATTTGCGGATGCTCAAGCGAATGGACAATGGCAAATTTCATTGATGAGCAGGTGGACGTTATTCGTGAGCAGGTGGGCAGCCGTAATGTTCTTTGTGCATTGAGTGGCGGTGTGGACAGCTCGGTAGCCGCAGCACTTGTTCATAGGGCAATCGGGGACCAGCTTACATGCATGTTTATCGATCACGGCCTGCTGCGCAAAGAGGAAGCTACAGGCGTTATGGAGTCTCTTGGACGTGGTTTTCAAATGAATATCGTGAAAATAGACGCGGCAAAACGTTTTCTCGATCAGCTCAACGGCGTGAGTGATCCAGAACAAAAACGGAAAATCATCGGTAATGAATTCATATACGTGTTTGAAGAAGAGGCAGGAAAGCTTGAAAATGTGGATTTTCTTGTTCAGGGTACGCTGTATACAGACGTTATTGAAAGCGGAACGGATACAGCACAGACGATCAAGTCCCACCACAATGTTGGCGGCCTGCCGGAGGACATGAAATTTGATCTGATTGAACCTTTAAATACGCTGTTTAAAGATGAAGTCCGCAAGCTCGGCACGGAACTTGGAGTGCCGGATGAAATTGTTTGGCGGCAGCCGTTCCCAGGGCCGGGGCTGGGGATTCGTGTGCTCGGAGAGATCACGGAGGAGAAGCTTGAAATTGTGCGTGAATCAGATTATATACTGCGGGAAGAAATCAAAAATGCCGGCCTTGACCGTGAAATCTGGCAGTACTTCACGGCGCTCCCGGATATGAGAAGTGTTGGCGTGATGGGCGACAGCCGTACGTATGACTACACTGTCGGTATTCGGGCGGTTACATCGATTGACGGTATGACTTCAGATTGGGCCCGTATTCCATATGACGTTCTCGAAAAGATTTCCACAAGAATTGTCAACGAAGTCCAGCACGTTAACCGTGTAGTGTATGATGTCACGTCTAAGCCGCCTTCGACGATTGAGTGGGAGTAAGGTTTACAGCTTAACCTCCAAGATTAATATATAATAGAACAAGAGAGAGTTTTGCCTGGGGAGAGGAAAGAGAGGAAGAGATAAGAGTATGGATCGTTTTTTTGAATTTGCGAAGAATGAGACGAACTACAAGAAAGAATCGTTAGCCGGTTTAACGACTTTCCTTGCGATGGCGTATATTTTATTCGTCAACCCCAGTATTTTAGCCGAAGCCGGAATGAACGAATCCGCCGTTTTTGTGGCAACAGCATTAGCAGCGGCCATTGGGACACTAATTATGGGGCTGCTTGCCAGGTATCCGATAGCTCTGGCCCCGGGGATGGGGCTTAATGCCTTTTTCACATATTCCGTGGTGCTGACAATGGGGATTCCCTGGGAGCTTGCTTTATTCGGGGTGTTCTGCTCCGGAATGATTTTTATCGGTTTAACAACATTTGGCATTAGAGAGAAAATTATCAATGCGATTCCAGAGGAGCTGAAGTATGCCGTCTCTGCCGGTATTGGGCTGTTTATCGCCTTTGTCGGCCTGCAGGGGGCACAGATTGTGGTAGCGGACGAGTCTACTCTCGTCACGCTCGGTACACTTACTTCCGGACCGGCTGCTCTTGCGGCATTCGGGCTTCTTGTCACTGTCATACTGATGACGCTTGGCGTCCGCGGTGGGATTTTTTACGGAATGGTGGTGACAGCGCTGGCTGGAATTCTCGTGGGCCAGATTCAGCCGCCGGGCCAGATTGTCTTCGGGGTGCCAAGTATTGCCCCGACCTTCGGAGCGGCTTTCACCTCTCTTGCTGACTTTTCGTGGGACTCAAGCTTTATTATTGGATTCATCATCGTTGTCCTCACGTTTTTGTTTGTAGATTTTTTTGATACAGCAGGGACGTTGTTCGCGGTAGCCAATCAGGCTGGATTTGTAAAAGACAACAAACTTCCGCGTGCCGGCCGCGCACTGGTGGCCGACTCATCGGCAACCGTCATCGGTTCGATTCTGGGAACATCGACGACGACAGCATATATTGAATCTTCAGCTGGTGTAGCTGTCGGTGGCCGCACTGGCTTTGCTTCCATTATTACAGCGCTGCTTTTCCTTACCGCTTTGTTTTTCTCACCGCTGCTTGGCGTAGTAACAAGTGCTGTAACGGCTCCGGCTCTTATTATTGTTGGGGCGCTGATGGTATCGTCGCTTCGTTTAATTGAGTGGCATCGTCTCGAAATTGCCGTGCCGGCTTTTTTAACCGTGGTATCCATGCCGCTTACCTACAGCATTGCGACCGGTATTGCCATGGGCTTTATCTTCTACCCGATCACGATGGTTCTGACTGGGAGAGGAAAGCAGCTGAACCCGATTATGTACGTTTTGTTTTTTGTATTTATTATCTTTTTCCTATTTTTAACACCATAGCAAGCAGCACGTGCTTCCTGAAGGAGGCGCGTGCTTTTTGTTTTTTTTATCTTCTGCATGGAATGAAGCTTTAATGGGAATAGGGGAAAGGATTAAATTATGGAGGTGGAAATATGAGCACATTTAAGGCATTGGTCGTGGATAAAAACGAGCAGGGAGAAGTTACAAAGGAAGTACGCACGCTGGAGGAAGGGGATCTGCCTGAAGGCGACGTCACCATCGATGTACACTATTCAAGCATCAATTATAAAGACGGCATGGCGGCAGCACCTGGAAGCCAGATTGCGCAGGGGCACCCGCTTGTGCCGGGCATCGACCTCGCCGGTACTGTGGCTTCATCCAGTGATTCAAGGTATCAGCAGGGAGATGAGGTACTCGTCACAGGCTATGAATTAGGAGTCGCCCACCACGGCGGCTATGCGGAAAAAGCAAGAGTGCCTGCTGATTGGGTAGTCCGGCTTCCGGAAGGAATGACGCCGAGAGAAGCAATGATTTTTGGCACTGCCGGATTTACAGCGGGTTTATCAGTCGTTCGCCTCGAGGAAGAGGGAGTTACCCCGGACCAGGGCGAAATCGTCGTGACTGGCGCTACCGGTGGTGTCGGTAGTATGGCAGTAGCTATGCTGCATTCGCTCGGATATGAGGTGGCAGCTGTCACGGGAAACGCCGAAGCCCATGATTACCTCCGGGATATCGGTGCTTCGCGCATTCTCTCCCGCGAAGATGTGAATCCCGATAAACGGAAGCCGCTCGGGAAAGCAACGTGGGCCGGAGCTGTAGATCCCGTTGGGGGAGAAACGCTTGCGTACCTGCTGAGTACAATGAAGTATCACGGTACTGCAGCTGTCAGCGGCCTTACCGGAGGGACAGATGTTCCCACGACAGTTCATCCGTTCATTCTCCGCGGAATAAATCTGGCCGGAATTGATTCTGTTTACTGTCCGTCAGAAAAAAGACAATATGTATGGAATCGCCTCGCCAGCGACCTGAAAGTTCAATCGCTTCTTGACGCAATCGCCAGCGAGACTACATTGGATCACTTGGCAGAAGATCTTGACGCTATATTGGAAAGCCGCATTCAGGGCCGTCGCATCGTGGCTCTGAAATAACAGCCCTCATGCCCTCCACCTGGAAACGTAAGGATTACCTGTTTCAAAAAAGCGCCACGGATAATGACGGGCTTCACCGCTCCCGGAAATGCCAACTCGTGGGCCACTTTCCACTGCAGGTTCAGATTCCTTTGGAGACAAATAGAGTGGTGGCTGGTCAAGTTCATGGCCGTAATAGCTCATATCAATACCAAGCGCTTTCGTTAGTTTGCCGGGGCCGTTTGTCTGCTGAATGCCGCGGACGCGGTGCCGGCGTTTTTGAATGAGTTCAAGACCTGTTACGGGCTCGATGGCACGGATAAGCACGGCTTCGGGGGAATCTTCCACTCCGCTGACGATGTTTAAAAGCGCGTGGGTGTGCATCGTATACATATAGACGTGGCCCGGCGAAAAAAACATGACATTTGTCCGTTTGGTTCTGCGGTAATTATAGCTGTGCGCTGCACGGTCTACTGGTCCTATATAGGCTTCCGTTTCAACGATTCTGCCAGATGCAGGGCCCTCCGGCGTTTCATGTACAAGCACGCAGCCGACCAGCGCTCTGGAAAGCTCGAGGGTCGGTTTTTCATAAAAGCTTTTTGGAACAACAGAATAAAGTGTCATTGGGAAAGAATCCTTTCTTTTGGTGTATACGAAAAGGAATATATTGATTATGATAGAAATATAATGTATATGCTTTTACATAGCAATCAGCAAGCGTTTTTTAGTGTACCAAATCCCGGGTCATAGTAAAAATATTAAGGCAGGAAATGGAAGAGGTGCTCATATGGGTATAGCGGTCACGGTTATTATAGCTTTAATTATTATTGGAGCAGTCATTTTAATTCAGCGCGATCAGTATTTAAAGAAAGTCCGGCAGTATGATAGAAAGATGGAAGAAGAAATCGAAGGAAAAAGCTCGCAGTATCGCGAGGATATTCAGGCGATACGCGGTAAATACGAAGAAGAAAAAGGGAAACTGACAGATTACATCTATCACCTGGAGAAAATTTCCCGGGAACCGGAAGAGATGAAAACACATGAACTGCTTCGAAGCATTAAAAATGATCTTGTCGAAGCAAATAAAATCGCCGTAGATGAAATGTTGATTTCCGGACACGTATACGTGCCGCTCGATGAACGGTCAGAGCTTTCCACCCGCCAGGTGGACCACGTTGTTTTGACGACCCGGGGGCTGTATGTGCTTGAGACGCAGAAATGGAAAGGCCATATTATTCACGGGGTCAGTAAGCACAATGCCGGAACGCTTGATTTTGTGCTTGATACGCTGTACCCCGATCTCGAAGAAGATGTGGAAACGACGATGGTTTTTCAAAATACGAGCCGGGGGCACGTTCGTTCAGGAACGTTCGAGGTGCACGACAGTCCAATAGAGCATGCGAAAGCGACAGCTTCGATTACGGAAAACTTTCTGCGCAGGGAAAAGCACAATCCGGGCGAAGTCACGCCGATTATTTTTTTCGGCCACTCGAACACGCAGGATGACCGGTTTGTCCAGGACGTTTCGGTGGACGCTTTCACCCACCGGTTCACGACAGAGGCAGCACTGCGGGCCTTCTTTCATGAACAGTTTTCCCAGAACGAGCCCCTGTATTCCCAGGAGCAGTTGTATCAGATGGAACGCTCTATCATTACAACGAATTACGTCTCCTAAAATGCTTTCAGGCAAGAAACGCCGCAGCCAATCGCTGCGGCATTTTTTTGTGCCAAAATACGGCTGCACCTCTCCATTCCTAAAGGAAATTTAAAGATTTTCCGCTTTTGAAAACAGTAAAATTTTCTTATGTTAAGCTACTTTTGACATGCTTAAATAGTATATAATGGAAAATAGATAATAATGGTTAGAGGGATATTATTATGGCGAATCAATATCAGGAAACCTTTATTGCAAATATTAAAAAACAGCACGAATACTTAGAGCAAAAACAATATGAAGATTTTAAAGAAATGTACAGATGGCTTCATACAATTAAAGGCACCGGAGCCACGCTGGGCCTGGGCCAGGTGGCTGAAACAGCAGAGGAAGCGATGTGGAGGCTCAATGCTGGCACTCCGGCAGAAACCCGGAGTGCCTATGCAGAAAAGATTATGAACATGCTGGAAGAGGGAGAGCGTGCAGATAAATTCACCATTTCTTATTATGCTTTAGAGGAAGAATCTTCCTTTGTGCTTCTCGGCCATACGTCTCTGCACGTTTTGTATGAGGTGAAAGAGCAGCTTGAAGCGCTTGGGCATCATGTGCTGCTTGCCTCTGACCGCAGGAAGCTGGTGGAGAAAATCGAAGAGTACCATCCCGAAATGATTCTTCTCTCTGAGGCTTTAGCCATGCGGGGACGCCGGACCATTATTAAGCGCATCAAAGATGCAGCGAGAGATGAGCTGCTGCCTGTCGTCGTATTTTGTAACGGCGGAATAGACACTGAGAGAGCAGATCAGTTTTATAAAGACGGGGCTGCTTTTGTGATCAAGCCCCCTTATTCCACGATGGAAATGGTGCAGGTTATTCACCGCCATCTGGAGTGGCAGGCGCCGATGAAAGAAGCGTTAACGGTAGATGAGCTCACGGGGGCCTATAACCGGAAAATGCTCGAAATGGAGGAAGGTCGTCTGTGGGCGGAGTTTAAACGGAGCGGTAAACCTTTCTCTATAGCATTAACGGACCTTGACCATTTCAAGCAGATCAATGACAGCTACGGCCACGAGGAAGGCGATCAGGTGCTCAAATGGTTTGTCAGACATATGCTTTCCCGGAAGCGCCCGAGTGATCATTTGATCCGCCTGGGCGGGGACGAGTTTTTGTTTATTTTTCAGCAGACGTTTGCGGAAGAAACAGAAAAGATAATGAAGCGGCTTCAGCAATCCTTTACGGAATTTGTATCAGCCCGGCGCCTGCCGTACCGGCTCGGATTTACAGCTGGTATGTCTACAGCGACTACTGTGCACGCTTCCTTGCAGGAGCTGATCAATGAAGCAGATGCAGCGATGCTCGAAGCAAAAGGCTCCGGCCGGAATGCAGTCGTTTCCTATTCGGGAGAAACGACCATGGATCTTCCTTACATAAACGTATTTATTATCGATGATGACGAAGCAATGGCTTCCTTTGTCGCCGATCAGTTTCATCAGTTAAATGTTGCGAGGTACCGGGTACGGACAACATATTTTTCCTCTGGTGAAGCATTTTTTGAAAAAGAAAATTACGAACGCGGGCAGCGCTATTTTGTTGTGCTGGACGTTACTATGCCTGGGATGGATGGATTTGCAGTGCTTGAGAAGCTTCGGGGAAAATATCCGTCGAGTAACATGATTGTATTAATGCTCACAGGCAATCGGAATGAAGAGGATATCGTTCATGCGCTGGAACTTGGAGCGGATGATTATTTAATGAAGCCATTTCGAAAAGAAGAACTGGTCGCACGCGCGAAACGATTGATACAGCGGGTGCTGTGAACTGGGAAAGGCGGGGGAAATGTATAAAATACTAGTAGCCGACGATGCGGAAGTACTTCGCATGCTCATCGTAGATACTTTAGAGGACGAAGAAGAATACATGATCGACGAAGCGGCAGATGGAAGGGACGCATATGAAAAAGCGAGTGCTGCTTCCTATGATCTTTTAATTATCGATAATATGATGCCGGAGTATAACGGAGTGGAAGTAGTCTCCATGCTTCGGGAAGACGGTAGGCTTGAAAATATGAAAACGCTGATGATTACAGCGAAAACCCAGGACAAAGATAAAGAGGAAGCAAGAAAAGCAGGTGTGATGGAATTTGTATCCAAGCCGTTTAGCCCGGCCCTGCTAATTACGATCGTGGAGGAAATGCTCGATGCGTAACTACATAAAAAGCCGGCTTCACCGAAGATTCAGTATCATCTTTCTACTCGTGCTCGTGCTTGCCGCTGCTGGAGGCATTGGGCAGCATATCTATATGAGTGCGAATCAGCAGGGACTCCAGAATGAATCGAGGCAGTGGCGGGAAACACAGAACGTTCTGGCAGATCTGGAGTTTTATACCCAGCAGATTATTATCGCAGGCCGCGGCTACCTTGCTTTCGGAGACGAAAGTGAACTGGATGACATTGAACGGAATCTTAGTGCTGCACGGGCTCAGCTTGAGGAATACCGGAGTTTGACTAAAGCGGATACCGATCTGATGGCTCAGAT
Source organism: Marinococcus salis (assembly GCF_054971365.1). Lineage (NCBI taxonomy): Bacteria > Bacillati > Bacillota > Bacilli > Caryophanales > Bacillaceae > Marinococcus > Marinococcus salis. The sequence goes on along the minus strand of NZ_JBQOJB010000010.1, from coordinate 33,179 downwards.
AGAAGAATTTTTAAACGATTATGAAAACGAATGGCTGCCTCAGTTGACTGAAGCAGTGGAAGCCGGAAGCACTACCATTGAGAATCGCGAGCAGATAAGCTCTCAGGTCGGAGCCCTCATTAACAGCTTATCGAGCGGCCACGATCAGGCTGAGGCTGCACGAATGAACGTAAATGACCAGTATTTTGAAATAAACGAAAATTCGCATCTTGCCTACCTTCTGTATTTGATTGGCATGTTGATTGCGCTTGGCGTTATTGTATGGCTGCTTCTGCGAAAAACTACCGGTCCGCTATGGGAGATGAAAAATGCCGCTGCCAAAGTGGGGAGTGGTGAAGAGATAGCAATTTCCGACAATCACCGCAGTGATGAGATAGGAGAATTGAGCCGTTCCTTTAATGCGATGGCATCGAGTATTCAGCAAAACCAGAACGCGATTATGGATCGAAACGAAGAGCTGGTCGTTCAGCAGAACGAGCTTCAGGAGCAGCAGGAATACCTGCGGACATTAAACGAACTGAACGAAACGTTCAGCGGTTCGATGGGCAAGCAGGTGCTGATGGAGCAGCTGCTTGCAAAAATGTACGATCTTTTTCATTTTGACAAAGGAATGGTTGCAGCTTTGGAACCTTCCTGGCAGGCTGCCTGGTACGGAATGAGTGAAGAGGAAAAACAGCATTTCGAGACCCATTCCGCCGATAGTCCGTTTGCTTTAATCGAAAACACGAAAAAGGCCCATGTAATTGAGCGGAAATCATACGGCGGAGAAGAAGGGCTGAGTACCAAAGAAACGACAGTATATGAAATGTATCTGCCAGTGTTCAGCAGCAAGCAGGAAATGATCGGAGCGGCGGTATTTACTAGAACCGGAAAGAATTTTTCTGGACGGGAGCGTGAGACCATGCAAGGAATTCTCCGCCAGGCCTCTATTTCCTTCGGTCGTATTCTGTTGTTTGAGAAAACAGAAAAGGAGCGCTTTTTGTATCAGCGTATTATCGACAGCGTCGATGAAGGTATTCAGTATATCGATGAAAACGGAACGCTGGAGCATGCGAACCATTGGACGTGGAGCATGATCGGAGCCGGGGCGCAGAATGAGGCTCAGGCGCTGCCGTTTGGGGAATGGACCTCTGAATGGCTGAAGCAGATCGATGAAGACTGCCGGGAAAAAGTAGAGAATTATTTCCAGGCGTTTATCGATAATGAAACAGGACCGGATTTCAGCATCGAGTATAAAATTACAACAGACAGCTCCGTGCATGTGTACGAGCTGTATGGACGTCATGTACAAATGGAATCTGAAGAAAAGGGAACAATCTTTGTGCACCGCAACCGGACGAAAGAATTCGAGCTTGACCAGATGAAATCAGATCTTGTCAGCACGGTGAGCCACGAACTTAGGACTCCGCTTTCGAGCATTTTAGGCTTCGCCGAGCTGCTGCTCGTTAAAGATTTGAAGCCGGTCCGCCAAAAAAAGTATATAGAAACCATTCACCGGGAAGGGGGAAGGCTGACTTCATTAATAAATGATTTCCTGGACCTGCAGCGGATGGAAGCGGGACGACAGGAATATGAGATGGAAGAAGTTGATCTCAGCAGCCTGATGCTTGAAGTGGTGGATACATTTGAACCCAACCAACCGGAGCACACGTTTGTAGTAAAAGACCGGCTGCAGTATGGACGTATCCATGCAGACAAAGGTAAAATCGTGCAGGGCGTTACTAATATTATTGGCAACGCGGTAAAGTTTTCTCCAGAGGGCGGGGAAGTGAAAATTGAGCTTGCCAATGAGCAAAATATGGTTCGTGTGAAAATTTCCGACGAAGGCCTTGGCATACCGGAAAAAGAACTTCCGCATCTTTTTAGTAAGTTTCATCGTATAAATGATGAAGATCGGCGGAAAATACGGGGTACCGGCCTGGGCCTTGCAGTAACAAAACAAATTGTAGAAGACCACAAGGGGCGGATAGAGGTTGCTTCGACGGAAGGGGAAGGCAGCAGCTTTTGCTTATTCTTCCCCCTGGCAGGAGTGGGATTTGATATGGAAGAACTGCCGGAAGGAAGTGAGCTGCACTCGGTGCTGATACTCGAAGACGACCGAAGCCTTGGGATGCTTCTTTCAGAAGAGCTTCGTCATGCCAGGTATGAAGTGGTGCACTACTTTAATCCTTACAAAGCGCTGGAGGCGCTAAAACGGGGGCTGAGGCCGGAAGTTTTTGTGGTGGACCTGATGCTTGGAGAAGAGATGGACGGATGGGAATTTATTGAACGGTTGAAATCGTTCCGACATACTGAAGATGTGCCGATTATTGTTTCCTCGGCCCTTCACGAGGATAAAGAACGAATGGCCCGTATGGATGTGCGGCATTACCTGACCAAGCCGTATCCGCCCAATAGTTTGTCCCAGCAGGTGTGCCGCATCATTGAGCAGACTGATAACCATGGCGAAGTATACGTTCCTGATTTTAATGAAGTGTAACGTTTTTTCCGTTGTGTTAGGCTGAGAGAAAAGAAGGAGTGATGATGCTTTGGGTAACGAGGGATTCAGCAGGCAGCGTCTGCTTCAGACAGTTGAGGAAAGCAGGGGCTTTCCCTCAATCGATCCCGAAGTTCTGGCCGCCCGCCTGGCAGAAATGGCAGCGGTCGGCTGGACGGAAGAAGGCGGTATTACGCGTTATGTTTATACAGAGGATGAACAGAAAGCCAAAAATCTTTTCCGTTCCTGGATGGAAGAAGCCGGGCTGAGTATAAGAGAAGACGGCGTGGGTAACATCTACGGCCTGTGGGAGTCAGCCCGGGCCGGAGCTCCAATTATCCTTACCGGTTCCCATTTAGACACTGTGAAAAACGGAGGTGCTTTTGATGGAGCCCTCGGGTGCGTATCGAGCCTGATGGCTGTAGAAGCGTTGAAAAAAGAAGGCGCTGAGCTGGATTGTTCCGTAGAGATTGCCGTCTTTGTAGATGAAGAGGGCGCACGCTTTGGAAGCGGCCTGCTCGGAAGCCGGGCAGCCGTTGGCGATATATCGAAGGATGCCTTTTTTCAAATGCGTGATGATGAAGGAATTACAGCAGCGGAAGCAATGAAGCTGATGGATTATTCGCCGAACAAGCTCGAAAATAATATTTACCCGCGCGAACGTCTGCGGGCGTATTTGGAACTGCATGTTGAACAGGGGAAACAGCTCGAACAACAGGAAGCCAGCATCGGAGTGGTTGAAGGAATTGCGGGACCCTCCTGGCTTGAGGTTCATTTTTTCGGGGAAACAGATCATGCCGGCAATACTCCGATGAACATCCGGAAAGACGCAGCAGCCGCGGCTGCAGAATTTATTCTTTATTTAGAGCAGCTTCCGGCCATGCACAGCGACACGGCTGTAGCAACAGTAGGGAGGCTCTCTTTGGAACCGAATGGTTCAAACGTGATCGCCGGCGAAGCCCGGCTGACAGCCGACATCCGGGATCTTGATGAGGGCGTTCGGGATCAGATGATCACCCAGGCACGAAGCGAAGCTGAAAGAATAGCAAAACGCCGCGGGATTACTGTCTCTCATGAAGTGGCTTTCAGAGTAAAACCAGTACCGGTGCCTGAGTGGATCCGGCGTTCAATTGAGGATGCTTCCCAAAATATTGGTCTTGCTACCGAATCGCTCGTATCGGGAGCCAGCCACGATGCTATGATGTTTGGTGCTTACGTGCCGTTTGGCCTTCTGTTTGTGCCGAGCTTTGAAGGTAAAAGTCACACGCCGGAAGAATTTACCGAATTAAAGGATTGTGTAAACGGGGTGGCTGTTTTAAAAGAGACCATACGAAAGATAGGCACAGGGAAATAACGATAAATAGACGAATGAAGCGGAAAACGGTATTCTGCTTCATTCGTTTTTTTTAGAAAAAACCTGTTATAATTAAAATGTTGAAGTAAAGTAATAAGGAGTAGCGAACTGAATGGCAAAAAATAAACAAACTTTTTATGTAGAGGAAGAAGAAACCGTAGAAGCATGCCTCGCCCGGATTACTGCCGAAGGCTTTATGCCGGTACGCCGGATGGAAAAGCCCGTATTTGAAGAACGTACCATTAATGGAGAGGTGCAGTATGTGCCGGTAAGGCAGGAAATCAGCTTTGAAGCAAAAAGGAAATAAACGAACGATTATGCTTTGTTGTTTCTGATTGTTCGATTTTTGATTGACAGATAATATAACAACTTGTTAAGCTAAAACACGTAAGCTAGAAAAGCAGAACGATGACAATCCTCATATACTTTCGGGAATAAGGCTCGAGCGTCTCTACCCGGCAACCGTAAATTGCTGGACTATGAGGAGAATGATCAAACGAAGCCTTTGTCTGAAATAGTAGAAGCTTCGGCTTGAATTTTTCTTCTATAGTAGAGCTTATACGTTCACGAGACCTTCCCCGGCGTGTGGAGGACTATCCTTTTTAAGGGTGGATCCGGCACCGGGGCTTCTTTATGTCAAAAAGTACGTGAGGAAAAGTAAAGGAGTGGCGCAAGTGGAACCTCAGGTAGGAGTAGTTATGGGCAGTACGTCCGACTGGGAAACAATGCAGAAGGCATGCGGGGTGCTCGACGAGCTCGGAGTACCGTATGAAAAAAAAATCGTATCTGCTCACCGGACGCCGGACTATATGTTTGAATACGCGGCAGCAGCAAGAGGGCGTGGCTTAAAAGCGATCATCGCAGGGGCCGGCGGAGCAGCTCATCTGCCAGGGATGCTGGCGGCAAAAACGACTCTTCCAGTCATTGGGGTGCCAGTCCAGTCCAAAGCTTTGAGCGGATGGGACTCGCTTTTATCCATCGTCCAGATGCCCGGCGGCGTGCCGGTAGCGACCGTAGCAATTGGAACGTCCGGGGCAACAAATGCGGGGCTGCTTGCCGCCCAGATGATTGCAGCCTTTGACGAAAAGCTGGCAGATAAACTCGGTCAGCGTAGAGAACAAATGCGTAAGCAGGTCATGCAGTCAGGAGATGAACTATGGAACGAATAATGAAGCCAGGACAGACAATCGGAATACTTGGAGGCGGACAGCTCGGACGGATGATGGCGTTTGCGGCTAAGCCGATGGGCTACCGGGTTGCCGTGCTTGAACCAAAAACAGGCTCCCCTGCCGGTCAGGTGGCAGATGTTGAAATTGAAGCTTCTTACGACAATCGTGCAGGAGCGGACAGAATGGCAGAAGCGTGTGACGTATTAACTTATGAATTTGAAAATATTGACGCAGAAACAGCCAGACATCTGGAAAACACCCTTTATCTTCCGCAGGGAAGCTATCTCCTTCATACGGCGCAGCACCGCCTGCGCGAAAAACATGCCATTGAAGCAGCGAATATTAAAGTAGCCCCGTATCACCAGGTTACCTCCCGCGAGGAGCTTGCGGCAGCGGTAGAGCAGATCGGCGTGCCCAGCGTATTAAAAACATGCCGCGGCGGCTATGATGGTAAAGGCCAGGTAGTGTTAAAAGCAGCAGAGGAAGCAGAAGCGGCGTTTGAAACTCTTGGCGGAACCGATGGCAAAGAGCTCGTACTCGAGGCATGGATCCCGTTTCAAAAAGAAATTTCCTGCATTGTCACCCGGAGCGTACACGGCGAGACCGGCGTGTTTCCAGTCGGAGAAAACATCCATGTTAATAACGTGCTGCACCAGACCATTGTACCGGCACGAATCTCGCGGTTCGTGAACGAAGAGGCGATCCGTATCGCCCATCGGCTTGCCGAGCATGTGGATCTTGTTGGCACCCTTGCGGTGGAAATGTTTGTTACAGATGATGAAACGGTGTATGTAAACGAAGTGGCGCCGCGGCCGCACAATTCAGGCCATTATACGATTGAAGCCTGTGAAACCTCCCAGTTTGAACAGCACATCCGTGCCATCTGCGGTCTTCCACTTGGCCCTGCCGGACTGAAGCAGCCGGTGGTGATGACCAACATTCTCGGTGAACATGTCGAAGCAGTGACCACGCATATGGAAGAGTGGAGCAAGGACCATGTGCATCTGTACGGCAAGGATGAAGCCAAGCCTGGCCGGAAGATGGGGCACTGGACAGTGCTGAGGGAAAATCTTCAGGATGCGCTCGACCGGTCCACAGGCGTATGGAAGCAGTACATAGAGAAATAATTATTAAAGAGAAGAGTGGAGGAACCTGACTATGATCGATCGTTACACACGCCCGGAAATGGGAGCCGTCTGGACTGAGGAGAACCGCTTCAACGCCTGGCTGGAGGTCGAAATCTGTGCCTGCGAAGCCTGGTCGGAGCTTGGGGATATTCCAAAGGAAGATGTGGAAAAAATACGGGACAACGCTTCGTTTAATATCGAACGGATCCAGGAGATTGAAGAGGAAACACGCCATGACGTTGTGGCGTTTACACGGGCGGTGTCAGAGACGCTCGGCGATGAGCGCAAATGGGTTCATTACGGCCTGACCTCGACTGATGTGGTGGATACAGCTCTTTCTTATTTAATTAAGCAGGCCAATGATATTTTGCGGGCCGATTTGGAACGCTTTCTCGAAATTTTAAAAAATAAGGCAAAAGAGCATAAGCATACGATCATGATGGGGCGCACCCACGGAGTGCACGCAGAGCCAACCACCTTCGGCATCAAACTCGCTCTCTGGTATCAGGAAATGAAGCGCAATATCGAGCGCTTTGACGCAGCGGCCGAGGGCATCCGCGTTGGGAAGCTCTCGGGAGCAGTGGGCACATTTGCCAACATTCCGCCGGCTATCGAGGAATCGGTTTGCCGGAAGCTTGGCCTTCAGGCGGCGCCGGTATCGACGCAGACGCTGCAGCGGGATCGTCACGCAGATTACATGAGTACGCTCGCGTTAATTGCTACTTCGATCGAAAAAATGGCCGTCGAAATCCGCAGCCTTCAAAAAAGTGAAACCCGGGAAGTGGAAGAATTTTTTGCCAAAGGACAGAAGGGCTCCTCGGCGATGCCGCATAAGCGCAACCCAATCGGATCAGAGAATATGACTGGACTGGCCCGGGTGATCCGCGGCCATATGCTGACCGCTTATGAAAATGTGCCGCTCTGGCATGAACGTGATATTTCCCACTCTTCGGCCGAACGGATTATTATTCCAGACGCGACTACGGCACTTAACTACATGCTGAACCGTTTTGGCAATATCGTGAAGAACCTGACAGTGTTTGAAGACAACATGAAAGCAAATATGGACAAAACGCTCGGCCTTGTCTTCTCCCAGCGCGTGCTGCTTACGCTGATCAACAAAGGCATGGTGCGCGAGGAAGCGTACGACACCGTACAGCCTAAAGCGATGGAAGCATGGGAAAAAGGTATTCCATTCCGGGAGCTTGTAGAAAATGAACCGGCCATTACGAATGTGCTAAGCAGTGAAGAAATTGAGGAATGCTTTGACCACCGCCATCACATGAAGGAAGTCAATACGATCTTCGCCCGTGCCGGTATCGAATAACAAGGGAGAGTCCAAAGGAGGAGCCTGCAATGGAAAAACGCGCTCTATTGTATGAAGGAAAGGCCAAAAAACTGTATGAAACAGACGTAGAAAATACGCTCTGGGTAGAGTACAAAGATGATGCGACAGCGTTTAATGGAGAGAAAAAAGAAGTGCTGGTCGGCAAAGGCAAGTTAAACAACGAAATATCCTCCCTGTTGTTTCAAAAGCTGCATGAAGAAGGCATAAACAATCACTTCGTAGACCGGCTCTCCGAAACGGAGCAGGCGGTAAAAAAAACAACGATCGTTCCGCTCGAAGTTGTAGTGCGAAATATTGTCGCCGGCAGCCTCCACCGTCGCACCGGCATTGAGGAAGGCACGGAAGTGGACCAGCCAGTAGTGGAATTCTATTATAAAGATGACGAGCTTGGGGACCCTTTAATCAATGATGATCACATCCGGCTGCTGCAGGCTGCTTCTCCGGTGCAGGTGAAGGACATGAAGCAGGTGGCCGAGCATGTGAATGAAACGCTCAAAAAGCATTTTTCCGACCACGGTCTGCTTTTGGTGGACTTCAAAATTGAATTTGGCACGACAGAAGACGGGAAGCTGCTGCTGTCTGATGAAATTTCCCCGGACACGTGCCGGCTGTGGGATAAAGAAACCCGGCAGAAATTTGACAAAGATCTATTTCGTTACGGCATTGGTTCTCTGCAGGAAGGCTACACCGAAATATTACAGCGATTAGGAGGAGCTGCACATGGTTAATGTTCAAGTGTATGTGACATTAAAAGAGGGAGTGCTTGATCCGCAGGGAAGTACGATTGAAAACGCTCTGCAGACGATGGGGTACCATGAAGTGGCATCTGTGCAGACCGGCAAATATATTGAACTTGAAATAGAGGAAGGAAACGACCTTGAAGCCCGAATCGAAGAAATGTGTGAAAAGCTTCTGTCCAACCCTGTGATTGAAGATTATACGTATACGATTGGAAAGGGCGTGTCCTGATGAAGTTCGCGGTTATCGTGTTTCCAGGCTCCAACTGTGACGATGATATGTACTACGCAATCCAGGAAGGTCTCGGGGAGCCGGTAGATAAAGTCTGGTACACCGAAGAAAGCGTTGCGGACTATGACGGTATTCTTCTTCCCGGCGGGTTTTCCTACGGAGACTATCTGCGTTCTGGTGCAATTGCCCGTTTTGCCCCGGTCATGGCTAGCGTCGTGGAGCAGGCGGAAAAAGGAAAACCGGTTCTTGGCGTGTGCAATGGCTTCCAGGTGCTGCTTGAAGCCGGCCTGCTTCCGGGAGCGATGCAGCGGAACCGATCGCTGAAGTTTATCTGCCGTCCGGCCCGTCTGGTGGTGGCAAATCATGAGACCGGCTTCACCTCCGAATATGAAGGGGAGGAGCGAATTACGATCCCGGTAGCCCACGGTGAAGGAAACTACTACTGTGACGATGAGACCCTGAGGGATCTGCAGACCAACAGCCAGATTGTGTTCACCTACGAGGACAATTTTAACGGCTCCAAAGAAGCGATTGCCGGCATTGTAAACAAGCAGGGCAACGTGATGGGCATGATGCCGCACCCGGAACGCGCAACCGATCAGATTCTTGGCAGTGACGACGGATTGAAAATCTTTCAGTCAATATTGAAGCAATGGAGGAAATCCCATGTCCTTACTACTTGAGCCTTCTGCAGAACAGATTGAACAGGGAAAAGTTTATCAGGAAATGGGCGTTAAAGACGAAGAATTCGAAATGATTAAAAAAATTCTCGGGCGCCTGCCAAACTATACAGAAATCGGCCTGTTTTCGGTCATGTGGTCGGAGCACTGCAGCTATAAGCATTCAAAAGCCCAATTGAAAAAGTTTCCGACAGAGGGAGAGCATGTGCTGCAGGGCCCCGGCGAAGGGGCCGGCATTATCGATATCGGCGACGAGCAGGCGGTGGTCTTCAAAATGGAAAGCCACAACCATCCGTCAGCGATTGAGCCTTACCAGGGCGCAGCTACCGGCGTCGGCGGCATTCTCCGGGACGTGTTCTCGATGGGGGCCCGTCCGGTCGCTATTATGAATTCACTTCGTTTCGGGGAGCTGGTCAAGCCGCGGGTGAAGTATTTATTTGAAGAGGTTGTTGCCGGGATTGCCGGATACGGTAACTGCATCGGCGTGCCGACGGTCGGAGGCGAAGTGCAGTTTGATCCGAGCTACGAGGGTAACCCGCTCGTTAACGCTATGTGCGTCGGGCTTATTGATCACAAGGATATCCAAAAAGGTATTGCCAGCGGAGCTGGAAACACAGTGATTTACGTTGGGGCAAGCACCGGTAAAGACGGTATCCACGGGGCTACTTTTGCTTCGGAAGAAATCAGCGACGAATCGGAAAGCAAGCGTCCATCCGTACAGGTGGGGGACCCGTTTATGGAAAAGCTGCTGCTTGAAGCATGCCTTGAACTCGTGAAGTGTGACTCGCTCGTGGGGATTCAGGACATGGGAGCTGCAGGGCTGACTTCTTCTTCAGCAGAAATGGCCAGTAAAGCAGGATCGGGCATCGAGATGAACCTCGATACGGTGCCGCAGCGGGAACTTAACATGAGTCCGTATGAAATGATGCTTTCCGAGTCCCAGGAGCGGATGCTTCTGGTCGTTAAGCAGGGAGAAGAAAAGGAAATTCACGACATCTGCAGTCATTGGGGGCTTCATTCGGCGGAGGTTGGGCGTGTAATCGATGAACAGCGGCTTGTACTCTGGCACGGCGGGGAGAAAGTAGCGGACGTGCCCGTAGATGCGCTCGCGGAAGACGCACCGGTGTACCATCCTGAGTCCAGGGAGCCGGAAGCGTTCCGCAAACGGCAGGAGCAGAAGGCGTGGCGGCCGGATGTGAGTGATGCGAAAGAAACGCTTACGGCTCTGTTAAAGCAGCCGACTGTAGCGAGCAAGGAATGGGTGTATGACCAGTACGATTACATGGTCCGTACCAACACAGCTGTTCAGCCTGGCTCTGATGCGGCGGTGCTCCGGGTGCGCGGCAAAGACAAAGCGCTCGCCATGACGACCGACTGCAACGCGCGCTACCTCGGGCTTGACCCGGAACAGGGCGGCAAAATTGTCATCGCAGAAGCTTCACGGAACATTATCTGCTCAGGCGGCCTGCCACTCGGCCTGACGGACTGCCTGAACTATGGGAATCCGGAAAAACCAGAGATCTACTGGCAGTTTGAAAAGTCGATTGATGGTATAACTGAGGCGTGTAAAACTCTTGAAACTCCGGTCATTGGCGGAAACGTTTCGCTTTATAATGAAACGCAGAACGGCGCAATTTACCCAACGCCGGTCGTTGGCATGGTCGGCTTGATTAAAGAGCTTGCCCACATCACGACCCAGGAATTTAAGCAGGCGGGAGATGCCGTATACATTATCGGCGAAGCAGGAGAAGACTTCGGCGGCAGTGAGATCCAGGAAATGCAGACCGGATCGATTGACGGACGGGCCCCGGAGCTTGACCTTGATACGGAACTCCACAGGCAGCGCAGCGTGCTGGAAGCTATTCAAAAGGGTCTGGTTCAGTCAGCACATGACGTATCCGAAGGCGGACTTGCTGTGGCGGTGGCGGAGAGCACGTTTGGCACCGGCCTTGGTGCCGAGATAGTAATCAACGGAAACGTTATGGAGGAATTGTTTGCAGAGACGCAGTCCCGCTATGTAATTTCCGTAGCGAGAGAGAATCAGGAAGCCTTCGAACAAATAGTAACAGACGCCAGGTGTGCCGGCAGCGTGACAGAAGAAGCGACATTGCATTTATCCAAAGAATCGGGAGAGACGATTCTTCAAGCTTCTGCCAAGGAGTTGGAGAATGCCTGGAAAGGAGCTATTCCATGCTTGGTGAAATCAAAGGCTTAAATGAAGAATGCGGCGTGTTTGCTGTCTGGGGCCACGAGGAGGCAGCACAGCTTGCTTACTACGGGCTGCACAGTTTGCAGCACCGCGGTCAGGAAGGGGCAGGCATTGTCGTCAGTGACGGCGATAAACTGTCGAGCCACAAAGGACTCGGTCTGATTACGGAAGCCTTTAAAGAAGGAGATCTCGAACAGCTGCAGGGAAGCTCGGCCATTGGCCACGTACGCTACGCGACGGCAGGCGGAGGTGGCCTTGTGAACTGTCAGCCGCTGCTTTTCCAGTCGCAGACGACAGGACTTGCAGTTGCGCATAATGGAAATCTCGTGAATGCCAACCATGTGAAAGAGGAGCTTGAAAGGAAAGGGAGTATTTTCCAGTCCACCTCTGACACTGAAGTGCTCGCCCACTTGATTAAGCGAAGCGATGAAACCCGCTTTGAAGATCAGTTGAAGGATGCCTTGTCCTATATTGAGGGTGCGTATGCCTTTGCGGTAATGACCGAGGACAAGCTGCTGTGTGCTATGGATCCAAACGGCCTGCGCCCGCTTGCGATAGGGACAATCGGCGATACGTACGTGGTAGCCTCGGAAACATGCGCGTTCGATGTAATTGGAGCTGAATACCTGAGGGATATGCAGCCGGGAGAAATTATAAGCATCGATGACTCAGGCATGCATTCGGAATTGTTTTCCACCGCTACTTCCCGGGCGATCTGCAGCCTGGAGTATGTTTATTTTGCCCGCCCGGACTCCAACGTGGACAATATTAACGTGCATACGGCGAGAAAAAACCTCGGCAAAGAAATGGCCAAAGAAGCGCCGGTGGAAGCAGATGTCGTGACCGGCGTGCCGGATTCTTCGATTTCTGCGGCTATTGGCTACGCCGAAGCTACCGGCACGCCGTATGAGCTCGGCTTGATTAAAAATCGGTACGTGGGCCGGACCTTTATCCAGCCGTCGCAGGCGCTGCGTGAGCAGGGAGTGAAAATGAAGCTGTCCGCTGTACGCGGAGTCGTTGAAGGCAAACGGGTCGTTATGGTGGACGATTCGATTGTCCGGGGGACGACCAGTAAACGGATTGTCCGGATGCTGAAAGAAGCAGGAGCGACGGAAGTGCATGTACGCATTACTTCACCGCCGATTACGCATCCGTGCTTTTACGGAATAGATACGTCAACAAAAGCAGAATTGATCGCCTCGAATTACACTGTTGATGAAATGCGCGATTTAATGGGAGCGGATTCGCTTTCATTCATCAGCATCGAAGGCCTGCAAAACGGGATCGGCCGGGATAAGAGCGAGCCGAACTGCGGCCAGTGTCTTGCGTGCTTTACCGGCAAATATCCAACAGAGATTTACGACGATACGCTTCATCCGCACGACAAAATTATGAATGGTTGATAAAGGAGGGGCTACGGATGTCTGAAGCTTACAAGCGGGCCGGGGTCGATGTGGAAGCAGGATACCAGGCGGTAGAGCGGATGAAAAAACACATTGCCCGAACCGGGCGCCCCGAAGTGATGGGGGCCCTCGGCGGTTTTGGCGGCATGTTTGATATTTCCTCGCTTCCTTACAAAGAACCGGTCCTTATTTCAGGGACAGACGGCGTCGGAACGAAATTGATGCTTGCTTTTCAAATGGACAAGCACGATACAATCGGCCAGGACGTAGTGGCGATGTGTGTGAACGATATCGCCGTTCAGGGGGCTGATCCCCTCTATTTCCTGGATTATCTGGCCCTGGGAAAAGCAGATCCTGAAAAAATTGAGCAGATTATCAAAGGTGTGGCAGACGGCTGTGAGCAGGCAGGGTGCGCTGTTATCGGCGGAGAGACTGCTGAAATGCCGGGCATGTACAGCGAAGAAGAGTACGATCTGGCAGGATTTGCCGTCGGTGCAGCCGAGAAGGCGGATATTCTGGACGAGCCAAAAGCCAGGGACAAAGATGCGATTATCGGGGTAGCCTCTTCGGGTATTCACAGTAACGGATTTTCTCTTGTGCGCAAAGTACTGTTTGAAGACGGTCTGTTTACAATGAATGACACGGTGCCTCCGTTTCAGCGTCCGCTCGGGGAGGAGCTGCTCGAGCCGACAAAAATTTATGTAAATGCGGCGAAAACAATTAAACAGCTGGGCACAGCCAGAGGGATGGCTCATATTACCGGCGGCGGTTTTTTTGAAAACGTTCCGAGAATGCTCCCGGACGGCTGCGGTGCGATGTTTGACGTCGACAACTGGCAGCAGCCGGAGATTTTTTCTTTCATTCAAAATGAAGGCCATTTATCCCCAGATGATATGTTTGGCACCTTTAACATGGGGATTGGTTTGATGGTCGTCGTAGCAGCCGAAGAAAAAGAGAACATGCTTCAGGCCTTAAAAGAGGCCGGAGAAGAGGCCTGGGATATAGGAGAAGTGACAGATGGCGGCGGTGTCCAGGTGAAGGGGGCTACGTGCTGATGAAGCTGGCTTTATTTGCCTCCGGTACCGGCTCGAACGCCCGTTCATTGGTCCGTGCAGCCCGGGAGCAGAGACTCGAAGCAGAGTTTGTGCTGGTTGTCTGTGATAAGCCGCAGGCCCCGGTCGTTGCCTTTGCCGAAGAGGAGGGCATTCCGGTGTTCGCTTTTTCGCCTAAGAAGTACGAGAACAAGGCGGCGTTTGAAACTGAAATCGTAAAGGAATTACATGATAAAGGGGCGGAGCGCATCGTGCTTGCAGGTTATATGCGGCTCATTGGGGATACGCTGCTTACGGAATACGGCGGACGGATGATTAATGTCCATCCGTCACTGCTTCCGTCTTTTCCTGGAAAAGACGCCATCAGACAGGCGTGGGAGGCCGGAGTAAAAGTGACCGGCGTCACCATTCACTACGTTGATGAAGGCATGGACACAGGGAGCATCATTGCCCAGGAGCCAGTCGGGGTGAAAGACACGGATTCACTTGAGACACTTACTGCTGGCATTCAGGCTGTCGAACACCGGCTCTATCCGGAAATCGTCCAGCGGTGGATTACCCGTCCCTTGAAAAAAGTACAAACCAATACGGAGGGAGCCAACCATTCATGAAACGAGCGTTAATTAGTGTGTCAGATAAAGAGGGCATTGTCCCCCTTGCCAAAAGCCTCGAAAAGCAGGGCATCGAAATTATTTCCACGGGGGGAACGAGCCGCGTGCTTGAGGAAAGCGGCGTGCAGATCACGGGTATTTCAGACGTTACCGGTTTTCCCGAGATACTTGACGGCCGGGTGAAGACCCTGCACCCAAACATACATAGCGGACTGCTTGCACGCCGCAGCAACGATGACCATACATCCCAGCTGCGGGAGCACAGCATCGAACCGATTGACCTGGTAATAGTAAACCTGTATCCGTTTAAAAAAACGATTGAGAATCCCGATAAATCGTTTGAAGATGCGATTGAAAATATCGATATCGGCGGCCCGGCAATGCTCAGGGCGGCGGCGAAAAACTTTGAAGATGTCACTGTAGTTGTCGACCCGGATGATTATGAGCTTGTACTGACAGAGTTAAAAGATGGCGGCACGGTATCAGCAGAAACAAACAAAAAGCTGGCGGCCAAGGTTTTCCGTCACACTGCCTCCTATGATGCGTTAATTGCAGACTATTTAACTAAAGAAGCGGGAGAAAAGCATCCGGAGATGTACACCGTGACGTATGAGAAAAAGCAGGATCTGCGCTACGGGGAAAATCCTCATCAGGAGGCTGCTTTTTACCGGGAGCCAATTGGGCCGTTAAGCTCGATTGCAAATGCCTTCCAGCTGCACGGCAAAGAGCTCTCCTATAATAATATTAATGATGCCGAAGCAGCGCTCAGTATGATCCGCGAATTCACACATCCGGCTTCTGTAGCTGTTAAGCACATGAATCCGTGCGGGGTCGCGATCGGGGAAACGCTTGAGGAAGCCTACGACAAAACGTATGCCGCAGATCCGGTCTCGATATTTGGCGGCATTGTCGCTTTTAACGGTGAAGTGACAGAGGCTATTGCAGAGAAGCTGAAGGAAATCTTCCTTGAAATTGTCATTGCTCCGAGCTTTTCGCAGGAAGCTCTTGATTTGCTGACCCAGAAGAAAAATATCCGTCTGCTGACTGTAACGCTTGAGGGATTGGCAGAGACCCGATCTCAGCTGACTTCCATCCACGGCGGCCTGCTGGTACAGGACGAGGATACTAAGGGTTTTCTGGACGCAGACGTGCGGGTGGTAACCGAACGGGAGCCGACAGAAGCGGAATGGGAAGATTTAAAGCTTGCCTGGAAAGTAGTTAAGCATGTGAAATCCAACGCGATCGTATTGACGAAAAACGTTCAAACGATAGGAATTGGCGCTGGCCAGATGAATCGGGTCGGATCGGCTGAAATCGCTATTAACCAGGCAGGAGAGGAAGCGGCGAACAGTGCTCTCGGCTCCGATGCTTTTTTCCCAATGCAGGACACGGTGGAAACAGCTGGGGAAGCCGGCATTTCGGCGATTATCCAGCCAGGCGGATCAATCCGGGACCAGGAGTCCATCGACCGGGCGAATGAGTTGGGAATTACTATGGTATTTACCGGCATGCGCCATTTTAAGCATTAAAATCGGCAGAACAGCCCGGAATTCTGTTTCCCGGGCTGTTTTTTAAAATGGCAGAGGGACGAAGAGAACGGTTTTTGAACAGGAGGATCGCGATGAATGTTTTAATTGTAGGAGCAGGCGGCCGGGAACATGCCCTTGCTTATGCCTTTGCAAAAAGCGCAAGTGTAACCCGCGTGTACGCAGCGCCCGGGAATGCGGGAATGGAAAACCATGCAGAGTGCGTTGATATTGCTGAAACCGATGAGGATAGCCTGGTGGCTTTTGCCAAAGACAGATTGGTGGAGCTGACGGTGATTGGGCCGGAAGCGCCGCTGTTAGCGGGACTTGCTGATCGCTTCGAACAAGAGGGCCTGCGTGTCTTCGGTCCGAAAAAGAAGGCCGCTATGATTGAAGGAAGTAAGACATATGCCAAAGAAGTCATGGAACGCTACCATATCCCCACCGGTATTTATGCGTCATTTTCAAAATACAACGAAGCCGAAGCATATGTGCGCAGACAGGGCACACCAATCGTCATTAAGGCTGACGGCCTGGCCGCCGGAAAAGGAGTCACTGTGGCGATGACTGAAGAAGAAGCGTTAAAGGCACTCGAGGAAGTGCTGAAAAATCATAAATTCGGCGAGGCGGGGGCTGAAGTAGTCATTGAAGAATTTTTAGAAGGCGAAGAGCTGTCTTTAATGGCTTTTGTGCATGGCGAAACGGTCGTCCCCATGGTAGCGGCCCAGGATCATAAGCGCGCCTATAATAACGATGAAGGGCCTAATACTGGAGGGATGGGCGCTTACAGCCCCGTACCCCAGTTTACCCAAAAAGACATTGATGAAGCGGTGGAAAAAGTGCTTCAGCCGGCAGCCTCCGGCCTGAGGCAGGAAGGGTCGCCGTTCACCGGCGTTTTGTATGCCGGGTTAATGATGACCTCTGCGGGACCGAAGGTAATTGAATTTAATGCGAGGTTTGGCGATCCGGAAGCGCAGGTGGTGCTCCCCCGGCTCGAATCTGATTTGGCCCAGCTTCTAATAACCCTTCTTGAAGGAGAAAAACCTGAACCTGTATGGTCGGAAGAAGCAGTACTGGGAGTAGTAGCTGCCTCTAAGGGCTACCCGGGGAGTTATGAAAAAAACCATCCTATTCAGCAGGTGCCGGAGAGCCCCCTTCTCTTTTTTGCAGGCGTAGAAAAGAAAAATGGCATATATGTAAACAGCGGCGGCCGGGTGCTGCTGCTGTCCGAAAAGGCAGCTACCCTGGCTGAAGCGCAGGAAAAGGTATATGAAAAATTGAACGAACTTGATACGGGTAATTTGTTTTACCGCACCGATATTGGTTTTCGGGCACTGCGGTAAAGCGGGGAAGAACTGTTTCTGCTGTCAGCAGAAGCAGTTTTTTTATGAACATTGCAAAGCGAATATGAATTTTATGTTATATTTCTTGCCATTTTCTTTCTCCCGTAAGCAAGAGTCTGTTACAATAAGCAGGATAAAAACATTAGTACAGTTTTATCGCTTTCATTATAATTATTCCTAATGTTTTGAGTGAATTCTGACAATTAAATTAAACTGTGTCATTATTTTTATGAAATTATAAAAACAGTTGTAAAAAAAGGAAAACGTTTCAAAATTGTCACCTGAAAATATAAAAAAGCGTTTACATTTGTGATATGATAGGGAAAATGAAGTCGAGTAACGAACTGTGTGCAAGAGGAGAGATGTTTGAATGGCAAATAAGCTGTATCATTGGAGCAAATCAACATTGAGAGAGCATCTTTCCGTGATGAGGGGCGAGACGGCTCCCTCTATTATTTTAAAAGATGCAACGTACTTAAACAGTGCCCGCAAAAGCTGGAGTCGCGGACATATCTGGATATATGACGACCGCATTATGTACGCCGGGCCGGAATGGCCTGAGAAAACAGAGGGTTCAGAAATAGTCGACTGCGGCGAGAAGTGGGTGGTACCGGGCTACATTGAGCCGCACGCTCATCCGTTTCAACTCTACAGCCCGCAGACGCTGGCGGAATATGCTTCTGTACGCGGCACCACCACGCTTGTAAATGATAATTTGTTTCTGTTTTTAAATATGGAAAAATACCAGGCATTGGCTGCTATTGAAGATCTCGGGGAGCTGCCTACATCCATGTTCTGGTGGGCCCGCTATGATTCGCAGACTGAACTGGAAGAAGAAGACAGATGGTTTTCGCCGTCCAACATGAAGGACTGGCTGGAACATCCGCTGGTTGTTCAGGGCGGGGAACTGACTTCCTGGCCTAAGGTACTGACCGGCAACGATACGATTTTACACTGGATGCAATATACGAAGGAACTAAATAAACCAATTGAAGGGCACCTGCCGGGCTCTTCAGTATCAACGATTACACAGATGGCGCTGCTGGGCGTGGACGGCGAGCATGAAGCAATGACAGCGGAGGAGGCACTTCGCCGGCTGGACGCGGGGCTTGTGACTTCCCTTCGTTATTCTTCGATCCGCCCGGATCTTCCGGAAATGATTGAAGGCCTGCTGGAGGCTGGAATTACAGATTTCCGGCGCTTTACGCTGAATACTGACGGGTCTACTCCAGCTTTTTATAAAAATGGAGTAATCGATCGAACGATTCAAATCTGCCTGGATAAAGGCGTGCCGGAAATCGATGCGTATGAAATGGGCTCGTATAATGCGGCGGTTCACCTGGGACTCGACAATTTAATCGGTATGATTGCGCCGGGAAGGCTCGCCCATCTGAATATTTTATCGGATAAGCGCGACCCGAGACCGGAGGCCGTGCTTGCCAAAGGGCAGTGGGTGTACAAGGACGAAACGAACCTGTATCCGAAGAAGCCGTTTGAATGGGAAAAGTACGGAGTGACGCCGCTTGAAATTGATTGGAAATTAAAGGAGAGCGATTTTCACTTTTCCATGCCGATGGGAATTGAACTGGTGAATTCCGTTATTTTAAAGCCGTATCATATCGGTATTGAAGCAAATAATAACGAGCTTTGGAAAACACATGATGAATCCTTTTTCATGGTCATTGACCGTTACGGGAACTGGCGTGTTAATACAATCTTAAAAGGGTTTGCGACTAAGGTGGACGGATTTGCTTCTTCTTTTAATAACAACGGCGATATTATTATGATCGGTAAGCACAAGGAAGATATGGAAAAGGCTGCCGGGGAACTAATAAAAAATAAAGGCGGGATTTTTCTGGTTGAAGACGGGGAAGTGGTGGAGCATATCTCCCTGGATATTTTCGGCCTGATGTCCTCGAAGCCGATGGAAGAGGTTATTTTTGAGCATGAAAAAATTGTAGCCGCGCTGAAAAACAGGGGCTATCCACACGATGATCCAATTTATTCTCTTTTATTTTTTGCAGCGACTCATCTCCCGTACATCAGGGTTACACAAAAAGGTATATATGACGTTCATAAAAAAATGGTACTCTTTCCTGCCATTATGCGTTAAACTGTAAAAGCAGGTACTGATATCAGCTAGTTTCAGCTTGCATGGAACTGTTTCGCGCGTCGTTATATGAATAAATGCCTTCGTCTGTCACGTAGCCAAAAAGGAGTGTAGTGTGTTGCAGATTGACAAATTAAGGGGAAAAGAGCTCGACCAGCTCTTTCAGGCGATCCTTTCGTTAAAAAATATTGATGAGTGCTATGAATTTTTTGACGATCTATGCACGATTAATGAAATTCAATCACTTGCCCAGCGGCTTGAAGTAGCGAGAATGCTTCAGCACGGATATACGTATCATAAAATTGAATTGGAAACCGGTGCGAGCACCGCAACCATATCACGTGTGAAACGGTGCCTGAATTATGGAAACGACAGTTACCAAATGACTCTCGACCGCGTGCACAATGAAAAACAGGAGCAGGACTCATAATAGAGCGTAACAGACAGACGCGTATAAAACTCCCAACGGACTGCCGGTTGGGAGTTTTTTTGCGGCAACAGCCAAATAAGTTTATTTAGTAACAGCAGCGGATTTGGTATAATGAAAGACTGAAGAACGAAAAGCAGAAAGGCCCGGAATATTTGGATGTTTCAAGCATCAGACGCTTTCAATCCGGTCTTATCTATTTTCATAAAGGGAGTACAAGAGGATGCTATCATATTCAGAATGGGAACATGCCTTCAAGCTGGATCCGGCGAAGTCGATCAGCGACGAAGATTTAGAACAAATATGTGAATCTGGAACAGATGCGGTGATTGTAGGAGGAAGCGATGGAGTCACTCTTGATAATACATTAAACCTTTTGGCCCGGGTGCGGAGGTTCCCGGTCGCATGCGCACTTGAAATTTCAAATATAGAGGCGGTGACTCCCGGCTTTGACTGCTATCTCGTACCAACGGTTCTAAATGCCGGAGATGCCCAATGGATCACCGGGCTGCATCAGAAGGCTCTGAAGAAAATGGGGCCGGCCCTGGAGCAGGAGGAAGTGCTCGCAGAGGGCTACTGCATTTTAAATCCTGAAGCTAAAGCTGCAGTTTTGACAGACGCGGAGACTGACCAGACGGAAGAAGATATTGAAGCGTACGCCGCGATGGCGGACCGGTTATTTCACCTTCCGATTTTTTATATAGAGTACAGCGGGACGTATGGAGACGTACGAATGGTCCAGGAAGCACGCAGAACGTTAAGCGAAGCAAGGCTTTTTTACGGCGGCGGCATTCGTTCGAAAGAACAGGCGGCGGAGATGGCTGCTTATGCCGACACTATTGTAGTCGGGGACATCGTGTATGAGAACATCAAAAAAGCAGTGCAGACCGTCAAGGCGGTCAGGCCGTAGCATGAATCGCAAATATTCGCTATACTGGATAGGAACGTATGTTCTTTAATACTTACGAAAGGCGGTGGCACCATGCAGCGACAAATCATTGAGCGCATGTTATCCGGAATGAACGAGCCACAGAAACGGGCGGTGCAGCATACAGAAGGTCCACTTTTGGTTATGGCCGGTGCTGGAAGCGGAAAAACCCGGGTATTAACCCACCGGATTGCTTACTTAATCAGAGAAAAAATGATTCCTCCCTACGCGATTCTTGCCATTACTTTTACAAATAAAGCAGCGAAGGAAATGAAAGAACGTGTCGGCAAACTCGTTGGCCCGGTTGCTGAAGACATATGGATGTCGACGTTCCACTCAATGTGCGTCCGCATTCTGCGCCGGGACATCGACCGGATTGGCTATAACCGGAACTTTTCAATTTTGGATGCAAGCGACCAGCTGTCTGTGATCAAGCAGATTTTAAAAGACCAGAATATTGACTCGAAAAAATTTGAGCCACGGGCGATTCTCGGTATGATTTCATCCAGTAAAAACGTGCTGGAAACCCCAAAGCAGTTCGCAGAAAGAGCGGAAGGGCCTTTTGAAGAAATCGCAGCGGATGTGTACAAAGAGTACCAGCGCAGGCTTCGGAACAATCATGCTCTTGATTTTGACGATCTGATTATGAAAACAATTCAGCTGTTTGAAGACGTCCCGGAGGTACTGCAGTTTTATCAGCGGAAGTTTCAGTACATTCACGTAGACGAATACCAGGATACCAACCGGGCGCAGTATATGCTTGTTAACATGCTTGCAGAAAAGCGCCACAATCTCTGTGTCGTAGGGGATTCAGACCAGTCCATTTACAAATGGCGCGGGGCGGATATACAAAATATTCTTTCCTTTGAGCGCGATTACCCGGAATCGGTCACCGTGTTCCTCGAACAGAATTACCGGTCGACGAAAACGATCCTGCGCGCGGCAAATGAAGTGATTAAAAACAATGCCGGGCGGAAAGAAAAGACGCTCTGGACGTCGAATCCGGACGGGGAAAACATCTATTATTTCCAGGCTTCCAATGAACGTGATGAAGCGTATTATGTGGTGGATAAGATTAAAGAAATTACGAGAAAGAAAGACATCCGCCACGGTGATATTGCCGTTTTGTACCGGACAAATGCCCAGTCCCGTGTAATTGAGGAAATGTTCGTAAAGTCGGGCGTGGAATACAATATGATCGGCGGCACCAAGTTCTATGACCGTAAGGAAATTAAGGATCTGCTTGGCTATCTGCGGACGGTCGCGAATCCGGACGATGATATCAGCCTTGGACGGATTGTGAACGTACCGAAACGGGGGATCGGGGCTTCGACAATGGAAAAAGTCACAAAATACGCTGCCAGTCAGGATATTTCGCTTATCCATGCGCTGCAGGAGGCCGACCAGATTGGCCTCGGCGCCGGACCCACAAAGAAACTGCAGTCCTTTGCCGAACAGATGAACCACTGGATGCAGATGCAGGATTATCTGTCGGTTACCGAACTGGTCGAAGAGCTGCTGGAAAAAACCGGATACCGGGAAGCGCTGAAAAATGAACGCTCGCTTGAGTCGCAGAGCCGCCTCGAAAACCTGGAGGAATTTATGACGGTAGCCCAGGAGTTTGAAAAGCGGAGTGAGGACAAATCATTAATTTCTTTTTTAACAGACCTGGCACTTGTTGCTGACTTAAATGAAAACGATGAAACGGATGTGCGGGATAAGGTAGCGATGATGACACTGCACTCTGCGAAAGGGCTCGAGTTTCCGACAGTATTTCTTATCGGGATGGAAGAAGGAATTTTTCCTCACAATCGGTCGCTGTTCGAGCCTGAAGAGATGGAGGAGGAGCGCCGGCTTGCCTACGTCGGGATGACCCGGGCCGAGCAGGAGCTTCATCTGACCCACGCTTCTATGCGGATGCAGTACGGACGAACGCAGGCGAATCCGATGTCTCGGTTTATCCAGGAGCTTCCGCAGGAGCTTCTATCCGGACGCGAAGAAAAACGGCAGGCGCCTGCCGCCGGGAAAACGGCTTCCCCATTTGAGCGTAAGCGCCAGGCCGCAACAGTGGCCCCCCGGGAAAGCAAAGCACCGACGCCAAGCGGAGGAAGCGACCTGGCCTGGAGTATCGGTGATAAAGCCAAGCACAAAAAATGGGGTACTGGCACGGTGGTCAGCGTACGTGGTGAAGGCAATGACATGGAACTTGATATTGCCTTTCCGAGCGAAGGCGTCAAAAGGCTGATGGCTACATTCGCTCCGATTGAAAAAGCGTAGAAAGGAAGAAGCCGATGGAGAGAAAACAAGCAGAAGAACGCGTGGAAAAACTCCGCCAGCTATTGGATAAATACGGCTATTATTACTATGTGAAAGACGATCCGATCGTGCCGGATGCGGAATACGATGAACGCCTGCAGGAGCTGATCCAGCTTGAAAATGATTTTCCGGATCTGCAGGCTCCCGACTCTCCAACGGTTCGGGTTGGCGGGGCCCCTCTGGAGGGGTTTCGCAAGGTGCAGCACCGGATTCCGATGTTGAGCCTCGGTAACGTGTTTAATGAACAGGATGTCCGGGACTTTGACCGGCGGGTGCGCCAGGTGACCGGCGATAATGTAGAGTATGTGTGTGAATTGAAAATCGACGGCCTGGCAGTGTCGCTTTCCTATGAAGACGGCCAATTCGTTCTTGGGGCTACCCGGGGTGACGGCACTACCGGGGAAGATATCACCCATAATCTGAAAACCGTCCGGGCGATTCCTCTGCGTCTTGACGAGGCAGTGGATATTGAAGTGCGCGGGGAAGTGTTTATGCCTGAACGCTCGTTTCTCAGCTTGAATGAAGACAAAGAAAAAAATGGTGAAGAACCGTTTGCGAATCCACGCAACGCAGCTGCGGGGTCGCTCCGGCAGCTTGATCCGAAAATTGCGGCTAAGCGGAACCTGGATATTTTTCTTTACGGCGCTGGCAATGATGATGAACTGGATGTGAATACGCACGCCGAGTCGCTTGATTATATGGATCAGCTCGGGTTCAAAGTAAATCCGGAAACCAAAAAATGCCGGACCATTGAAGAAGTGCTGGAGTTCGTGGACTACTGGACGGAAAATCGCAACGGGCTTTCCTATGAAATTGACGGTGTTGTAATTAAGGTGGACGACCTGGGACAACGGGAGGATCTTGGCTTTACGGCCAAAAGCCCGCGCTGGGCAACAGCATATAAATTCCCGGCGGAAGAAAAAGTGACCACACTTGAGGATATTATTTTGAGCGTTGGACGTACCGGCGTTGTAACTCCGACGGCGAAACTGACACCGGTTCAAGTGGCGGGGACGACGGTGCAGCGGGCGTCACTCCATAACGAAGACCTGATCCGGGAAAAAGGAATCAAGCTTGGCGATCAGATCGTCGTCAAAAAAGCCGGAGATATTATCCCGGAGGTTGTACGGGTGCTGACAGAACTCCGGGAGGGCAATGAACAGGAGTTTGAAATGCCGACGGAATGCCCTTCCTGCGGGACAGAACTCGTGCGCCTCGAGGAGGAGGTGGCTCTTCGCTGCATCAATCCTAATTGCCCGGCCCAACTGCAGGAAGCGCTGATTCATTTTGTTTCCCGGGGAGCGATGAATATTGATGGCCTCGGGGAGAAAGTAATCCAACAGTTGTTTTCGCACCAATTAGTGTCTGGTATTGAAGACATCTATAAGCTTGACCGGGACGAACTGCTCGAGCTTGAGCGGATGGGGCAAAAATCCGTTGATAATCTGCTGAACGCCATTGAAGCGTCCAAGGAAAATTCGCTGGAGCGTTTACTATTCGGCCTTGGGATCCGGTTTGTTGGCTCCAAAGCAGCCCGGACCCTGGCCGAGGAGTTCGGTACGATGGAGGCGCTTGAACAGGTGGATAAAGAACAACTGCTCGCTATTTATGACATCGGCGAGAAGGTAGCTGATTCCATCGTCAGTTATTTTGAACAGGACAATGTTTCGGAACTGCTTGAAGAGCTGCGCCGGCTCGGACTGAATATGGAATACAAAGGCCCGCGGAAATCAGAACAGGCGACAGATACAGTATTTAGTGGGAAAACAGTGGTCCTTACCGGAAAACTCCAGGAGCTGGCCCGAAAGGATGCTAAAGCACGCATTGAAGCGTTAGGTGGTAAAGTCACCGGCAGCGTGAGCAGTAACACTGATATCGTAGTGGCAGGAGAAGAAGCCGGCTCTAAATTGGAAAAAGCGAGAGAGCTGGATGTCACAGTCTGGAACGAGCAGCAGCTGATTGAACAGACAAGAGAATAAAAAGAAGATAAAAGTAGCTTGTTTCACTCGGCCATACCTTCTAAGATAGAAAGTGAAAAGAAAAAATGTAAACCTCTGGATGCAGAAAAGAGGGAAAAACTTCTGCAAGGAAACGCCGGGAATGGAGGAAATGATATCATGCGGAAAAGAGCCGGCCTTGTTATAGCTGCTTCCGTGTTTGCATTGTCAGGATGCGGGTTGTTTGGCGGGGGGGAGTCGGAAACAGAGGACTCCCAGCCGGAATCAGAAGAAGATTTATCACTAAGCGCCGGTATTCCCAGTTTGGATGAGTACTACCGGGCTGTACTCACCGATGACGGGGAATACGTTACCGGTGAATCACGCGGGCTCAGTAGTGCCGTTGTTTATAACCGCTTTGACCTTGAGCGGATGGAAATTGGCATGCAGGAGCTTGCCTCGGAAGAATTCAGCCAGGACAACTATTACTTCCGGGAAGGCCAGATCATTAAACGTGATGAATTAAACAACTGGCTGCTCCGGGAGGGAGAAAAAGAAGACGGACAGTCAACGACAAGGCCGAGCGGACTGAACCCGCCGCTTGCCGGAAGTGAGGGTGATGGGTTTGAGGAGCGCGAACGCGGCCAGCCGAGAACCATGTCCAACCTGCTTGAGCATAACTATATGGAAGAGGGAAGCAACGGCAGCCTTGAGCTCGGCGGCATTGTTATTGGGCTGTCTATGAACGAAACATATTACTTCCGCGAAGAATATGAAGACGGTACATACGGTCCGTGGCTTGAGGAATCCATCAGTGAGGAAAATGCCCTCGAGGATGCCAAGCGTATTGCGGGGGAAATTACCGAACGTCTGCGGAACAATGATCGCGAAAATGCAGATCGGATCGAAGAAGTTCCGATTATGTTTACTGTCTTCCAGGAGGCGCCAAGGGATTCAAGCGTCCCGGGTACATTTATTGCCACCGGGATGGCAGAGCCGGGGCAGGAGCCTGGAAACTGGAACGAGCTGAATGAATCAAACTACCTGTTCCCTTCCTCGGAGGCAGAGGAAAACAACCGTTCTGATTCGGAAATGTTTAATGAATTTTCGAACGAAGTGAACACCTTTTTTGCTGAGACGGTCGGGGTTGTCGGCGAGGGGCATTACGTCAATGGCGAACTCGACAGCATGAGGGTCGATATCCCGATTCAATTTTACAGCAAAACAGAAATCATCGCCTTTACCCAGCACGTAGCGGATAAAGTGGAAGACATTTTCCCAAGCAGCCTGGAAGTAGAAGTGAATATTAATTCCTCAGCCGGCCAGGAAGCGTTAATTACTAAAGAGCCGGGAGAAGATATGTACGTTCACGTATACAATGAATAATTTGTGAACGCGGGAAGTGGGCACAGTTGCCCGCTTTCCTTTTTCTTTGATATGATCAGAGTATTGTCACGACAGAAGAACGACAGAAGCATTTAAAGGAGGAGAAATTAATGGCTCATATTTCAAAAGAAGACGTGGAGCATGTGGCCCATCTGGCACGACTTTCTGTTTCGGATGAGGATGTGGAAAAGCTGACTGAAGAGCTTGATGCGATCATTGGATTTGCTGAACAGCTCGATGAACTTGATACGAGTGACGTGGAGCCGACATCCCACGTACTGGATATTCACAATGTCCTGCGTGAAGACACCATTCAACCATCGCTTGACCGGGAGGAAGCATTAAAAAATGCTCCGGAACAAAAAGACGGCCAGGTCAAAGTACCATCCGTGCTGGAGTAAAAGAAGGGAGATAACGTATGTCCATTTTGGAAGAAAGTGTAGCGTCGTTACATACAAAGATAAAAAATCAGGAAGTAACAGTCGCCGAATTGGTAAAAGCTTCATTTGCCCGTATCCGTGAAGTGGATGCAGACGTAAAAGCGTTTTTGACACTGAATGAAGACCGGGCACTCGACCAGGCAGAAAAGCTCGACAAGCAGATACAAAACGGCGGCGAGGTACCGTTTTTATTCGGCCTGCCGGCAGGAATTAAAGACAATATTATTACTGAGGATCTGCGTACTACGTGTGCAAGCCAGCTGCTTGCAAACTTCGAACCGGTTCATAATGCGACCGTGATGGATAAGCTTGGAGAGGCAGAGACGGTAACCATCGGGAAGCTGAACATGGACGAATTCGCCATGGGGTCCTCGACGGAAAACTCCGGCATGCAGGAAACGAGAAATCCGTGGAATACCGATTACGTTCCAGGCGGTTCGAGCGGTGGTTCGGCAGCCTCTGTGGCAGCCGGCGAAGTGCTGTTTTCGTTAGGGTCTGATACAGGCGGATCCATCCGTGAGCCTGCCTCCTACTGCGGAGTTGTCGGGTTAAAGCCAACCTACGGGCGCGTATCCCGTTACGGTCTCGTTGCTTTTGCTTCTTCTCTGGACCAGATTGGGCCGATTACCCGTTCGGTGGAAGATAATGCTTATGTATTGCAGCAGATTGCCGGCCATTCGGAAAACGACTCAACCTCTGCAGATGTGCAGGTGCCGGATTATTTAGAAGCACTTAGCAAGGATGTCAAAGGCCTGAAAATTGGGGTGCCGTCCGAATACATCGGAGAAGGCGTGGATGAAGGCGTCAAACAGCGGGTGCTTGAAGCGCTGAAAGTTCTGGAGGAGCAGGGCGCTGTATGGGAAGAAGTTTCTCTTCCGCATTCGAAATACGCGGTTGCTGCCTACTATTTAATCGCTTCTTCAGAGGCCTCAGCCAACCTGGCCCGCTTTGACGGCGTCCGTTACGGTGTCCGCGATGAAAATGCAAAAGACCTGGTGGAAATGTATAAAGAAACCCGCAGCAAAGGATTCGGTGAGGAAGTGAAGCGCCGGATTATGCTCGGCACATTCGCGCTGAGCGCAGGTTATTACGACGCGTACTATAAGAAAGCTCAACAGGTGCGGACGCTGATCCGCCGGGACTTCGAAAAAGTATTTGCTGATTATGACGTTATCGTTGGTCCGACAGCGCCAACGACCGCGTTTAAGCTCGGAGAACAGCTCGATGACCCGCTCACCATGTACGCCAACGACATTCTGACTATTCCGGTAAACCTGGCTGGTATCCCGGCCATCTCTGTTCCGTGCGGCTTCTCGGATAACATGCCGGTCGGCCTGCAGATTATAGCCAAGCCGTTTGCCGAAGAAACAATTTATACAGTTGCCCATGCATTTGAGCAGGCAACTGAACACCATAAAGCCAGACCGGAATTATAGGGGAGGAACCAGGATCATGAACTTTGAAACAATCATTGGACTCGAAGTCCATGCAGAGTTAAAAACAAACACAAAAATTTTCTGTAACTGCTCAACTGAATTTGGTGCTCCTCCGAACACGCATACTTGCCCGGTCTGTCTGGGCCACCCGGGAGTGCTGCCGGTTTTGAATGAGCAGGCAGTGAACTTCGCCATGAAAGCAGCGCTCGCAATGAACTGCGATATTGCCGGAGAAACGAAATTCGACCGGAAAAACTATTTTTATCCCGACAATCCAAAAGCCTACCAAATCTCCCAATTTGACCAGCCAATCGGAGAGAACGGATGGATTGATATTGAAACAGAAGAAAACGGGCCAAAACGTATCGGTATCACCCGCATTCATATGGAAGAAGACGCAGGGAAGCTGACGCACGACGAAGACGGTGGGCATTCTCTCGTCGACTTTAACCGTGTCGGCACGCCGCTAATCGAAATTGTATCCGAGCCGGATATTACGACCCCGGAGGAAGGATACGCTTATTTGGAAAAACTAAAAGCGATCCTGCAATACACGGACGTCTCTGACTGCAAAATGGAAGAAGGTTCTCTCCGGTGTGATGCAAATATTTCTATCCGTCCGGCAGGGCAGCAGGAATTCGGTACGAAAACCGAATTGAAAAACTTGAACTCGTTTACAAACGTGCAAAAAGGGCTGGCGTTTGAAGAAGAACGCCAGGAAAAAGAACTGCTTGCTGGCGGGGAAGTACTGCAGGAAACGCGCCGGTGGGATGACGCGAAAAAAGAAACGATTCTGATGCGTATCAAAGAAGGATCGGATGATTACCGTTACTTCCCGGAGCCGGACCTGGTCACTTACTATATCAATGAAGACTGGAAATCACGAATCCGTTCACTAATTCCCGAGCTGCCGGACGCGCGGAAGAAGCGTTACATTGAGGACTTCGGTCTTTCCGAATATGACGCATCGGTGCTGGTTCAGTCCAAAGCAATCGCGGACTTTTTCCAGGAAACCGTTAATGCCGGAGCGGATAGCAAGCTTACAGCCAACTGGCTGATGGGCGAGGTGAGCGGGTATTTAAACAATAACGATATGGATATCGAAGAAACGGCGCTTACGCCGCAGTCGCTCGCCAAGCTGATTGAGCTCATTGAAAAAGGTACCATTTCAAGCAAAATCGCCAAGCAGGTTTTTGCTGATGTGATGGAACAGGGTGGCGATCCGGAACAGATCGTAAAAGACAAAGGGCTCATGCAGATCTCCGATGAAGGAGAGCTCAAGCAGGTAGTCGACGGCATACTAGATAATAACCCGCAGTCGATTGAAGACTATAAAAACGGAAAAGATAAAGCGCTCGGCTTCTTAGTCGGCCAGGTGATGAAAGAAACGAAAGGAAAAGCCAACCCGCAGATGGTGAACTCTTTAATTCTTGAAGGCATGGAACAGCGCTAACGAGGAAAAACCCCGCAGCTAAAACTGCGGGGTTTTTGTTGTAGGCTCCATCCCGGCATCGAGGATAGCGGGGAACCAAAAGCGTGAACGCATGGTATAAACAACGTGGTCCACGTAATGATCATACAGCCATTCAGCATTACGTACATATTTGTATTTTTCGAAACCGAGACGCTCGGGAATCGAACGGCTGGGCTGGTTATCCGGAGCTACGCAGATATCTACCCGCCGGAGATGAATGTCCCGGAACGCGTAATCGGTTAATGTCTGTACGGCACGGGTCATAATGCCTCTGCCCTGAAACGAAGCGGCCAGCCAGTAGCCGATGACGGTGCGCCGGGTGAGCCGGTACACGTGATTGAAGCTGATCGCGCCGGCAAGGCTGCCTTCATACCAGATGCCAAACGTATAGGAAGAGCCGCGGCGGGCGAGCTTAGCACGGTATTCGAAAAAGCGGAGCACGTCGCGCAGTTCTCGTGTCTTATCGACCCAGGGGAGCCAGTGCCGTAAGTAAGAACGATTGTCCTCGACGAGCTGCAGGTAATCGGGAGCATCCTGTTCCTTAAACGGACGAAGGTATACTTGAGAATCCACGGTGAACTCAGCCATTTGTTATCCCCTCCGAAAACTATAGGTGGAGGTTATTTTCCCGATATTCTACCAAATGTAACCCATTTTCTAATCATGCGGAAAGCCTGGCCCATTCTCGCAGCCGCCAGCGCATATAAACGAACTGGTTTGGGGAAATATGCTGAAACATATCAACTAAAAGCCCGTAGCAGACAGGGTCTTCCTCAAGTGCCTCCTGAAAAATTGGGGGATGCTTGTGCCAGAGTGTTCCCATCATTTCAATATAAGGAAGGCGGGTATCGATGCGGGCGCCCTGGGTAAATACACGGTCGCGGAGATGGGAAAGCTCGGCTGGTTCATCCGCGCGATCCAACTGGTACAAGAATTGATCTACAAAGTAAGCAATCTGTTGATCCCGATGCATGGCTGCTCCTCCTATGTCGATGAATGATCAGTGATTAAGTAATAAAAAAGAATCCCCTGCCAGCTAAACTGCAAGGGATACAAAAAATATAACAGGGGTAAGCTTGGTTAATGGTGTGAAACGTGTCGAGGGTGACGGTTTTACTTAGAACTTAGATATTAAGCTACTCCAGGCAGGTTGACTAGAGTTTGGAAATCTCCAGCAGCAGCTGCAAACGATGCCATTATAGCAAACGATGCCACTTTTAATAAATAAGCTTTGGACATTACTGCATTCCTCCTAAAGACTATTTAATCAAGCTCTGTCCATATTATTACACAATTAATAGAAAAATGTATTTCGGGAATTCAGCCTTTAGAGTTGATTAACTGTTCTAAGGTTCAGTATTCATGCTACAATAAAAATGTTGAGAACTATAGTACTTAAAACGGAGGTAAATATGGAAACATTAACTTTAGGCACGAAGCTTAAAGACTTAAGGCAATACTATGCAGTTAGCCAAAGGGAATTAGCCAAAAGTGTATGTTCGCAAAAAGCCATTTCCAAAATTGAAAGAGATGAAATGCAACCTACTGCGGAAATGTTAAACTTAATTGCTATAAAGTTAGGAGTCAAAATAAATTATTTCTTTGATGATCATAAAGCTCCAAGATTTAATTATATTCGGGATACTAAGGACAAAATTGATAAATTAATACGCGATTATGAATTTACTGAAGCAATGAATATAATAAGAGAAGAGTTAAAAAATCCACTTTTTAGAAAACCGGTGCATAGAAAATTTTTGTTGTGGAAAAGAGCAATTTTACATTTTAAGTTAACAAAGGAAAAAGAAGAAGCTTTGGATCTTTTACAGTTAGCTAGAGATCTTAAAACGGAGACGTTGAGTATAACAGAAGAAGACATAGGTATTATTATAAATTTTGGTACTATTTTTATGGATACTCAAGAATTCAATAAAGCCGTTAGATATTTTGAAGAAGCAAGAAGTTTGTACAAAAAACTGCCAGTAGACCAATGGGGTCCAATGCAAACAAAGATATATTTTAATACATGTGTAGTCTATGCTAACTCCAATAAATTTGAAAAAGGGTTAAAGGTGGTTGAAGAAGGAATAAAGAATGTATATGAACAAGAATCCTTATATCTATTAGGAGAATTATATTACCAAAAAGGAATATGTTTATACTATTTAGGTAATATAAAAGAAGCGTTGCGTTGTATGGAAAAATCCTTGTTTTATTTAGAAGAAAAAGGTCAAACGATTTTTTATGATTTTATTCTTCAAAATTACCTGCGTTTTCAGCGTGCTGCTTTGGCCCAGCGACCATATTTTCAGCCTGGCAGCATCGATCCTACAGCCGCAACTGTTTAATGAATCAACAATAGTATACAATTAATTAGTGACGTATGTAACAATAACGGCCAAAGATAGTGCTTTTATATATGATCCAAATTGAAATGAAATCTTCGATGTAATAGGGGTTATAATATGCGAAAACGAGCGAGGGTGATCTACAACCCAACGTCCGGCAGAGAACAGATGGAACGGCAGGTGCCTTATATTTTAGACCGAATGGAGCAGGCCGGTTACGAGACCTCGGCCTTCATGACCCGGGGGGAAGGGGATGCCCGGGCTGAGGCGCGGCGTGCTTCAGAGGACAGATTCGAAGCAGTAATTGCAGCGGGCGGGGACGGCACTATTTTTGAAGTCATTAACGGGATCGCCGAACAGGAGTGGCGGCCTAAAGTAGGGCTCATTCCCGCCGGCACGACAAATGATTTTGCGCGGGCACTGGGTCTGCAGGGAAAAGAAATGAAGACTGTTTGTGATGTGGTCGCGCGCGGGCGTACTCAGGGAATCGATGTAGGAAAAGCGAACGGGTCGTATTTTATTAATATTGCCGCAGGCGGAAAACTAACAGAACTTACCTATGATACACCAAAGGGGCTGAAAACAGCCCTTGGGCAGGCCGCGTATTTTATTAAAGGGTTTGAAAAGTTTTGGTCGCTGCAACCGCAAATGACAACCGTTAAATATGACGGAAAAGTCCTTGAAGAAGAAATCACAATGTTTCTCGTATCCAACACTAATTCCGTCGGCGGGTTTGAAAAGCTGCTGCCGCAGGCAGAGTACAATGACGGCTATTTTGACGTATTGATCGTACAGAAAATGACCATGTTTGAATTCAGCCAGCTGTTGCGCCAGGCCGTGCGCGGGAAGCATCTGGAAAATCCAAAGATTAAATACTTTAAAGCAAAACAGCTTCACATTGAAGCACGGGGGGATATGCAGCTGAATCTTGATGGGGAATACGGCGGTCACCTGCCGACATCGTTTGAAAATTTACATCAGCATATCGAACTGTTCTGCCCATAAATAAAAAACAGCCGCATCGCCGGCTGTTTCAGACTGTCGACAATGGCTCTCATTTTAGAGCGTGTCGGCAGTTTTTTTATGCTATGATAAAAAGAAATAGCCTGG
>NZ_JBQOJB010000009.1:0-107635 GCF_054971365.1 Marinococcus salis | reverse complement strand
CAACCACTTCAACATAAAGAGCTTTATGTTGAAGTGGTTGGAAACAGGTGGAAATCATCGGTCGAAATCGGTAAAATGGCAGGGACATCTTTGGTTTTTACAGAAAGCGGGCTGCATACATATGGATGAGTTTTCATTATCGATTTTATTATTTTTGATTGTGATCGGTTTTCTCGCTGCGTTTGTCGACGCGGTAGTCGGCGGGGGCGGGCTGATTGCCATGCCGGCGCTCCTTTTTACCGGCATGTCGCCGCAGACGGCACTTGGTACGAATAAGCTTGCCGGGACGATGGGCTCCGGGACGAGCATGGTTTCGTTTCTCCGGCACGGCCAGATTAATAAACGTCTTGTATTTACACTTTTTCCGCTGGCCTTTGCGGGCTCGGTGCTCGGCGTAATCGTCGTGCAGAGGATCCCACCCGATATTCTGGAGCCGATTATTTTGATTCTGCTCGTTGTGGTAACGGTCTACACGTTGGTCAATAAAAACCTCGGAAGCCTTTCCACCTTTCAGAGTATCACTCGTAAAGTGTGGCTCATCGGTGCCGTTATCGCTGTTGTGCTTGGATTTTACGACGGGTTTCTCGGACCGGGAACAGGGTCATTTTTACTGTTTGCTTTTATTTTTCTTGGCTTTAACTTTGTCGAAGCGGCAGGGAACGCCAAAGTGCTGAACTTTGCGAGCAACATTGGCGGCCTGCTCGCATTCATCTGGTTTGATTCCATTCATTACGCGTATGGCCTGCCAATGGGGGCCGCGATGATTGCCGGCGCATATGTCGGGGCAAATGTCGCCATTAAAAAAGGATCGGCCTACGTGAAGATGCTGTTTATCATCGTGACGATCGCTTTAATTGCCAAAAATGCCTGGGATTATTTGATGTAAGAGTCTTCGAACGAAGGCTTTTTTATTTTGCTTAAAATTTTTTTATAAAAAAGTGATCCAGTAAACAACTTTGTACGTAAACTAAGTAGTTCTTGCAAAAAAGCATCATGCAGGTAAAAAGATCAACCGGCGGACCTAACATGGTCTGACCCTGAAAAAATTATCTGTTTCATCCATCATGGTGACGGCTTCTGCAGAGCCTGGCTTCCACGTTGAGTGGCTTGTTGTTTATGCCGGGCATCCATAAGAAAGTGAACCGGAGGCTTTTAGCAGCAGATTAACACATCGATGGATATAAAGGAGAGCGATTGAGCAACCGGGGCCTCAATCGCTCTCCTTTTATTTATGTTTTCCCTGCTGCGGTTGGGTTTGCTTTGCATCTCCGGTACAATAGAGGAGCAGTGTGAACAAGTAGGAGGGAACCAATATGAAAATAGTTGTATTTGGTGCGACCGGCAACACGGGAAAACGTTTTGTCCGCAAAGCTTTAAAAGAGGGCAGCGAAGTAGTAGTGTACGCCCGCCAACCGGAAAAGCTATTAATTGAAAACGATAATTTAACTGTTCATGAAGGGAAAATTACGAATTACCAGAATGTCTACGATTCTTTGAGGGGGGCTGACGCGGTAGTCAGCCTGCTCGGGCGCAAGGAAGCAGCGAAGGGAACGCCGCTCAGCACCGGTGTGTCCCACATTGTGAATGCGATGCAGGAACGCGGTATCAACCGGCTTGTGGCGGTCACGAGCTCGGATGTGAAAACGCCGCAGGACGGCACGTCCAAGCGGTTCAGCCTTATGACTGCGGGCTGGAAGGTGGCAAAATTTAAAGGCTCGAATGAGCACGCGAATGCAGCCGACATTATCCGCCAGTCGAATCTGGATTGGACGCTTGTGCGGGTGCCGGTGCTTTCCGATAAGCCTTCCGGCGAAAATGCACCGACGGTGGGCTATCCTGGTCGCCATAATTTAAAAAACACCCTGTACCGCCAGACGCTTGTCGATTTTCTGTACGAACAGCTTGAGACAAGCGATTTTTCAAAAGAATCTCCAGTGTTAAGCAACTAAAGATAATCAAAAAAGCAGGGCCGAAATTTTCGGCCCTGCTTTTTGGTGTTATCCCTGCCATACATCTTTGGCAATAGTCACAACATGCTCCAGTTTTTTCCACTGTTCGTCTTCGGTTAAAATATTTCCTTCTTCTGTCGAAGCAAATCCGCATTGAGGACTCAGGCAGAGCTGTTCGAGCGGCACATACTCAGAAGCTTCCCTGATCCTGGCTTTCACGTCGTCAGCATTTTCAAGGTCGCCGCTTTTAGAAGTAATCAGGCCAAGGATCACCTGAACGTTTTCGCGATTAATGAAGCGAAGTGGTTTGAAATCGCCGGCCCGGTCATTGTCATATTCCAGGAAAAACCCGTCAACGTTGACGCTGCCGAATAAAATATCAGCTACCGGCTCGTATCCGCCGGAAGAAAACCATGTGGAACGGAAGTTGCCGCGGCAGATGTGCATAGTAATGGTCATGTCCTCCGGCTTATAGGCTACAGATTCATTGACCGCCCGGGCATGGCGTTCCACAAGGGAACGGTGATTGATTCCTTCCTGCTCCATGTGCTTGATCTGTTCTTCGGAGCACAGGTGGGCCCAGGATGTGTCGTCAAGCTGCAGGTAGCGGCAGCCGGCGTCATAGAATGCCTGTATCGCTTTCTGATATGCTTTGGCCAGGTCATCGATCATATCTTCTGGGCCACTGTATAAATCGGTGTCGATCTCGCCCCGGAGGTGAAGCATATTCGGGCTTGGAATTGTGAACTTAGCTTCTGTACTTCCGGTAATCTGATGAAGGTAGCGGAAATCTTCAAGCATAGGATGCTTATCGCTAAAGTCAATTTTTCCAGTTACCTTGATCCCGCGTGCTTTCGTCTGCACTCCTTCAAACTGGATGCCGGAATCTTTTTCATAGGCTTCCACGCCGATCAGGTCTTCAAGAAAATCAAAATGCCACCAGGCACGACGAAATTCTCCGTCTGTCACAGCCTGAAGTCCTGTTTCTTTTTGCTTTTCAACGACGCGCTCGATTTCTTTATCTTCTACACGGCGCAGTTCTTCCGTGGAAATAGAGCCATTCGCGTAATTTTCCCGTGCGTCTTTGATGGCGGCCGTACGTAAAAGGCTTCCCACCTGATCCGCCCGATAGGGAGCTTTTGTCCGCCAGGATGCTAATTGTGCCATACTCTCTCTCCTTTAAAAACGATTGATGAAATATCTTGAAGCTTATCAAAATTTTGAATAGAAGTAAATTGTTTCAAAGGGCAACAAGCCTGGAAATAATATATAAAAATAATAAAAACAGCAGAAATAGCGCGGCGCTTCCGGAGATTAAAAAATAAAGGAAGCGTTTTTTGTTTTTCTCTTCAATATAAACGACAAAGTACCTCAGCCCTGCCACCGTGAGGCCGACAGGAAGAATTAAGAAAAGCGGGTGCGTGATGAAAACGAGAAGCTCGTGGGTGTCGAAAAACAGCCGGGTCGTCAACAACACAGCGTAAACGGTCAGAATGGCCAGGGCAGTATTGATATAGGCGTGGGCGCGTGTTGGCAAGCAAAACATCCTTTTGACGTAATTTGACTCTATTATAACAAATTAATATTCGAGCGCGTTGGCCCCGGCGTCAGGTACAGTTTGAACAACACCGTCATTACACTGTTTGGGATTAAAAAACCCGCCCTAAATGGACGGGTTCTTTTACGGTATTTCGTTTGTTTTTCAGCCAATTGATATATTTATACGTCTGAACGTTCAGGCGGGGCGTAAATATTTAATTGATTGTTCTGAAGCGAAGGGACGTGTTTGGCAAGAATATCTTCAATATGCTCCATTTCTTCCTGGTCGAGTATCCAGCCATCAACGCCTTCGGCTTCTTTGATCTGCTCCGGGGTTCTTGCGCCCCAGAGGCACATGCTTATACCGCTGTTTTCAAGTGTCCAGCGTGCTGCAAGCTGGGCGATGGTTTTGTTTCGCTCGTGAGCGAACTCCTGCAGTTCTCTGACTGCTGCCAAATAGTAGTTTCTGCTATTGCTCTGGTACAGAGGCAGACTTGCGCGGATGTCTTCATCTGTAAACGTGCTTTGGGCATCCACCTTGCCGGTCAGAAGACTGTGTGCGAACGTGCCCCAGGTAATACCTGCAATATGGTTGCGTTCGGCATATTCAAACCACGGCTTCAACTCCCGCTGGAACATATTGTACTGGTTTTGCGTGACATGAAGCGGCACGTACTGGCGCAATTCTTCCATCTCGTCCGGAGTGAAATTACTTACACCAATAGCGCGGATTTTTCCTTTTTCGTACAGCTTATTCATAACATTGCCCATATCTTCCATGCCGGTTTCATGATCCGGCCAGTGAATTTGATATAAATCCAAATAGTCCGTGTTCAGCCGGCGCAGTGTATTATCTATTTCCGTTTCTACTTTATCCGGACGCATGTCCCGGAAAAGCTCTTTGTCTTCGTTCCAGTTAACGCCGGGTTTTCCAAACAGCTGTACTTGCTCCCTTGGAGTGCCCGCCTGATTTAAAACTTTTCCAATAAACGTTTCGGAATTTCCCAGACCGTAATCCGGTGCCGTATCAATAGTGGTAATGCCTATATCGAGTGCCTGCCGGATTGTTTTCACTGCGGCCTGTTCATCCGGCTCATTCTGCCAGAGCACACCACCCATAGCCCATGTTCCCAGGCCTACACGTGACACTTCGATGTCTGTTTCTCCCAATAAGATTCGTTCCATTAATTGTTGCCTCCACTCGGTTTGTATTTAATATTAGCTTTTACCCGTGCAGAAGAAGGAGTCAAACAAAGAATAATGGCACAAGGAAATGTTGGCAAAAAAGTCTCCCGCCGGCCGGGCCGTGGGAGACGAAGAAAGGTCTATAAAGGGATGATGTAAAAAAATACGGCAGCGAAATGAGCCGTAGAGCCGGCGAGGACAAAAAAGTGCCAGACGGCATGGTGGAAAGGAAAGCTCCGCCACATGTAGAAGACGGTGCCGGCTGTGTACAATATACCTCCGGTAACGAGAAGCACGAGGCCGCCGGGTGGAAGGGCACTCACAAGCGCGGGCCAGGCAATAATGATAATCCAGCCCATACCGATGTAAAACAAGGTTGAAAGAATGCGAAAACGCTTGCTGAAAAAGGCTTTGAAAAGAATGCCGACAAAAGCAATGCCCCAGACAATGCCAAACAGCGTCCAGCTTAAGATGCCTTCCAGTGCATGAAATAGAAATGGCGTATACGTACCGGCAATGAATATATAGATGGCAGAGTGATCAAAGACCTCGAACAGGTCTTTGAGCTTTCCTGCAGGAAAGCTGTGAAGCAGAGTGGAGCAGACGTAGGAAAGAAGCATGGATGTGCCGAAGATAGAAACGCTCACCACATGGAGGGACGAAGCATTCATGGAAGCAAAAACAATCATCACAACAAGTGCAGCCACACTTAGCATTGCTCCGATGCCGTGCGTGAGCGCGTTGGCAAATTCCTCCCGTTTGGTGAATGTGTGGGTTTGATCCTGCATACGCCGCCTTCTTTCCTTAAAATTAGTGCTTTTATTATAACCTAATTCAACGGAAATTTCGAACAGGCATAAGCGGCTTCGGGTTGTTTGCCGGATGGAACTGGATGGGTATGAGAAACAAGAGTGGTTCTAACCAAGTGAAGAAAGAAGGGGTTATAGTGAAGGCAATAGGCTTTAAAAAGCACCTTCCAATTGAAGAGGACGCCAGCTTAGAAATGTTTGACGCAGCAAAGCCTGAACCGAAAGGGCGGGACCTGCTTGTGCGTGTGCAGGCAGTCTCCGTAAATCCCGTGGATACAAAAATCCGTGGTGCAAATGAAGGGGTGGAGGAAGAGCAGCCGCAGATTCTCGGCTTTGACGCTGCTGGCATAGTTGAAGCTGCGGGCGAAGAGGCTTCCCTGTTCCAGCCCGGCGATGAAGTGTATTACGCAGGCAGCAATCAGCGTTCCGGCTCCAATCAGGAATATCACCTGGTGGACGAGCGGGTCACAGGAAGACGCCCGAAACAGCTTTCCATGGCCGAAAGCGCCGCCATGCCTTTAACGGCCATTACTGCATATGAAGCGATGTTTGACCGGATCGGCATCGTGCCCGAACGGGACCGCGGTTCTTCGGTACTCGTCCTGAACGGCGCCGGTGGGGTTGGTTCTATTGCAATTCAGCTTGCTAAATGGGCCGGACTCGACGTAGTGGCTACTGCTTCGCGTGAAGAGACCACCGCCTGGTGCGAGCAAATGGGCGCAGACAAAGTGATCAATCACCATCAGCCGCTGTTAAAACAGCTTCAGGATGCAGGCTATAACGGAGTGGATTATATTCTCTGCTTTACCGACACGGCGCAGCACTGGGACGGCATGGCGGAGTGCATCCGTCCTCAGGGGGCCATCTGCTCGATTGTGGAGACAGAGGAGCCGCTCCAGCTGACCGACCTGCAGGCGAAAAGCGCCGCCTTTATGTGGGAATTTATGTTCACACGGCCGATGTACCAGACAGAGGATATGATCCGCCAGCACGTTATTTTGGGCGAGCTGGCTGATCTGTTTGACCAGGGCATCATTAAGCCAACGCTGACCGAAACGCTGACGCCGCTGAATGCCAGCCAAATGAAAGAAGCGCACCGTAAAGTGGAGTCGGGAAAAGCGATCGGAAAAATCGTGCTCGAAGACTGGGAGTAAACGAAAAAATGCCCCACAGCCTGCTTTTCGGCTTTGGGGCATTTTTTCGTTTAAGAAGCAATTCCAAGAGGAGAAAAGATAACATATAGGATAGCGATGCCGGCAACCAGGCCGGCCGCAGCTGGTTTAGCGTATTTCCAAGGCACCATATCGACAGGTGCTTCATTTTTGAATTCAAAAGGTTCGGCCATCGGTTTGAATTTACCGACAACAAGCATCACGATTACGCTGAGTGGAAACAACACGCTCAGTACATAAAGGAAGTTGAGTTCTCCGATAAAGATTTTACTGGCGCCGTACAAGATGATATGCACCGGCACAGCCACTTTTGCGGCAAATGGCGACACTCTTTTGGTGTAAAAGCCGACGACCATAATGGCAAGCACGGGGATATTGAAAAACCCGAACATTTCCTGTAGATAGTTATAAAGCCCTGATGGGGCAAACAAAATAAATGGGGAGATGAAAATAGAAACGATTGCTACAATCATCGCAAACCGCTGGCCGGAACGAACAAGAGTCGTTTCATCTGCGTCCGGGTGAAATAGCGGTTTATACAAATCAAGCGTAAACAGCGTAATCACGCTGTTAATACCCCCATTAAACGAACTCAGGACAGCCCCGAACAAAATAGCTGCGAATACGCCAGTGATTACTGGCGGCAGCAGGTCAGTCACAAGGGCCGGGTACGCGGCGTCTCCATTGGCGAGACTGTTGCCATACAGATGATAAGCGATTACGCCGGGAAGAACGAGGTAAAAGGCGCCGAATAATTTAAACAGGGCGGTAATCATGACGCCTTTTTGGCCTTCTTTTAAATTGCGTGCTGCAAGTGGACGCTGGACAATGGCCTGGTTGATACAAAAATAAAAAAGGTTATTAAATAACAGTCCCATAAATATGGTGGGCCAGGGCACCTGGGCGTCATTGCTGCCGTCGATGGCATTTAATTTTTCAGTATGTTCAGAGGTGAGCGTCCCGACTCCGTTAAACACGTTACCATTGCCGAGCGCCATGAGACCGAGTATGAGAATAAGCAGGCCCCCGGCAATTAAGCCAACGCCGTACAGGGAGTCGGCAGAAGCAATGGCCTTCAGACCGCCGAATACGATGTAGAGCATACCGACAAGCCCAATGGCGGCAGAGACAATCAAAACAGTGAAGAATTGACTCGTGCCGAGCACGCTTGAAATATCAAATATTTGATCAAGCACAAGCGAGCCGGAATACAGCACCGTCGGAAGAAATGAAGAGGCAAAGCCAAGCAGCATCAGTAAAGAAACAATCTGTCTGGTCCGCTGGTCATAACGCTTTTCAAGAAATTCGGTGACGGTGGTTACCCCCGCCCGTAAGTATTTTGGCAGAAACATAAACGCCATAAAAATGAGCGCGATCGGCGTTGTAACTTCCCAGGCCATTGAAGCCA
This sequence comes from Marinococcus salis, assembly GCF_054971365.1. Lineage (NCBI taxonomy): Bacteria > Bacillati > Bacillota > Bacilli > Caryophanales > Bacillaceae > Marinococcus > Marinococcus salis. The sequence continues at coordinate 99,573 of NZ_JBQOJB010000009.1, read as the reverse complement.
TCGATCCAGTGTACGTCTGTCCGCTCAGTCCGACAAGCTGCTCGGTAGAAAGATTGGCAAGCAGAGTAGAGGAGCCGATGGTGAGTGCCATCAGGCTGCGTCCGCCGAGAAAATAGCCTTCCTGGCTTTTCATATTAATGCTTTTTGTCCGGTAGGAGGCGTAACCGGCAATGGCTATGGTAATGAGGATGAATGTAAAAAGTGAAAACATGATGTCCCTTCTTTCCTGCTGTTAAATTATGTCGAAACGTTTTGGCTAACGCGCACGAAAAAAGGTTTACCCCGGGGGATTTCTGCGCAAACCCCTGATGTCAGCGGATTGTACAAAAAACATCATGATGACGATTCCGTAAAGCAAATACAAATATTGATAAAAAAGAAATGGTAACCTTTACATGATGTAAATAAAAAAATCAACAGAAAAAATGTGACGATTTTGTGTCGTAAGCGTTTTACAATCTAGACGTATGTAGACTCAGCCTATAGAATAAGAACTCGTTGCGGTTAAACAGGACGAAAGAATGATTGATTAATATATCAAGGAGGGATAACAATGATCGTACGCAATGGCCAAACGTTTCGCCCAATGGTGATGATTGCCATGTTTATGATTTCTACGTTCGCTATCGGTACTACCGAATACGTCGCCATGGGGATTTTATCGAATGTCTCGGATTCCTTTGGCATCACGATTTCTGCTGCAGGGCTGATTGTCAGCATGTATGCGCTCGGTGTCGCTGTGCTCTCGCCAATCGCTATATCTCTGTTGGTGAAATTTCCAAGAAAGTATGTATTGATTGGATTGATGCTGCTGTTTATCGGCTCCAGCATCGCCAGTGCCCTGGCTCCAAACTATACGGTGCTGCTGTGGGCACGCGTCTTCTCCGCATTGATGCACGGACCTTTCTTTGCCATTGCCATGGTTATGGCGAGTGAAGTTGTCCCTCCATCGAAGAAAGCCGGCGCGGTGGCTGCCATTAACGGCGGACTGACTATTTCGCTAATGATCGGGGTGCCGTTTGGAGCATATATTGGAGATTTGTTTGACTGGAGAATGGTTTTTGCCGGCATTGCCGGCCTCGGTGTTATCAGCCTGCTCGGCATCATCTTTTTCGTGCCGAATATGAACGCCGAAGAGCCAACATCGATGAGAAAAGAACTTGGCGTATTTAAGAGGAAGCAGGTGCTGTTTGCACTAGCTATTACGGTTTTCGGATATTCAGGCGTTTTCACTGCCTACACGTATATTGAACCACTGCTTCAGGATATTACCGGCCTTGGTCCGGTAGGTATAACGCTTTCCCTCTTTTTATTCGGGGTAGGGGGCGTTCTGGGCAACATGCTTTCCGGACGCCTGAACGCTGAATCACTGCTGAAGCCGCTGATGGTTGTGATGGCTTCGTTGACTGTTATTTTGTCGACTCTCACCTTAACGAGCACGATTACCTGGCTGGCTCCGATTTCGGTGCTTCTGCTTGGAATGGGGGCCTTTGGAACGGTGCCTATTCTGCAGACGACGGTTATCCGGGCGGCAGAAGGAGCGCCATCGATTGCGAGCGCTTCTGCAGTCTCTGCATTTAATCTGGCCAACGCCTTTGGAGCCTGGGTCGGCGGTGTAGTGATCAGCCTTGGTTTCAGCCTTCCGCTGATTGGTATGGCCGGTGCTGTTATTACGCTCTTAGGATTAATGCTTTCGTGGCTTTCGTTTCGCTCCAGCGAAAAAGAAGTCCAGGAAAACAGACAGGGAGTCCCGGCCACAGATTCTTAAGAACGAAAAAATCCGCTCCGCTCAATCGAGCGTGCGGATTTTTTGTTTAAAGATTGTCGGCAATATCTGCGGTATACTGAAAAGATATCTTTTTTGCTTCAAAATCATAAATGTTGGTAATGCCCATTAATTCATCGAGTCCGAGCTTATCCCGAAGCTCGCGCAGCTGCTTTTGGACCGTGGCGGGAGAGCCAATAACAGCACGGCGTCGATTGTGCCGGACTTTTTCCTGTTCCTCCTGTGTCCAGTTACTGGGGTCTACACTGTTTGGAGCAGGTACTTTCGTATTTGTTCCTTTTTCAACATTTAACAGCCATTGGTCCTGACTTAAAGCGAGGTGCTCAGCTTCTTCGTCGGTGGAAGCACAAACGATAAATACGCAGGCGGCAGTCACCGGCCGAGGCTGGCGCTCGCTTGGTACAAAAGAATCGTGATATTTTCGGACTGCGTCCACCCCCTGGTCGGGACTGATGAAATGGCCAAACATGAACCCGGCGCTTTGTTTGCCAGCGTCCCGGGCGCCGCGTTCAGACAGGCCCAGCACCCATGTTTCGGGCAGAGAGGCACTCATCGGAGAGGCTTTAATGGAGGCATAGGGGTGGTTTCCAGGAAGAGAGCGGTCAATAAACCCCTGGACTTCCTGCAGAAGGCGGGGGAAGGCGGAAAGGCTCTTTTTATGGCCATCGGTCAAAGCTTCCCGGATCGTATTGCCTCCCCCGGGAGACCTTCCGATGCCAAGGTCGATTCTGCCTGGAAATAAAGCTTCAAGCACCTTGAAGTTTTCTGCTACTTTATAAGGACTGTACTGGGGAAGCAGGACCCCTCCTGAACCGATGCGGATGCTTGAAGTAACGCTTGCCAGGTGCGACATCAGAATTTCCGGCGAAGAACCGGCCAGGCCGCTCGTGCTGTGATGCTCAGCTACCCAAAAGCGGTGAAATCCCAAGTCTTCGGCCAGTTTAACAAGTTCACGTGTGTGTTCAAAGGCTTTTTCGGGTGTTTCGCCGTCTGCAATTGGTGACTGGTCAAGAATGCTTATATTCATACGCGTTCCTCCAACTAAACAGAATGCTTTTCTATGCTAGTCCAGTGTAAAAGAAAACCGGAAAAATCTACAGTAAATGAAACGGAGGCGTTTGATGAACACAAAAGCAATCAGCCATTGGATCCAGGAAGTGTACGGTATAGCCCGGGCAACGGTTCAACAATGCGGAGCCAGTCATTATGAAGTGAAAGACGGAATGAATACAGAATGGGTTCTGATAGTTGGAAAGCTTGTCCTTTCAGAGAAAGAAACAATTCAGTGGCTTGAAGCTGAAAATGATATCGGTATAAGAAAAACGATAGATGGGAAAAAATTGCCGAGTGCAGGGGAGGATGGCCATGCCTATATGTATCAGAAGAAATCCGGGAACTGCGGAAAGGGGAAAGAGAAGTACCGGAAGCTCGGCGCCGGCTTGGCAGCAAAACACCGCAGCTGGCATGAAAAACTGCCGGGAAACGATAAAAAGAGCATTCTATTGGCAGAACAGACCGCTGAGGCAGAGCGACGACAGATGGATAAACTGCTTCCGGAAGGCCAGACGATTATTCGGCAAAGCATCGATTCGTTATTCCCCGTCATACAGCAGGCGGCCACACAACCAGGCAGCATAGGTTTTGTTTTCAGGGAAGTGAAATGGCGGACTGGGTTTTCAGCAGAGAAAGTTCTTCTTCCAGGAGCAATGCCGGGAGTCCATGTAAGGTTATACGATCTTGCGGCGCTGCTGCGGAGTATCCTGATGTCTTTTTCCGGAGAAGAGGATTATCAGTCATTTGCGAGAATGGTTTTTAATGAACTGCTGGCCGGCTATGACAGTACGTGGAGTATTCCACTTCCCTCGCTGCAGCAATTTGCCAATATTTTAGAATGGCATGATTTGTATCAGTATGCGCTGCTCTGGCAGCCGGCAGATACGGAGGCAGTTTTGGCGAGGAGAGTGCGTGAACAGATCCGGCTTGAACATCGGCTGCCACTGCTGGAAATTTAACAGCTGAGCTTATTTTGGGGGGACCATCGTAAAAATTTCACCGCTTTCAAAGATGCGTATCACTTCATCCAGCCATTCGTAATATCCGAGGGCATAGTTGATTTTTTCCAGATCGTGCTGCAGCACTTCAATAAGATACGGCTCGTCCGCTTCCTTTAAAAAAGTTTCAAAATCTTTTTTGGCCTGGCGGGCTGCTTTTTGATTATTATCCGCAGCTTCCCGCCACCGGTTCACAAAAGCAGAAGCAAATGACTGGTACCAGTCGTCGTTGGGTTGGTACAGGTCCTTGCGTACTCCCTTTTCCCACACCCGTTCCACCATATCTGCCTCCATGAGGGCCCGTATCCCTGTACTCATGCTCATTTTACTCATGCCGAGTGCTGTGCTCATATCATCCAGGGTCATGGGCCGCTTGGCAAACAACACGGTGCCGTACAAACGTCCGTTTGTATCGGAAACGCCGTACAGGCCCATATTTTGGGCAATCGTGCCAATAAACTGATGTTTCGCTTCGTCCAGTTTGTCCTGAATGTTTTTTTGTTCCCTTTCCATACTGGGCCCCCTTTTTGCATGTAGTGCTTAAAGTTTAGCAAAATGCTTTGAAATAAAAAAATTGAATATTCGGTCGTTAAATCTTTTAATCAGTAGATAAAGATAGATATAAGTATATAATTTATGTACAGTATATACTTTATGAATAAAACAGCCTCAAATGGAGTGAGGAAAGTTTTGTAACTTTTATCCTAATAATATATAGTAAAAGAGTGATAACAAATACAGAGACAGACATAGTAAAAGAGGTGTGAAACGTTGGCGAAGATAGAAGTAGAGAACTTAACCAAAGTCTTCGGCAAGCGCCCGAACCGTGCGATTAACCTGTTGGAACAGGGGAAATCGAAAGACGATATTTTAAAAGAAACGGGCTGCACGGTCGGCGTGAACCGGACCAATTTTTCGGTAGAAGCCGGGGAAATTTTTGTCATCATGGGCCTTTCCGGAAGCGGGAAATCTACACTAGTGCGACTTCTGAACCGGTTAATTGATCCGACCGAGGGAAGCGTATGGGTGGACGGTGATGATTTGGCCCGCATGGATGATAAAGGACTGAGAAAGGTACGCCGGGAAAAAATGAGCATGGTTTTCCAACAATTCGGACTATTCCCATTTCGGACAATTCTCGACAATGTAGCATACGGTTTGGAAATTCAGGGCCTGGAAGATCAGGATAAAAAGAAAAAAGCGGAGGACGCGCTGCAGCTCGTAGGCCTTGGCGGCTACGGCAACATGTACCCGGATGAACTGTCCGGCGGCATGCAGCAACGGGTCGGCCTGGCCCGGGCACTGGCAGCGGACACCGATATCCTGCTGATGGATGAGGCTTTTTCCGCGCTGGATCCATTGATCCGGAAGGAGATGCAGGACGAGCTGCTGGAACTGCAGGAACGGATGCAGAAAACGATCGTGTTCATTACCCATGACCTGGACGAAGCACTCCGGCTCGGGGACCGCATTACCATTATGAAGGATGGCCGGATTGTCCAGATCGGTACGCCGGAGGACATTCTTCAGCATCCGGCGGATGATTATGTGGCCCAGTTCGTCGAAGACGTAGACCGCTCCAAGGTGTTCACCGCCGAAGCGGTCATGAAACGTCCGGAAACGCTTACGATTGATAAAGACGGCCCCCGGGTGGCGCTGCAGCGGATGAAAAAAGAAGGCATTTCGAGCCTGTATGTGACGAATAAAGACCGGACGCTGCTCGGGATCGTGCATGCTGACGAAGTATCGAAGCTGGTGGAGCAGGGCTCGGAAGATATGCGCAGCGTGCTTCACGAAAACGTGCCGGCAGTACAGAAGGACACAGTAGTCAAGGAAATGATTGAGCTGCTTACATACAAAAATACACCGGTTGCTGTCGTTGATGAAGATAACAGGCTCTTAGGTATCGTCGTGAGAGGCTCTGTTATGGCGCTCCTGTCCGGCAAGGAGGTAGAAGCCGTTGAATAAGATTACACCGCTTCCGCTGGCTGACTGGATTGACGCGTTTGTGTCCTGGCTGACCCAGGCAGAATTTATTTTTGGGCCTCTGACGGATATTGTTGGTTACTTGATCAGCGGCTTCGAATGGTTGTTCGGCATTTTCCCGCCGTGGCTGCTGCTGTTAATCATGACCGGATTAACGTTCTGGTTCGCCGGCCGGAAAATCGGGCTCACGGTGTTTGTTCTGCTTGGGCTGCTCCTGATCTGGAACCTGGGCTATTGGGAGGACATGGTGCTCACGCTCGCCATCGTACTAACCGCCGGGCTGATTTCCATAGTGATCGGGGTGCCGGTCGGCATCTGGATGTCCCGGAGCCCGGTCGTAGAAGGCGCCGTGAAGCCGGTGCTTGACTTTATGCAGACGATGCCCGCCTTTGTGTACCTGATCCCGGCCGTGGCGTTTTTCGGGATCGGCATGGTGCCGGGGGTCGTTGCCTCCGTAATCTTCGCGATGCCGCCGACAATCCGTTTTACGAACCTCGGCATCCGCCAGGTGCCGACCGAAATCATTGAAGCGTCGGAGGCCTTCGGGTCGACGGGGAACCAGAAGCTGTTCAAGGTACAGCTCCCGATGGCCAAAACAACGATTATGGCGGGGATTAATCAGACGATCATGCTGGCGCTGTCGATGGTCGTTATTGCCTCAATGATCGGAGCGGACGGCCTCGGCACGGCCGTATACTTTGCCGTCGGCCGGAACGACGTTGGCGGCGGCTTTGAGGCCGGTCTTGCGATCGTGATTGTAGCGATTATCCTGGACCGGCTGACGCAGGGTATTGGAGCAAGTAAGCGAAAATAGGAACACCTTCCATTAATGGAAGTATCCATATAATTCAAACAAAAGGGGAGTAATTTACATGGAAAAATTATGGAGAAAAGCTGGTTTAGGCGCAGCCGGAGTTTCAATGGCTGCAATTATGACCGCGTGCGGCGGTGGCGGAGATTCCGAAGAATCCGGCGGCTCTGGCGATTCCGGATCGAGTGAAGAATCCTCTTCGGGAGGTTTTGGCGAAGAAGTAGACTACACGATTACCGGTATTGACGCTGGGGCTGGCATTATGTCTCAAACAGACCAGGCGATTGAAGATTACAACCTTAGCAACTGGAATCTCCAGGCAAGCTCAGGAGCGGCAATGACTAGTGCACTTGGGGACGCGATTGCAAATGAAGAACCGATCATTGTCACCGGCTGGACCCCTCACTGGAAATTCGCCGAATATGATTTGAAATACCTGGAGGATCCGGAGGGCTCTTACGGTGACGGTGACGATATTCATACCGTGGTGCGCCAGGGGCTCGAAGAGGATCTACCGGGGGCGTACCAGTTCCTCGATCAGTTCCAGTGGGAAGCTTCTAACATGGAAGAAATCATGGTAGAGATTCAGGACGGCACAGAACCGGCTGAAGCTGCTGCTGCATGGGTCGATGAAAACGAAGATATGGTATCTGAATGGACTGACGGCGTAGAGGAAGTCGACGGTGAAGCAATTGAACTTGTGTACGTTGCCTGGGATTCTGAAATTGCTTCTACGAACGTAGTCGGAGAAGTGCTTACCGACCTTGGCTATGATGTAACGTTAACTCAGCTTGAAGCGGGCCCAATGTTTGCGGCCGTTGCTGACGGTGAAGCAGACGGCATGGTTGCCGGCTGGTTCCCGAACACACACGCGAGCCAGATGGAAGAATACGGCGACAGCTATGAAGATCTTGGTCCGAACCTCGAAGGCGCAATCACGGGCCTGGTTGTACCGGAATATATGGATATCGAATCGATTGAAGATCTTGAATCAGAAGAATAAACGTAGAAAGCCGGAGCTCCTGAGAGCTCCGGCTTTCTTTATGGCTAACTACACCAAATACCCACAGGCATAAGCCTGCGGGCATCAGGAAGTGGCGCAATCATGAACCAGGCAGCAGATAATGCTGCCTTAAACCGGTTCAATAATCGAGGTATGGGGTGGGGTAGTAATGGTTTACCCGTTTTCACCCAATTTAATCTGCTTAATTATAAAATATAAAAATCCCGCTAATAAAAAGCGGGATCTGATCTATTCTGTACCGAAGTACTGTTTTGCTTTTTCCAGATACGGTTCTGTTTCCGGTGTCAGTTCAGTGTCCTCCACGATTGCTTCTACTGGACAGACAACTACACAGGCACCACAGTCGATACAAACGTCCGGATCAATATAAAATTGCTCTTTTCCTTCTTCGATACAGTCTACAGGACAAACATCCACGCATTCCCCTGCTTTTTCCTCTATACATGGCGATGTAATGACGAATGCCATTTTGGTTCACCTCTTTTCGAAATATTCAAGAGATTTGTGAGTACGCGCCGAAAACCTGTCTCTCCAATGAAGAAAGCCGGCGCCTAGTAAGAAACCTCTCTTCTCCTAGTGTAAAACATATAGTGTTCCTTTACAATTACCTGCCGATAAGTATAATGGGTTATGAGTCTAAAATTGATTAAACATATTAAAATACTATGGATTACACATGGAGGGAGGTGACGGCGTGTCCTGGGAGATTGCATGGGTGCTTATTATCGTATTGGCGATGGTGGGGGCGTTGATGAAAGAAATTGCGAGACCGAGTATTATTTTTCTATTCGTGCTTTCTTTGCTGTTGGTCACGGGGCTTATTACCCCGCAACAGGGGCTGAAGGGGTTTGCCAACCAGGGCATGCTGACCGTTGGCCTTCTTTGTATTGTCGCAGGGGCCGTCCAGCAGACCGGCATTGTCGACCGTTTCGTGGAAGGGGTGCTGAGTAAAGGACGCACCCCGAGGGGTTCATTAATGAGAATGCTTGTGCCATCGGCGCTTATGAGCGGTTTTTTAAACAACACACCGATCGTAGCAACGTTTTCACCGCTTGTGAAACGATGGTGTGAAAAGTATGACCTCGCTCCATCCAAGTTTCTGCTTCCTCTATCCTACGCCACGATTATTGGGGGCACGATTACACTAATAGGCACGTCCACCAACCTTGTTGTGCATGGGCTTCTGTTGGAGCGGGGCTACGCAGGGTTTCATTTTTTTCAGCTCGCCTTAATCGGCATCCCGGCAACAATTGCTGTCACCATCTTTATTTTAACGGTTGGCATAAAGATTCTGCCGGCACGGAAACCCCCGCTGTTCTATCAGAAGGAAGGCCGGCGGAAGTATATGCTGAAGCTCGAAATCACGCTGGCATACAAGCATCTCGGAGAGACACTGAAACGGGCGGGTTTTATTAACGATCCTTCGATGCAGCTGCTTGCAGTGATACCAAAAGACGCCCCGGGCAGCAGAGAGGTCGGGGAACACCATGTACTCGAGCCCGGCGACTGCCTGGTTGTTTACGGAGATCTGGCCCAGGTAGCTGTGCTTGAAAACATTGAAGGACTCAATATCAAAACAGAAGCAAACGAAGCCCAGGCATCTGAACAGCCAAAAGAACGAAAACTGATGGAAGTAATGGTAACTCATTACTCTAATATTTTATTCACCAAATTAAAAGACATATTCTTTGACCAGCGGTTTGATGCCGCAATTATCGGTATTCATCGTTATGATGAAAGCTACTCGTCGGAAATGAAAGAAATGGTGGTAAAGCCGGGGGACACGCTCCTGCTTTTGGCTGGCCCGGAATTTGAACAAAAAACGAGCGCTCATAATGATTTTCACGTACTAAAAAATAGCGTGAATCCCTTTTTAAAAGGACCGAGATGGAAAAGCTGGCTGCCGCTTGTCATGATGGTGCTGATGGTTGTTCTGGCGGCTCTGCAGATTATTCCTATTTTTTATGCAGCGCTGATTGCTGTCGCCGGCCTGCTCGTAACTGGATCACTGTCACTTACAGATGTCCACCGCTATATTCCATACGAAGTGCTGATTGTCATTGCCGCTGCTTTTGGGCTTGGAGAAGCGATGATGAGTACCGGGGCAGCCTCGCTTCTGGCTGAACAGATGATCGAATGGTTTATGCCGTTTGGCGTCCTTGGAGTATTTACTGCTCTGTATGTACTCACAAATATATTCACGGAAGTGGTAACCAATAATGCGGCGGCTATCGTTATGCTTCCGGTGGCACTGGAAACAGTGGATATTTTATCTGTATCCCCTGTAGCAGCGGCAGTCATTGTTGCGATTGCAGCATCGGCAAGCTTTATTACGCCGATCGGCTACCAGACGAATTTATTTGTATACACGCAGGGCGGCTATCGTTTTACCGATTTTATGAAAATCGGTGTGCCGGTAAGCCTGATTGTAATGACTATCACAATCAGTATTACATGGACGGTATGGGGTTAAAAATTAGAAAAACGCCCACAAGTTTTTTATACTGAAAATAAAAAGAAAGAAGGTAAGCACCTTGGAGATACGAGCAGAAAAACTGTCCGCACCCAATTGGCTGTTTGCGCTGCCGCTTGCAGGTGCTGTACTGACCATTCTTATTTCAACTTCGATGCCTTATCAGCAGCAGGACATCCGGCCGTGGCTCGAGCATGTGCCGTTTGAATGGCTGCAGCCGTATGTTTCCGTGCCTTCCTTTACTTATGGCGGGGACCCGGTGAGCGTAGCTGCTTCCGGCGTCGAAGGGTATGTGGAATTTTTTATCCGCAAGGCAAGTCATGTGTTTATGTTCACCGTTATATTTATGGCGGCACTGTTTGCAGTGTACCCGTATAGTTTTTCATTTTGGGGAAAGCTTGCAGGGGCCTATAGTTTTGTGTTTCTATTTGCCCTGGTTGACGAATTCCGGCAGCACTTCAGTCCGGACAGGCACGGCATGTGGCAGGACGTAGTCCTCGACATGACCGGAGTAACCGCTGCAGCAGTCATTGTAGTTTTAGGCTGGCTGTGGAGATATGGCTCGAAATACATGTAAAAAGTCCCCTGCAGAGGAGTGCGGGGGACTTTGTTTTCAAACGGGGAGGATAGAGCGGGGGTTTAATGGAAGGGAGAAAAATTATTAGATGCCGGCAGGGAAGGGCTCAGTATTTAAACCAATGCTTTCCGGCGGTTCTTCGGGAGAGCTGTGTTGCAGCTTTAAAAACCGGACGTCTTCGGCGTTTACTTCGACCACCTGAACACGCTTGTTGTCTTTGTTATCGTAGAGCCGGGTATTAATTCTTCCTTTTACACCGACCATAGCTCCTTTGTGACAGTATTCGCACGTCGTTTCCGCCTGCCGTCTCCATACGGTAACAGGTACGAAATCAGCATCATATTCCCCGTCCTGGTTGCGAAAGGACCGCTGGACAGCGAGGGTGAAGTTGCATACCGGGGTGCCGTCTTTCGTATAGGTTAATTCGGGATCCCGGGTGAATCTGCCGACAAGCGTCACTTGGTTAAACATGTAATCACTCCTGAATTGTTAGTAGGCCTGGAATGCAGACGTGTGGTGTAAAAAACGATGAAAGTATTCATGCCTGGGGGAGGGGAAAAATGCAAGGGTACGTTCAAGGGATAAAAAGGGGTGTTTCGGGGCGTACTCGGGCTGCGGTGCGAGATAGTCCCGGGCACTGCACCACCGGTACGTTCCCGAGTATGAATGGTCCAGCCTTTCAGTGGGAAGCAGATGTATCCGGCGGCTGTGCTCAAAAAAGGACGTTTCGTCCGGAAGAAGTTCAGAATGATAACGGGCCTGGAAGACCGGGCCGCTGGTTTCATAATGGCGCCGGTAGTGCATGGCGTAGGAAGCATGCAGCTCCCGCATAATAGTGGAGATAGAAACGTAGGTGGATTCGGCCAACAGATGAATACTGCCTGGAAGCAGGCAATAGGCGTGCAGGTCGAGCTTGGTGGTATTAATTACTTTAGCCAATAAGTATACGTATTGTTTATAATCTTTTTCGTTGGGAAATAACGTGCGGTTGGAAGCCCCAGCTGCAGTAATATAGTAGACAGTGCCTGGAAACCAAAGGCGTTCTTCCCGGGGCACGGGTATCACCTCTTTCGGTAACGATTTGCAGGGGGGATTTCACCAAGAGGAGGGGGTTGGTGAAAATAAGGCCGCAGACTGGGCCTGGGAGCAGAAAAAAACGCGGTTGCGCCTCCTTTCATGTTAGAATATAAATACTATACCATATATTCCAACAAAAGGAAGAAGCAGAATGTGACAATACTTTGGGAGCCCTGGTACAGCTTTTGGAAAATTTAAGCAGGATGATTTTATTTCATGTATTTGTATTTCCTATTCATTATGGTATGTTGAATACAGCTTGATTTGTCTTGTATTTAACCTGCGTGCAGAGCGCGCAGCACAGTTATCAAGGAGGAAAAAAGATGAAAGTACGTAAAGCTATTATTCCGGCCGCGGGGCTTGGAACACGTTTTCTGCCAGCGACAAAGGCACAGCCGAAGGAAATGCTTCCTATCGTGGATAAACCCACTATTCAATACATAGTAGAAGAAGCGATTGCTGCCGGCATTGAAGACATTATTATTGTGAGCGGACGCGGCAAACGTGCGATTGAGGACCATTTTGACGTTTCGTATGAGCTGGAGCAGACGCTTGAAAAGAAAAACAAAACGAAGCAGCTCGAAGAGGTCCAGCAGATTTCCAACATGGCAAACATCCACTATATCCGCCAGAAAGAGCCGAAAGGCCTCGGCCACGCCATCTGGTGCGCTCACCGCTTTATTGGAGATGAGCCGTTTGCCGTTCTGCTTGGAGACGATATTGTCCATTCGGATGAGCCGTGCATGAAGCAGCTCACCGACGTTTTTGATAAGTACCAGAGTTCAGTCGTCGGTGTGCAGCAGGTTCCCGACCAGGACGTCTCCAAATACGGCATCATTGATCCGAAAAGTGAAGAAGAATCAGGCGTACACAAAGTACAGGGCTTAAAGGAAAAGCCGGACCTTGCGGATGCGCCTTCCAATTACGCAGTAATGGGACGCTACGTTTTAACGCCTGAAATTTTCGATATTCTCGAAACGCTGCCGCCGGGATCGGGCAATGAAATTCAGCTGACAGATGCCATTACGAAGCTGAACGAAAGCCAGGATGTGCTGGCGTATGAATTTAACGGGGTACGCTATGATGTTGGCGACAAATTCGGCTTTGTTAAAGCAACGATCGATTTTGCCCTAAATCGGGAAGATCTGCGTGAGCCGCTTGAAGATTATCTGCAGAACAGTATTCTGCAAAAAGAAACGGACAAAAAGTAAACATTTCAACCGCAAGCGCCGCCAGGGGAGCATCCCCAGGCGGCTTTTTTGCATAAAAAAAGAGCCCGCGCCAGGCTCTTTCGTTATGCTTTATCCTCATCCTGTTTCTTTTTAATTGGATACGCTCTCCACTTGGAAAGGTCGATCTCATCCTTTTTCAGCAGACGATGCGGGAAGACAAACGTCCAGGGCCGGCTTGAAAAAGGCTGCACGGCGAAATCCTCGAGCTTAAATCCGCCCCGGGCAATAACATCCCCGTGTGCATCCTCGACCTGCAGCGGCACATTGTCGAGCTTGAGCTCGTTGTTGCCCCCATTGCGGATGAGGAGCGTCACATGGAGGTCACCGTTTTCGGACTGTACGGCACGCATGCCCATAAAGTTAACTTCACCAGGACGCGGCGGCTTCATGTCACGGATCATGTCCTTCAGCTTATCCACCTGCTGCTCGCTGAGCGCACTTTTCCAGCTGTCGGCAAGGTCAAGGTGGTGTTCGCGCTTTGGTTTTTCAACGTGAAAGCCAATTTTCCATCCGTCTTTTGGAAATTCCTGCTGAAGCTGCTCTTTAGGTGCGAAATAAAAGTTCCACGGCCGTGCGCTTCGCGGCGGAATATCGCCGACGCCTCTTAAATCGACTTTCTTTTTCGCAATCACCTGGTTGTCATTGCTCATGATTAATACGGTGGACTCCTTCAGCCGGATGGCTTTTTCCGCCCCGTTACGGATAAAAGCGGTGACAAGCATCTGGCCGTGTTCATCCCGCTGGGCGCTGATGCCGGAAAGCGCTACCTGGCCGGGCTTCAGCCGGGGTGCTTCGCCGTTTAAAAAGCGCAGGTAGTATTCATCTTCCTCCGGGATTTCGGCTTCAGGATGAAGGCTGAGCGTGGTTTCGACAGTGCGTCCGCTGTCATCGTGTGCTTCTTCTATGGTTTCCTCATCCTCCTGGGGTTGTTCTGCCAGATTTTCTGGTTTGGCAGCATCGCCCTGGGACGATTGCTTTTTTCTACCGAATAAAGCCATTTTTTTCACCCTTTTATAATCGTAGTCATGGAGCTTTTTTATAAATGTACCAGCGTTGAATATATTCTGTGCGTCTTTTTAGTATATCATTCTGCCGAATGACTTTTAAGGGAAATCTCCAGGTGCAAGTTATTATTCCCACGACTCGTTTTCCTGTACAATTGATATACAAGCGATACAAACAATAAATGAACAAATAGAGGAGATATGCACATGAAGGGTCTGGTTGGTGCGGCGGTGTTGATGGCTCTATTGGCAGCACTCGTAGTTTACAGCCCGGCGGATTCTCCGTGGAGCGGCGTCAAAGAGCGTCTCGAAGAAGCGGGTGGCACGACCTACGAAGAAACGGCCACGCAGGGCGAGAGAATGGCGCTGTTTTTATCCAATCTGCTTGGCGAAAATCTGCAGGCAGATGAAAACAGCGGAAGCGCTCCGGGGGCCGGCACGGTAGAAACAGAAGTGCCAGAAGGAACAGGGGACTGGGAAATGGCAGGAGTAAGCCTTGGGGACAGCATTGAAGAAATGGAAGCTGCACGCGGAGAAGCGAAGGATGTGCAGGCAGGCAATTATTCGTTCGACTGGCATATCTATTATAAGGATGACTATGAGCAGTACGCCCAGTACGGCGTGCAGGACGGGCGCGTAGTGGCGCTTTATTCCAACCAGCAGACGTGGCAGGACGCTGAAGGAAACGGTTGGGGAACCGGACGCGACACTATCCGGGAGACGTACGGAGAATCCATAGAAACGGTGGCCAGAGGTAAGATCCGGACAGAAACGAATGAACAGCAGCAGGGAGTCTACGAAGTGGAAGATGGGTATGCCACCTTTTTCTACGACATTCATGAAGAGAACAGGGTAAATGCCCTGCTGTTAGTAGATAAAGAGGTGGAAAGGAATTCTCCGTTCTATGCCGGGGAATCCGAAGAAGTGCGGGAGTCGTATGAACAGCTGGTGTGGCACTTAACCAACGCCCAGCGCGTCCAGCTCGGCCGGGATACGCTCGCCTACAATGATTCGGTGGCGGCGGTGGCAAGGGCACACAGCGAGAATATGGCCGAAAACCAGTTTTTCGATCACGTAAATCCGGAAGGGCAGAATCCGTTTGACCGCCTGGAAGGGAATGGTATCGGCTACATGCAGGCGGCTGAAAATATTGCTTCTGGCCAGCGGTCCCCACTGTATGCTGCAGCTGGATGGATGAATTCATATGAAGGGCACCGGGAAGCGATGCTCGGTAATTATGACGGGCTGGGAGTCGGCGTAGCATTTGACGAAGAAAACCGGCCGTTTTACACTCAGAATTTTGTTAGTCCAAGCAGGGAGTGATCAATGAATGCCGGCAAATATCGTAGTGGTAGGAAGTATTAATATGGATCTTGTTACAATAGCGGAACGGATGCCTTCCCGGGGAGAAACGATCCTCGGGGAGGATTTTCACACGTTTTTTGGAGGGAAAGGGGCTAACCAGGCGGTCGCCGCTGCCCGACTCGGGGCCCGGGTGTCAATGGTCGGAGCGGTTGGAGGCGATGCTTTTGGAAAAGAGCAGCTCGGGCATCTGAAAGCAGAGGGCATTAGTACAGAGCATGTCCGTACACGACATGGCATGGCAAGCGGTATTGCGACCATCCTTGTGTCGGAAGGGGATAACCGCATCATCGTCACGCCTGGAGCAAACGTCACTGTCCGCCCGGAAGATATTGAAGCAAGCCGGACGCTCCTGAGAGAGGCGGATGTTATTCTTGTGCAGCTCGAAATCCCGGCGCCAGCTGTGGAAAAATTGCTGTACACCGCAGAAGAGGAGCAGACGCCGGTTATTCTGAATCCGGCGCCGATGCAGCCGCTTCCCCCTGAATGCTGGAACAAAGCCGCCTACCTGACGCCGAACGAGCAGGAATTTGTCCAACTGCAAGAGGCGTATCCGGCCATTGTTGAACGCCGGGAGAATATTGTGGTGACAAAGGGAGCGGCTGGAGCGCTGATCACGCGCAAAGACGGCAGTGAAGCTGTAATCCCTGTGCGTGCGGCAGACGTGCGGGATACTACAGGAGCAGGTGATACGTTTAACGGAGCGTTTGCGACAGCCGTAGCAGAAGGCATGACCCTTGAGGATGCCTGCCGGTTTGCCAATACCGCCTCGGCCCTTTCCGTCGAGAAGGAAGGAGCCCAGACCGGCATGCCGGAACGCTTACAGGTTGAAGACCGGGACCTTTAACACGTATAAAGAAGTGGATGTAGAATAACTAGCAAAATGTGATACAATAACATTTGACAATCCCGCTTAAGCGTTAAGCGGTTATTCACGCGTATAATTAAAGTACGAAAATACATAAACTAAAGGTTGGGAAAACGTATGAAGCTAACAGTAGTAGGCACCGGCTATGTCGGCCTTGTATCAGGAACAAGCTTTGCAGAGCTTGGCAATGACGTGATCTGTGTGGATAAGATCCCGGAGAAAGTAGACCGGTTGAACAATGGGGAAATCCCGATTTATGAACCAGGGTTAAAGGAATTAGTGGACGCAAACCGCGCTGCCGGGCGGCTGCAGTTTACGACAGAACTGCAGCCCGCCGTCCGGGCTTCGGACATTGTAATCATTGCGGTGGGTACACCGGAATCGGAAACAGGGGCTGCTAACATGTCCTACGTGTACGGAGTGGCGGATGAAATTGGCGAAGCGGTAAATGATGACAAGTTCCGCGTGGTCGTGAACAAATCAACGGTGCCGGTAGGGACGGCGGACCGTGTGCGCTCGCTGATTGCCGACAAAAATCCGGATGCTAAGATCGAAGTGTGCTCCGTGCCGGAGTTCCTCCGGGAAGGTTCGGCTGTGAAGGATACGTTCAATCCCGACCGCGTCATTATCGGTACGAACTCGGACAAGGCAGCGGAGATTCTAACAGAGCTGCATCAGCCGCTTACAGACAATATTGTTGTCACGGATCCGCGCAGCTCCGAGATGATTAAATACGCCTCCAACGCCTTTCTTGCGACGAAGATTTCCTTTGTGAACGAAGTGGCTAACATCTGCGATTACTACGGGGCAGATATTAACGCGGTTACCCGTGGGATGGGGATGGACAACCGGATTGGGCCGAAGTTCTTGAATGCAGGGATCGGCTACGGGGGGTCCTGCTTCCCGAAGGACGTTAAAGCGATCAAGCACCTGGCGGAGGTTAAAGGCTACTACCCGCAGCTGCTGCAGGCGGTAAACGACGTGAATGAAAAGCAGAGCCTTCGTATGGTGGACCACCTGAACGTGATTTTTAATGAGGACATCCGCAATATTACGGTGGCGCTTCTCGGCCTGGCCTTCAAGCCGAATACCGACGACATGCGGGAGGCACCGTCCCTGAAAATCATCCGCTCGCTCCAGGAGTACGGCGTGAAAGTGCGTGCCTTTGACCCGGTAGCTGAGGACAACGCCAGACAGCTCCTCGAGGGAGATGTCTACTATGCGGAAAACGCCCTGGATGCATGCGAGGGTGCAGATGCAGCCATGCTTGTCACGGAGTGGGAAGAGTGCCTGCAGGTGACCCCGGAAAAGTTAAAAAGCATTATGAAAAAGCCGGTAATGATTGATGGCAGAAACGCATTTAAAGCAAAGGAATTTAAAGAAGCCGGCTTTATTTATCACGGCATCGGCCGGAAATAATAGAAAGAAGCCCGGAAGGAGTTCGCTCTCCTTCCGGGCTTCTTTTACCTCTGAAAAAGCAAGTGTTTACGGCGCGGTTTCCCCGTAGGTTTCTTCCTCTACAGCGGGTGCCTCATTGTACATCTGCGTGCCGGGGAGGGCCAGTGGCTCCCTGGATGCCGGTAAATCGAGCTGGTTACGCAGGTTGTTGGATATTTCGAGCGTTGCTTCCGAATTTAACTGGTAGTAATAAACCCCGTTAATCGTCGTGTCTGAGCCCTCCAGCTGGGTGGAGTCAATCTCGTTTAATGAGTCGGCGTACTGCTGCAAAGCGATCATGTTGCCGAACGTCAGGTTGGTGCTGACATTTTCGCTGACGCTGTCAAATACGTCATTATAATTATCGATGGATTCGATAGAGCCGGCCTTGCTGATCAGGCTTTCGAGCACCTCCTGCTGACGTTCACCGCGCCCAAGATCTCCGCGTGGGTCCTGTTTTCGCATCCGCACGTATTTCAGCGCTTCTTCGCCGTTCAGCGTCGCCGGTCCTTCTTCAAACGTCGTGCCTTCCTCCGTAAAATCAAATGGCACATTCACATCCACGCCGTTGAGATCGTTAATAATGTCGGTGAAAGCCGCAAAGTCTGATTTTACGTAATAGTCAACCGGAATGTTCAGCGTATCTTCAACGGTCTTAACCGCTAAATCGGTACCGCCGTAAGCGTGGGCGTGGGCAATTTTGTCTTCACCGTGGCCTTCAATGTTTACAAGCGAGTCTCTCGGAATGCTTACGAGCTTTACTTTCTTGGAATCCTTGTTGAAGGTACCGACAACCATTGCATCGGAGCGGCCTGACATCGATCCTTCTTCACGGTCATCCACCCCGAGAAATAATACCGAGAAGCTGTCCTCCGCCGGATCAACGGCCTGGTCCCGCAGATTCGATTTTTCCCCGCGTTGTAGCTCTTCTTCTGTGTCTGCGGATACGCTGTTCAGCTGCTGGAGAAAGTAGGCGGAGGCGCCTCCGGCAAGCAGAAGAAAAAGCAGTGCAACTACAGCCGCCGTTTTCCAGACGAGGGCTTTCTTTCTTCTTTTACGGAGGTTTCTCCGTTGGGATGTTGAGCTTGGCATGTCAGCACTTCTCCTTTAAATTGTATAATGGCCGGGGCATATGAACTAGCAAGAGCGCCTGCAGAGGCGCTGTTAGAGAAAAAGCAGTTATGCATTCGAAAAAAGATTGTATTCTTTTATTGTAGCCGAGGCAGCGACAATAGTAAATAAAATATATACCGAAGCGAAAGGTGTTCCGCTCCTGGGAGCGGGTTTTATTACCCGGGAAATAAAAAAGTGCTAGGACAATTCATCCGTTTCCACGAAGGCCTGTCTTCCTGCTTCTATACCGGCCTGGCCGCTGCTGATATTTACAAGCCACTCCCGGCATGCTTCCTGTTCTTCAACAGGGGCGTAAAGATGAAGCTTTACCTGCTCCTCGTAGTCAACGGTGTCAAGAATATAGGAAGAATTACGGGCTTCGTATTCCAATTTGCCGAGCAGGGTGTAATCGGCAGTCACTACGAGCTCCTGCATCAGGGTGCGCCGTACGATGCCCACGTGATTCAGCGCTTCAGAAACCGAGGAACCATATGCCCGGATCAGGCCGCCGGCGCCGAGCTTTATCCCGCCGAAATAGCGGGTAACCACAACCACGGTATCCTTCAGCTCCCGTTTTTTCAATACTTCAAGCATCGGTACGCCGGCGGTGCCGTTCGGCTCCCCGTCATCATTTGCTTTTTGAATATGGTCCTGTTCGCCAATTACATACGCTGAACAGTTGTGGGCGGCATTCCAATGCTCTTTTTTAATTCCTTCAATGAACGAATGCGCGGTTACTTCGTCTGCTGCACGGGTAATATGAGTAATAAAACGTGATTTATTTATGGTAAATTCATGCTGGCCGCTTTGTTTAATGGTACGATATGAAGTAAGCATACGGTAACATTCCTCCTAGGTAATGTCATTACCGTATAACAGGATTGTAACAGTTGCAACATTTTGGCTAGTATATACCAGGAAATGAGCGAAAATGAATCAAAATGCCAGTTGAATATGTAAATTTATGATTTTTCATTACATAGCGGAATAGGTCCAAAAGAATATGCTAAACTATTCATGAACCGTTCTATGCGGTATTGAAAATTCGCAGGCAAGTATAGAGGGTGATGGTAGCCTTGCGAAACCCAGCAGATTTAGATCAAATTATTGAGCAAATGCTCCAGACAGTAGAGAAAAGTAAAGAAGAAATCTTTGAAATCAGCGAAACCTCCAGAAAAGAACTTCATGCACTCCAGGAAGAATTAAAAGAGATACAGGAACACATTTCTGATACGATTGAACGCTCCGATCAATTGGAGGTTGAAGCGAGAGTCGCAAGAAATCAGTTAGCAGAGGTAAGCAAACGGTTCCGCCAGTTCAGTGATGAAGAAGTGCAGAAGGTGTATGAAAAAGCCAATGAGGCGCAGGTAAACCTGGCTGTGGTCCGCCAGGAGGAAAAACGCCTCCGTGACCGCAGGGACAATATCGAACGCCGCCTGATTCAACTGGATGAAACCATTGAACGGGCTGAAACGCTTGTATCCCAGGTTGGCATTGTTTACAATTTTCTCGCCGGCGACCTGCAGGACGTCGGGGAGTTTGTCGAAAACGCCCGGGAAAAGCACGAGTTCGGCCTTCAGATTATCGAAGCGCAGGAGGATGAGCGCAAGCGGGTGGCGCGTGAAATTCATGACGGCCCGGCGCAGACGCTCGCACACGTTTTGCTCCGCTCGGAGCTTGTCGAGAAAATCTCCCGTGAAAAAAGCGCGGAGGAAGCCATCCAGGAATTCCGGGAGCTCCGCGTCCTGATCCGTTCAAGTCTTGGGGAGGTCCGCAGGATCATTTACGACCTGCGTCCGATGGCGATTGATGACCTTGGCCTTGTGCCGACGCTGCAGAAATATCTGCGCCACCTTGAGGATAATACAGGCATGACGACAGAGTTTACGGCGAAGGGAAAAGAAGCAAGGGTCGCCCCGAACCTTGAGATCGGGCTGTTCCGCATTGTACAGGAAGCAGCCCAGAACGCTTATAAGCACGCAGAGCCGGATCTGCTCCGGGTGCAGC
The DNA here is from genome assembly GCF_054971365.1 of Marinococcus salis. Taxonomy (NCBI): domain Bacteria; kingdom Bacillati; phylum Bacillota; class Bacilli; order Caryophanales; family Bacillaceae; genus Marinococcus; species Marinococcus salis. The sequence goes on along the minus strand of NZ_JBQOJB010000009.1, from coordinate 78,765 downwards.
TCGAACAAAGGCCGACGAGCATTACGATCTTGATTAAAGACGATGGCAAAGGATTTGATGTGGATAAAGCCCGGGACAAGTCGTTTGGCCTGCTCGGTATGCGGGAACGTGTGAACGCGCTGGGCGGGGAGCTGACGATTGATTCCGTCATAGGCCAGGGCACGCGGGTGAAGGTGTTTGTCCCGCTTCATTAAAAGCTAAAGCACCAGTATATAAATTAAAGATAAGTGAAGAGAAGAAAGGATGAGAACGTATGCAAGAACGTATCGATGAAAAAATCAAACTGTTGTTGATTGATGACCATCAGCTTTTCCGTGAAGGCGTCAAACGCATTCTGGATATGGAAGAAAACTTCGAAATTGTCGCAGAAGGCAGCGACGGGGAAGAAGCGTTTGCGCTTGTGGAAGATTATCATCCTGACGTTGTGCTGATGGATATCAATATGCCGGGCGTCAACGGCGTCGAGGCAACCAAGACGCTGATCGAGCGCCACCCGGATCTGAAGGTGCTTATCCTGAGTATTCACGATGATGAATCATACGTGACCCATGTGCTGAAAACAGGTGCTTCCGGCTATCTGCTGAAGGAAATGGACGCTGATGCCCTGATCGAAGCTGTGAAGGTGGTCGGCTCCGGTGGCGCGTACATTCATCCGAAAGTGACGCAGAACCTGATTAACGAATACCGCCGGCTCGCTCATGAAGGCGACGATCACGGCGTGGATGACACCGAAATCGGATACAAAGAGGTGGAGTACCGCAAGCCGCTTCATATCCTGACGCGCCGGGAGTGCGAGGTGCTTCAGCTGATGACAGACGGCTACAGCAACCGGATGATCGGCGAATCACTCTATATTAGTGAGAAGACGGTGAAAAACCACGTCAGTAACATTCTGCAGAAAATGAACGTGAACGACCGGACCCAGGCAGTTGTGGAATCCATTAAAAAGGGCTGGGTGAAAGTCCGCTAAACGAGCAAGAGCTGCCGGTGTCATATCGGCAGCTTTTTTGCGCTTTGGCATTGACTTCCGTCGGGAAGTCCGTAAAATGAAATCGAACTCATACATAACCCGTATTTATAGAAAGCACGAAAGGAGAGGGCCTGCTTGCCAAATATCGCCGTAGTTACCGACAGCACATCATACTTGGACCGGGAAGAGCTCAAGCAGTGGAACATTCATGAAATTCCGCTCAATGTGGTGGTGAATGAAGAAACGATGCCGGAGACTGACTGGGACGTTGCCACGTATTTTCAGACGATGAGACATTCAGAAACGCTGCCGACCACGTCGCAGCCGTCGCCGGGAAAGATGGAGGCCCTGTACCGGGAAATTGCCCGGGAGGCCGATGAAATTATTTCGATTCATTTAAGCAGCGGCATCAGCGGAACGCACCAGACAGCTGTCGCCGTCGCTGATGACATTAAGGATACAGTCCGCGTGCACTGCTATGATTCGGAAATCAGCTGCCGGGCGCAGGGCTATTTTGTATTAACCGCTGCCCGGATGGCCTCGGAAGGACATGATATAGCGGCCATTATCGCCGAACTCGATAAAATCAAAGAAACGATGCGAGCGTACTTTATCGTTGAAGACCTGCGCCATCTGCAGCGGGGCGGACGCCTGAGCGGGGCGCAGGCACTCGTCGGCAGCATGCTGCGTATTAAGCCGGTGCTCGAATTTACTGATAAGCAGATTGTGCCATATGAAAAAGTGCGCACCTCTAAAAAAGCACTCGCCCGCATTCAGTCGATTTTTTTGGAGGAGGCTGCCAAAGGACCACTCGAAGCAAGCGTCCTTCACGCTAATGCTGAAGAGGCCGGGGAAGCATTCCGCCGCCAGCTGCAGGAAGCCTCGCCGGAGTCCCGGGTCTCTCTCGACCATTTCGGACCGGTGATCGGCACCCACCTCGGCGAAAACGCCATCGGGCTTACCTGGTACCGTCCCGAAACCCTCTCCAAGTAATTCCGGCGGCCGTCTGGCCGTCTCCTCTTTTTACACCCTCCGACGAAAGGAACCACCCTCCCATGAATAAGCTATCCTCTTTGTTTACCGGCAGTAAACGACCGGCATCTCCTTTTCACTCCCTCTCCTCTGTTTCTGAATTTCCCGATATCCCCTTGCCAGATTACGAACAAATGCAGGCCCACTGCAGCGGCCGGGCGCTTCTCGCCCAGGAACTGCCATATGAGCAAAAAATAATCGATACCTACGTGCGGGCAGGAATGCTGCAAAAGGTGCCTGCCATTACGCAGCAGGGCTCTTTTTGGCGATGCCAGCGATGCAGCAACCAGGATCCCGGCTTGTTCGGCGCCCACACATGCGCATGCGGAAGCGAGCGGTGCTTCTACTGCCGGGAGTGTCTGGAAATGGGCCGGGTGTCAGCCTGCACTCCGCTCTATTACTGGACCGGAACGGAAGCTTTCCGCGCAGTTGCCGAGCCGCTGGCATGGGCTGGCCGGCTCTCTCCCGGGCAGGCACGTGCCTCCAGCGCCGCCGCTGAAGCAGGCAGACAAAAGCGTGAGATGTATATCTGGGCCGTGTGCGGCGCGGGTAAAACCGAGATGATGTTTCAGGCCGTGGCTGAAGCGATCACACGCGGGGAACGTGTGCTGTGGGCTACCCCGCGGACAGATGTAGTAAGAGAGCTGTACCCGCGTCTTGCCGGCGTATTTCCCGGGGTGCCTGCAGCGGCCTGGTACGCCGGCAGTCCCGAAGCGCTGCCGGGAGCGCGCCTGGTGATCGCAACGGCACATCAGGCACGGCGGTTTAAGAGTGCTTTTGATGTGGCGGTGATTGACGAGGTGGACGCTTTTCCGTACGTGTTTGACCCGGGCCTCCAGCAGGCCGTGCGCGAAGCGTGCCGTCCGGAGGCCGCGGTTGTATATTTAAGTGCTACTCCCGGACAAGACGAACAGCGTCGGATGAAAAGCGGGGCACTTGCATATGTGCGGGTGCCGCGCCGGTTTCACGGCCACCCGCTCCCAGTGCCAAAGTGCCGGTGGGCCGGAAACTGGAGCCTGCAGCTCTCCCTCGGGCGCCTGCCAAACGCCCTGCTCCACTGGTGCCGGTCGCGGGACACGGTTCATCCGCTGTTTGTGTTCATTCCCTCCGTAGCGATCATTCAATCGGCGGTAGAAGTGCTCCGTTCAGAAGGATTTCGCTGTGAGGGAGTTCATGCCGGGGACGAAGAGCGGGAGGAAAAGATTACTGCTTTTCGGAACGGAACCCTTGATATACTCGTGACCACTACTATATTGGAGCGAGGCGTCACAATTCCGAAAGCGGATGTTGCGGTGCTTGGCGCGGATGACGCTGTCTTTACCGAAAGCGCCCTCGTACAGATTGCCGGAAGAGCCGGGCGGAACCCGGAGCGGCCGGAGGGTGATGTGATTTTCTTTCACTACGGGCGCACCAAGGCGATGCAGCAGACGATCCGCCATATCGAAACGATGAACCGGGAGGAGGCGCCCTATGAACACTGACGGAGCTCTGTTGTCGTTTGCGCGCGGCCGCTGTCTTTCCTGCCGGGAGCAGCTGCAGACGTCGTGGACATACAATAATCTGTTTACGTGGAAGAAGAGCCTGCTGTGCGACAATTGTACAGAGCAGCTCCCTGCTATTACCGGAGCGGCGTGCCCGGAATGCTGGGCACCAGGGCACCCAGAAGTGTGCCCCGACTGTCTGCGGTGGCGCCGGCAGAACAGCGCCGGCCGCTGGGTGAAAAATGTCTCGCTGTTTCACTACGATAGTTGGATGCAGGCGTGGACGACCCGCTGGAAATTTCGCGGCGACGCGGTGATGGCGGCGGCGTTTTATCACGATCTCCGCCGTGCCTACCGGAAGCATTTTCGCGGCTTCGTGCCGGTACCTATTCCGCTGACGCCGGAACGGATGTTAGAGCGACGGTTTAACCAGGCAGAAGTGCTCGCCGCCAGCCTTAACATTCCGTACGTTTCCGCCCTCGAACGTGCTGCAGAGGCTGCCGGCAAGCAAAGCAAGCAGACGAAACGGGAACGCCTGCAATCCGTGCGCGGCTTTACTGTTTCCCTTCCGGAAATCGTTTCCGGGCGAAACGTTCTGATTATTGACGACATTTATACGACCGGGGCGACGGTTCGCGAAGCAGCAGGAGTGCTTGAGGCAGCGGGTGCTGCGTCCGCGGCTTCGCTTACATTGATTCGTGCTTAAACTCCGGACAGGCTGTGCCGATATAAAAAGCAACACTGAATCAAAGGGGAAACGAACTATGGGCGAATTAAAAAACTGTCCGTCATGCGGCAATTTGTTTGTGCACGCGCTCCGGGCCGTCTGTCCGGAATGCCACCGGGTAGAAGAGGAGCGGTTTCAGAAGGTTTACACGCACGTGAGGAAAAGCAAACACCGCCAGTCGACCATTCTGGAGGTCACGGAGGCTACGGGAGTCAGCGAGGAGGACATTTTCCGCTATATCCGCGAAGGGCGCCTGAACCTTGCGCATCTGCCGAACTTCAGCTACCCGTGCGAAGGCTGCGGGGAGCCGATTCGCGAGCTCCGGCTGTGCCGCGCTTGTTCCGGCCGTATTTCTTCGGGGCTCGAGGCGGAAGCGAAGCAGAAGCAGTGGGAAGCCAGACAAATTAAAGACACGCGGGCGACGTACCGGGCGTGGGAATAAGGGACGAGTCAAAAAGCATGTATGTATGTTAAAATTTAAGTCTTAAGTACCAAGGAAAGCGACGCTGCCCTGGCCGATATAAAGAGTAACAAATCAGCCGGAGCAGAACGTCCGGATGGGAGGGACTTAACAGATGAAAATTCATTCCGCGCATTCCGCTAATGCCATATACCGTAATCAGAACACCCAGCAACAGAAGCCGCCGCAGGGTGAGCAGACAGGGAAAAAAGACTCCGTCGAAATTTCAGCCGCAGCCAAACAGCTGCAGCAGTCGGAGTCCATCGACCCGGCCCGCAGGGAGAAAGTCGACCAGCTGAAAGCCCAGATTGAAAACGGCACGTACGAAGTACGGCCGGAAGAGACCGCAAAAAAGATGCAGAACTACTGGAACAATCAGTAACAGGCCGTCTTCCGGCCTGTTGATACATATATAAAGGAGCGACCGCATGAGCGTACAGATAGTGGTAGAACAGCTTGGCGCACTGATCGAAGAGCACCGGGTGCTACTTGGCATATCCGAACAGAAAACGCAGATGCTGAAAAATAACAGTGCAGAAGCCCTGCAGCAGATTGTCCGCGATGAACGCCGGCAGGTGCAGCGTATCACACGGATCGAGCGGGAACGCCACCAGCAGGCTGCAGCACTTGCAGGGGCCAGCCCGGAGGACACTGTATCCATCGATGCGTTAAAGCCGCTTGCCTCCGAAGCAGAGCGAGCGCAGCTCGAGGCGGGACAGTACGAGCTGATTCAGGTGATGACTGCCCTGCAGCACCAGGAGGAGCTGAACCGGGCGATGCTTGAGGACGCGATGAAATACACGCAGGTGATGCTCAGTGCCATGCAGCCGCAGGAGTCGGCACAGTACGGCCGTCAGGGGCAGATGCCGCAGCGGGCGAAGAGGGAATACTCGGTCTTTGATTCACGGGCTTAAGCAGAGGTACACAGAAACGAGGAGGAAAACGCATGACTTCGACATTCATGGGGCTTGAAACAGCGAAACGGGCGCTCACTGCCCAGCAGCACGCGCTGCAGACGACAGGACATAACATTGCCAATGCCAATACGCCGGGGTTCACACGGCAGCGGGTCGACCTGCAGCAGAGTGATGCTTTTTCGAAAGCCGGCATGAACCAGCCAAGCACGCCAGGCCAGATGGGCGCCGGGGTGGACTCCAACACAGTCGCTCGTATCCGCGACCAGTACCTCGACGTGCAGTACCGGAGTGAAAACGCCAAGCTCGGCTACTGGGAAACGAAAAGCGAAAACCTCTCCCGCATGGAGGACCTGATGAACGAGCCGACCGAAGAGGGCGTCGCCAATGCGATGGACGAATTCTGGAAATCACTGCAGGACCTGGCGGCGAATCCAGAAGACTCCGGGGCGCGTTCGGTCGTGCGCCAGCGCGGGGAAGCAATGGTTGACACCTTTTCCTACATATCCAATTCCCTGCAGGCGAATAAAACCGACCTTGATGCCCAGATTGATAACGAAACCGGCCAGTTCAACTCGCTGCTCAGCCAGATTAACAGCTTAAACGAACAGATCGCGGGCGTCGAGCCGCACGGCAAGGTGCCAAACGACCTGTACGACGAACGCGACCGGCTGATTGACGAGCTGTCGTCTATGGCGACGGTGGAAGTAAAGCGCAATCCGAGCGGTGGAAAGGCGAACAGTAACGCTGAAGGCACGGTCGATATTTTCATGACGAGCAATACCGGCGAGCGTCTGCAGAAGCTGGTGGACGGCAACGCCCTTGCGTACCAGGAAGTGAGCGTGGGAAAATCCGCCGGCCGAAATGGGCACGTGGAAACGGCGAGCTTTGCATGGGCGAATGGCAAAGCGGGCACAAACATTCCCAGTCCTTCTGAGAGCACGAATGTATTTATGCAGTCGAGCGGCAGCATGCAGGGACTGCATGAGGCCTACGGCTACATGAACGAAGCTTCCGGAGAAGTCGAAGGCCTGTACCCGGATATGCTAGGTAACATCGACACGATGGTGACGACCTTTGCGAACGCGCTCAATGAAACCCATCGGGAGGGGTGGACGATGAACGATGTCGAAGCGGGCACAAAGGGTGCCGGCATTGACTTTTTCAGCTTTGACCCGGCGGTACTTGCATCCAAGGGTGCTGCTAGTGCGCTGCGCGTAAGCGGGGACATCAAAGCCGATTTAAACAATATTGCCGCAGCTTCAGCATCAGAAAACGGCACCGGCTATGCCGGCAACGGCTCCAACGCGCTGAACCTCGCTAACGTGAAGGATGCCAGCCTGAACTTCGGGGAAGGAACCGAAAACTCGACGAGCGTGCAGCGGTTCTACCAGGGCGTGATCGGCCAGATGGCGGTCGATGCAAGCGAAGCAAACCAGAAAACAAATATTACCCAGTCCCTGACCTCCAGCGCCGACGAGCGCCGCATGTCGGTGAGCGGGGTAAGCATGGATGAGGAAATGGCCAACATGATTCAGTTTCAGCACGCCTACAACGCGGCGTCCCGGAGCGTAACGACGTTTGACGAAATGCTCGACCGCATCATCAATAACATGGGTCTGGTCGGCCGTTAAAAAAAGGAGGAAAATGATATGCGAGTCACCCAGCAGATGATGACCCAGCGCTCCACCGGCCACATCAGCCAGAGCTATGATCAGATGATGAACCTGCAGGATCAGCTGTCTACCGGCAAAAAGATTACCCGGGCCTCCCAGGACCCCGTCGTTGCGATGAACGGGATGCGCTACCGCTCCCAGGTCGGAGAGGTAGAGCAGTTTGAACGGAACGTCGGCGAAGCGCACAATTGGCTCGACTCCAGCGATGCCGCTCTCGGGGAAGCAACCCAGGTGATGCAGCGGGTGCGTGAGCTTGTCACCCAGGCGTCGAACGACACGTACGAAGGCGAACAGCGCGGCAACATTGCCAAGGAAATCAAGGAACTGAAGGAACAGCTGATCAGCTCGGCCAATACGAAGGTTGGAGACAAGTATATTTTTAACGGCTCCAAGACGACAAAACCGCCAATTGACACTAATGCGACCGAAAACGGCGTAACGGCGGACAGCTTCACCGGCCACGGCGATGCGGTGGAAATGGAGCTCATGAAGGGCATTAAAATCGGCGTCAGCTCCGCCCCGGGTGCAGTGTTTAACGAGCAGCTGTTTAATGAACTCGAACAGCTGCAGGCGGACCTGGAAAACCCTGATACGACCGGGCAAGATCTGCAGAAATACCTGGGCACGCTTGATACGCAGATGAACAGTATTGTAAATGAGCGGGCCGAGCTCGGTGCGCGCTCCAACCGGATTGAGATGATTGAAAGCCGGCTTGCCGATCAAAAGGTCATTTCCAACAAAATTATGTCCAACAATGAAAACGCCGATCTCGAAGAAGTGATTACGAACTTAGTGAACCAGCAGACCGTGCACCAGGCGGCACTCGCCTCGGGCGGACGGATCATGCAGACGACGCTGCTTGATTTTCTAAGGTAAAGAATTTATAAAATGTGGGAAAATCTGTTTTATTATGAAGTGCGATTCAGTATACTTGAATTTGTGACTGTCATCTGTTTCGCATGAGTATTCAAATTAGAAGGGGGCCAAGGTGTGGAAATCGAAACGAAGCATTTAGGTGCTGTCACAATCGAAGAAAAAGATATTACCCGTTTTCCGCAGGGCATACCGGCGTTTGAAGACGAACGCGACTTCGTGTTTCTTCCGTTTGACGACAGTGGAAGCCTGTTTATCATGCAGTCGGTCCAGCATGCGCACATTGCGTTTATTACGGCCGATCCGTTTGTGTTTTTCCCGGATTACGAGCTTGAAGTGCCGGACGCTGTGACGGAGCAGCTGCACATCGAAAATCCGGAGCAGGTACTTGTGTACGTCACGCTGACGCTTGCGAACACGCTTGAAGAAAGCACGGCGAACCTGCAGGCACCGCTGATTATCAATGTCGAACAGAAACTCGGCAAGCAGTGGCCGATGGCCAAGTCGCCGTATGAAACGAAGCACCTGCTGTTTCAACGGGCGCAGAAAGAAGGCACAGGATCATGTTAGTACTCACACGAAAGAAAAAAGAATCGATTCGTGTCGGGGATGATATCGCGATCACTGTACTCGGAATTGAAGGGGACCAGGTGAAGCTTGGTATCGATGCCCCGGAGCATATTGATATACACCGCCAGGAAGTATACGTTTCTATCCAACAGGAAAATCGGCAGTCACTCGCGGGCGATATTACCCTTTTAAAGAAATTATCGGAAAATATGAAAAAATAATAAATGGCTATTCATTCACTACATACAACTTACGGACTAATAAAAATACTAAAAATATGGAAATGTATCTAAAAAATGTACAATAAGGAAAAATTATAGTTCTTTATTCATATTTATGATATAATTAATTTACGATAAGTGGAAAATGCCTAGGGTCATAGGGCTTCTTGTCGGAACCGATGAAGAAAAGGTAGAATTTGTATACGGCCGTTCGAGTTCAGGGGATTGGTTGTCCTGCTGCAGTTTACAGAGAGAAATTAACAGACAAAAACGCAGAGGGCATGCTTGGGGAAAGTGTGTTCAACAATAAAAAACATCACTTTCGGTGAGGTCTCAGGAGGAATACATAATGGCCAAGACTTACAGTCGTAACATCCCGGGAAGCAGGGTGCCGATTTTATTTATCGACCTGCAGGGATCAGAAGTACTGCCGCAGGCAGCAGAATCAATGGGGAAGCTGGCTGTGCGTACGAATGGGGAAGAGTGGACCACGCTCATGCAGCGCGGTTTGCAGAAAGATACGCTGTATTATACAGCGTGCAGTGATTTGGATGCGTTTGTGCGTCTTCAGGAAGCAAAACGGGCCGGATCTGCGTGCAGGATTGGTGTGAACCTGCCGGAGCGGCTCAGGCACCTGGTGGATGAGTTCATCTGCCAGGAAGTGACGATGCTTCTGGCCGCCGAGCGCGACGAAGACGACTGGCGCAAGCATTTTATGCGCGCTACGCAGTTTCAGACGTACATCGACCCGGTATTTCAGCCGCAGGTCGTCGAACGGTATCGCCGCATGAATCAGCTACAGGAAGAACCACCCGAGCAGCAGCTCGAACTCGATGTGCATAAAGCACGCGGCACGCTGTCCGAAGCAGAAATCCGGATTTTGGAAAAAATCCTCGAAGGCAAAAGCAACCGCAAAATTGCCGAGGAATGCTTTCTGGCTGTTGCCACCGTGAACAACCACGTCAGCCACCTGACGAAAAAGATGCAGGCCAACGACCGCACGCACACCATCAAGCGAGCGATCGAAGAAAACTGGGTTGAGTTTATAACGTAAAAGAAAGGCGTAGGTCCGCGGCTTAGGAGTCTCGTACGGCTGACCACGCCCTGCAAAGGAAGTTCGACTAACCTCGCCACGTCCTGTGGCAACGTCGAACTGACCCACATCCTGTGAGCCTAAGGCAGGGCAAGGTCAACGGAACGAGCGACTGCGGACCGAAGCTGGACAATGCGAAAAGCGGAGCCACCCTGGACAGCCGTTCCAGACGGCTGGCGAAAACCTGGCTGGAAGCGTCGACAGACGGTGAAGCCAGGGTGCAGCCAATGGACTGGACGGCTGGGTGGCGGAGCTGGACAGCGAGAAAAGGGAAAATATTTATTCGCTGTTTGAACCGGCTCGCGGTTTTCGGTCGGCTTGTGACGAAATCGCAAACGATCCGAAACAGCGAATGGACCCGGGTGGTAACGCTCGGAGCTAGACAGCGAAAGACGAATTTATCTTAGCGAAAGTAAGCTCGGTAAAGCTCATTACTTTTTGTGAACTATCGAGCTTACTATGTTTGAAAGTCTCTAAATTCAAGAATCAAAAAATGCCATGCTCTATCATTCAAAACGGCATTATTTTTAGTATTATTAGCGAACATGCTGACGCAGCCTTAAAATTACTTCTTAGAATTATAGCATCGTAGCTAGACAGCAACGTCGCTGAACTTTTTAAGTATTATACTTTTCTAACCAAGCATAAACAGAGCGGGAGCCCTTGTACTCCCTGCTCTGTTTTTTTGTTTTTTAGGCAGTAAACATGCTCTGGCAGTGACCCGTACGGAACAGCTGCTGCTGGATCATAAAAGTACTCGCTTTTGTCGGAAGGGAAGCACCGTCTGTAAATTGAATCATCGTTCCATCATCTGAAGTAACAAACTGACCGGGCTGCACATGGTTATAAAATATCCAGATGTTTTCTGGATCGCGCAGCGATGAAATCGGAAACGCATAAATGCCTTCCGACGGATTTACCGGTACTGGCAGCTTCTTGCGGATATGTAAGTAATGCTTTACTGCTTCGCTCCGGCCTTCAAAAGAAGATCCTCCACGCAGACACCCTCTTTTGATAATAGCGGTCGGTGTACATGAAGCCGGTATGCGGGCCCCGTCTTTTTCCCATATAATACTCTTCGCCTCTCCTTCAAAATTAGGTACAATCGCCATCGTGTTTTCATTTACTTCGTACTCTTCCAAAACCATTGTCTTCTGCATAACCCAACACCTCTAATTAAATGTATTCCACAACTATTCTGTCTGTAAATAAGTATACGAATGCTATGTGAAAATAACTAGTACTTTTTGCATAATATAACTAAAAGAATATTTTTAAGAGAATTATAGAAAATACTAAATACATAAACCGAGCAGCCGATATAAGGAGTGTAAGCAGGAATTGCCAAAACGCAGCGTACGGGCGTCAAAGCAAGTTCTGTGACATAGGCTTACCACAAGGACGTGGAAAGTACTTACACACTCAGGGAGGAATTTTACAATGATTATCAATAACAATATTCCAGCGATGAATACACATCGTCAAATGGGGATCAACCAAGGAAACATGCAGTCTTCAATGGAAAAATTGTCTTCAGGTCTCCGTATTAATAGTGCAGCAGACGATGCAGCAGGCCTTGCGATTTCTGAGAAGATGCGAGCACAGATTAACGGTTTAAATCAAGCGAGCCGGAACGCCCAAGACGGTATTTCGATGATTCAAACTGCTGAGGGTGGGCTTAGTGAGACTCACGATATTCTTCAAAGAATGAGAGAACTTGCGGTACAAGGGGCAAATGATACAAATGTTGATGTGGATAGAGAGGCAATAAAAACTGAGTTAGATCAACTCTCTGAAGAAATTGACCGTATTGCAGATAATACACAATTCAATAAACAAACTTTATTGGATGGTACATTCGGAGTAGAGAATTCAAATACTGGGACATTGGCTAAAGGTTCAGATGGTGTGACTGGTATCTCCACTGACGGTATGGCTGCAAGTACAACAATAACATTAACAGTATCTGCAAATGAAGTGACTGCTACTGATGGAGATGGTAATTCCCAGGTAGTTGATGCTGGTGCCGCCTCTGGTGTTACTGGAACTCTAAACTTTGATAATCTTGGTTTATCAGTTAATTTAGAAAACGCAACTATTGCTAATTTGGATTCCGATACTGTTATTACTAGTGCCCAAAATGATAAAAACTTAATGATTGGAGCAAATGAAGATCAAAACCTAGCTATCGGTTTCAGTGATATGACAACTTCAGGATTATCTGTAGAAAAAGCAGACTTAGTTGTAGATTCTTATGCAAATGCTCAAAATACTTTAACTAATATTGAGAGTGCTATTGAAGACGTATCTGCTGAAAGATCAAAAATGGGAGCATGGCAAAATCGATTAGATCATACAATTAATAATTTAAATACTTCTTCTGAGAATTTATCAGCTGCGGAATCACGTGTTCGTGACGTTGATATGGCTAAAGAAATGATGGAAATGACTAAATCAAATATCCTTTCCCAAGCTTCTCAATCTATGTTAGCTCAAGCAAATCAACAACCACAATCCGTACTACAATTACTTGGATAATATTTTTGAACAACTTAGAGGCTCTAGTGATAATGCTAGAGCCTCTTTCTTTACATAATCTGTGGATAAAATAGAATTATTAAATTAGACTTCACGAAATTACAAAAAGAAGGTGTTTAGGATGCTTGGTTTGCTTATCGTTGCTGTATTAGTGTGCATGGGGGTATATGGCGTATGGAGGTTCTGGCGGGAAGAGAGATTTTCCAGTAAGGTTGCAGCTATTCTTCCACCTGATTCACATCTCCAGTGGGAGATTTCTGCAAGTAATGCGAATAATAAACGGATAAACCATGAGCATATGCCAAGGTTCGTTAATGGATGGAAAGAAGCAGCAGGAATAGGGGCCGTAGGGGCTGCTCCGTCCACGTACTATTTGTCGCAGATTGATCCGACGGTCGTGGATGCTTTAGATTTCGCTTTTACAGAGGATTTATCAAACTTCAATTCGCTAACGGATCATATCGGCGATAAATACTTTGATGTGTTAAATGCGACGGGGGCAGACGGATGGATGACGAGGTTTGAAGGGTACGTCATGGAAATGCATTCCGTAGATGTACTAGAAGGTATGGGATATAAGGTAGAACTGCCAGATACAGCAAATCAGGAAGGGTGGGATGTGCTTCTGGACGGTGAACCATGGCAAATAAAAGGTGGCCAGTCTCCTGAAGTGATCGCCGCCCATTTCGAAAAATACCCGGATATTCCTGTGGTCACCAATGCTGATTTAGGGGCTTATTATGAAGGATATGACAACGTGATGGTACTAGATGATGTGTCCGCTGAAGCAATACATGAAATGGCGGAGGGGAGTTTAAATGCTGTGGACCAGCTTGATTCTACGATGGGAGTAGGTATTCCGGTTGTCAGTGTAATTATGTCTTCTTACCGGGAGGTGAAGCTTCATAGCCAAAAGAAAACGGATCTGGGCTCGTCTGTGAAAAATATAGGTCTTGATGCGGCAGGTGTCGGTGGGGGAGGTTTTGCCGGAGCACAAACAGGGGCGTTTATAGGTGCTGTTGGAGGGCCTGCAGGTGCTGCAGTCGGTGGCCTTATCGGAGGTGTCGTTGGTGCTATTGGAGGTAAGCTAGGCACAAATGCTGTAAAGGAAATGGCCATGAAAGAGGCATTTAATGATTATGAAGATAAAATTAATAAGGGCCAAGTTTTATTGGATCGAGAACAGAATAAAGAACAGTCAGCTTTAAAAGAAATGGTTACCGGGGTGAATCAGGATTTAAACCAGGCAAATGAAAAACTTCAGAAAGTATATAAGCAAAAATTTGAAAACCAGAAAAGCCACGTCGTGAAAAAGCAGCGTTTATTCCTGAAGGAAGTCCCGACTGTATTAAGTTCCATTAAACAGGAACTTTATGAAATCGAAAGAAAATTGGATGAGGGATACGAAGAACGTTCTTTTCTGAAAAAGTTAATTTTCCCAAGCTATGAAGACGTAGCTTACAGGAAAACAAAATTGTGGTTTAAAGAACGCTATATGATTCTGGACAGAGCGCTGACAAAATTTTCACAGGAAAAATGGAAGCAACCTGTTACGAACGAAGAAGTGCAAAGAATGTACACTGAGGCTGTTAATTTTTTGAAGTATCATGAAGTAAAGTCGCAGAACCTGGATAAAACCTTAGCGCACATTATTCAGGAAGCGGAGAAAGCAGATAATAACCGGGACCGAATGAAAAAAGATTTCTACCTTCACATTTTGCGTGCAGAAGAGATGATTAGAGGGGAAGCAAAACAGTCATTTAAAAGGTTAGCCGAAAAAGCTGTAATCGAAAAAGAACGAATCAGTAAAGCTTACGATAACTATATGTACGAGCGGGAGAAACTGGGGCGCTAATAATTATAATTTTGCGATTCAGGTCTCACTCCCCAGGATTTGTAGATTTCTACCGATAGAATATTAAATAAAATTTAGAAAGCAGGTAACCTATGGAAAACTATTTGGAAGTCATGAAACAGAATCTGAGCGTTATCGAAACAATGGTGGAAGGTTTAACTTATGTGCAAAAACGACTTAGTGAAAGAAGCTATCCGGAAGCCGTTCAGCTTATGGAAGATATGGTTATCGGTTTCACTGCAGTAGAGCGCTCGACCCGGCCGGTATTGAAAAATACCGAAAATACTGAGGTGGCGGAAAAATACTTTAACAACGTTCGTGCCAATTTAGACCTTGTTGTTACTCATTTAGAAAATCACTCATACGCCAGACTCCAAGAAGTTTTTCAATTTACATTAATCCCTAATGTAAAAAAACTGCAGCGCGAGCTGGAGCAGCTTTTCCAGCCGTACGTATTATCTTAAGCTCCAACACTACACTCCTGCGAATTTCTGCCGATACTATAAACAACTGAGGCAATCTTACACCATAAGACTATACATCCAGAGGTTCCGGCGCCCCGGGGCCTTTTTTATACTTTTTTAGGAAAGGAGGTGATGGTATCGATGTCGGCAGTGTTTCAATCATAAGCAGTCAATTGCAGGCGCAGCAACAGGCGAACATATCGCTCATGCGCCAGTCGATGGAAACGGCATCGAAGCAAAGCGCCGAGCTGCTCGATGACATGGCTGGCGGCAACCAGGCCGGGACCATGCAGAGCGTGGCATCCGGCAAAGGCCAGTCGATCGACGTAAAAGGATAGGGTTCATCCCAGGAGGAGGTAGGCGGGAGATGGATGTTTCTATTCGATCAGCCGGGGGCGAGGGAGCTTCGCCCAAGCGGGAAGCGGGCGTGATGGACGCGTCGAAAGTAACGCTGAACGAATTGGTGGCAGCAGAAACCAATTCCGCGCTTCACATAACAAAGAAGGAAGTGGAAAAAACAGTCGAAACGCTAAGTGCGATGCTCGATCCACATTTAACACGGTTGAAGTTCAACGTACACGAAGAGACCGATCGTGTGTATGTGCAGGTTATCGACCGCGAAACGGAGGAAGTCGTGCGGGAAATACCGCCAGAGTCACTTCTGGATTTTAACGCTTCAATCCTTCGCCAGGCCGGGCTGTTGGTAAACGAAAAAGGGTAAGTGAAAAGCGTCTTCCTTCGGGGAGGCGTTTGTCTAATGTAATGCGTTTATAAAATAACCTGGGCAAAAACAATCTGAATTTAAGCCGCTGTTTTATAAAAATTTAATATGAAGGTGCAATAATTATATTGTAATTTTCTGTAAGCCATTATATTATTTAAGTACAACTATTTTACTAATTTTTATATATTTTCTTTTTAAATTTTCTTTTTAAATTACTTTAAAGGAGGAAAAAACCATGGCTTTAGACAGAATAAGAAGAGTTGAGTCAAGGCGCGAAATGGAAAGCGTAACGGATGATTTTGTAACAATGGGATATGAAGTAATTTCTCGTGGAGAGTCGTCAATCAGAATGCGTCAGCATGGCGGCTGGGGTTCACTGGGTGGCCATTTGATTGTTGGCCTATTAACTGTCTGGTGGTCGTTTGGAATAGGGAATATAGTTTACGCGGTATATAAGCGGTATAGTGGAGAAAAGGTACTTCTTAAATTAGAAGAGCTAGATAAAGAAGCATAGAAGCTAGCCGAAAGTCCTTATTCTTTTAAATTGTTCAGAGTAGCTTTAATTAAAGTTAAGAGGCAAGTCGTCTGCGCCTACCCCTCGGGATAAGCGCTTTTTTTATTTCTCCTCCCGATATTTTCGAAACTTCCGCACGGAACCAACACAAAGAAGCAGGGCAATAGCTGATGCAACGCTTACCTTGCTTGCCATACTTGGGGGTTCGCCGGCGGAGAGACCGTTGATACCGATCAGCATCGCAAACATCATGGCAAAATTCCCGATAATACTCGCAACCAGATTCCAATGCTCATCCACAAACACACGGGAATACATACAAAAATCCTTTCCTTACTTTTCCATTTGTCGTGTAGTTTTATACTAACATACAGGGAAAATATGCTACGATGACAGCAGTACCGAAAGGAGGAAGGATGCATGAATACGAACGGAGTACAATCCGTCGACCGCGCCCTCCGGATTATCGACCTGCTCGCGGAAGCGCCGGAAGGGCTTGGCGTGACGGAGCTTTCGAACCGCCTGGACGTTGCCAAAAGCACAGTACACCGGCTGCTGGGTTCACTTCTGCAGAGGGGCTACGTGAAGCAGGGAAGCGAGCGCGATGTGTATACGCTCGGGTTCACATTCATGGAAATGGGTGAGCGGGTGGCGGAATCCATCGATGTGCGGAAAGCGGCGGGAGAAATCATTCATGATCTCGCGAAAGCCACCGCAAGCACCGTGCACCTCGTGCAGCTCGAAGGATCGCAGGTCGTCTACATCGATAAAGTGGAAACGTATGCGCGGCTGCGGCTGTTTTCGCGTGTCGGGCGCAAAGCACCGCTCTACTGCACCGGGGTCGGTAAAGCACTGCTGGCGTTTCAGCCCCTGCACGTGCAGGAAAAGCTGATAGATGAGCAAGAGATGGTCCGGCATACTCCGCATACGATTACGTCCAAAGAAGCGATGATGAACGAGCTGGAAAGAATCGCGCAGGAAGGCGTGTCCTACGACCGGGAGGAGCATGAATTAGGCATTCAGTGTGTGGCGGCTCCAGTATTTGATTTTCACCGGTGGGCGGTCGCGGCGATTAGTGTCACCATGCCTCATATGAACGCAGAGACAATGGACTGGGAAAAAACCGTGCAGCAGGTGCAGCGGGCGGCGACAGCCATATCACGCGAGCTTGGCCATTAAAAGAACGCTTTCAATCTGCCGCGCGGTCTGCTACACTATAAGCGATATATCCCATATGGGGATTTTCTTTTTATTCATAATACGGAACATTGTTCCTTAATAAGGAACAAAAGGAGGCCGCAGGCTGATGAGTATTATTCAGACGATTGAACAGGAAAAAATAGTACCGATTATCCGAAGCAACGATAAAACGCAGCTGCAGCAGGTGATTGAGTCCTTATATGCAGGCGGGGCACGCGTACTTGAAGTGACGATGAACACGCCGGGAGCGCTCGCGGCGATTGAATGGGCGAAGGCGACGCACAGTGATCTGCATATTGGCGCAGGCACGGTACTGGACGCTGAATCTGCGCGTACTGCCATTTTGTCCGGCGCAGAGTTTCTGCTCGCACCGACGCTTGACGCGAAAACCATCGAAACGGGCAGCCGCTACGGTGTTCCGGTCATTCCGGGGGTGCTCACCCCGACCGAAATTCTGCAGGCGACCGAGGCCGGAGCGGAAATGGTGAAAATTTTCCCAATCCGCGCACTCGGAGCGTCGTATTTGAAAGACGTTCAAGGTCCGTTTCCGCATGTGCGCGCAATGGCCGTTGGCGGGGTGTCAATCGACAACATGCAGCAATACCTGCAGCAGGGCTGGCACGCGGTCGGCGTCGGCAGCCAGGTGGTCGATCCGAAGGCAATGGAACGCGGGGATATGAAGCAGCTCACCCGCAATATGGAACAGGCCCGCGCCATCCTCCGTGAAGGCGGTGGAGACCAATGAACGTTATCGTCATTGATGGGGGGACCACCAATACGCGTCTCCGGGTCGTGGACGCCGAGACGCTCGAGGTCCAAAAGCGCATCTCGCTCGATCAGGGCGTGCGCAATCAGGCGATGGAGCAGGACTTTTCACTGCTCGAGCGGCTGATTGATAACGAGCTAGATACGCTGGCGGCACAGTTTACGTTCCGTGACGTGATCGGCTACGGGATGCTGACGGCGAACATTGGCATGCGCGAAGTGCCCCACGCCCCGTCGCCGCTTACGATGGAGGAGCTTGCTGCACAAACGGTGCATGAGCGCTACAACGCCCGGCGCTGGCACTGGATCACCGGCATGAAAAATGGCGAAGAGCCGGTTGACGTGATGCGCGGTGAAGAGGTTGAGGCGTTTGGCATGCTGCGCCATACACCGGCTGAAGGCAGCGGGCTAATTATCCTGCCGGGCTCGCATACGAAATACATCCGGGTCGAAGACGGCTCGCGGCTGCTCAGCTGCACGTCCACCCTGGCCGGCGAAACGCTCTCCGCACTTCGGACGTCCACGATTTTATCCGACTCGGTCGGGCCGAAGCTCGTGGAAGCGCTCGAGCCGGAGGTGCTGATGGAAGGCTGGGAGCTGGCGGAAACAGAAGGGTTCACGCGGGCGGCGTATTACGTACGTCTGCGCCATCTGTTTGCTGATTACACGGAAAACGCCCGGGCGAATCTCTTGCTCGGTGCGGTATTATATGAGGATATGAAAGCATTTGAACACGCCGCTGACGGCGCCGGCTGGCTGTATCTCGGCGGGCATGGTGCAATGCAGGAGGCGTACCGGCATGTGCTCGAGCAGAAGCAGGGGCGCCCGGTCCATGTCTTTACGAAACACGATCTTGAAAAAGCTTCGCTGCAGGGAGCCCTGCAACTGGCCAATCTGGAACAAACGAAAGGGGAATCCCGATGAAAATCCGATCCTACGAACTATTTCAGGTGCCGCCGCGGTGGCTGTTTTTAAAAATTACGACAGACGAAGGCCTGGAAGGCTGGGGCGAGCCGATTGTGGAAGGACGCGCAGCTTCGGTCAAGGCGGCTGTCGATGAACTGATGGAATACATGATCGGGGAGGATCCGATGCGGATCGAGGACCACTGGAACAAGCTGTACCGCTCCGGATTCTACCGCGGCGGACCGATTCACATGAGTGCGCTCGCCGGCATCGACCAGGCGCTCTGGGACATTAAAGGCAAGTACTACAATGCGCCAATTTATGACCTGATGGGCGGCGCCTGCCGTGACAATATTAACATTTACTCCTGGATCGGCGGTGACCGTCCGAGCGACGTCGGCGCAGCGGCGAAGGAAACCGTGGATTCCGGCTTCCGGGCAATTAAAATGAACGGCACGGAGGAAATGCAGTACATTGATTCGTTCGATAAAGTCGAAGAAGCGGTGGCGCGCGTAGCGGCTGTACGGGAAGCCGTGGGCACAGGCGTTGGCATCGGCATCGATTTTCACGGGCGGGTGCACCGGCCGATGGCGAAGGTGATTGCCAAAGAGCTCGAGCCGTATCATCCGATGTTTATCGAAGAGCCGGTGCTGACCGAAAACATGGAGGCGCTGCAGGAGCTGCGCCAGCATACGCACATTCCGATTGCGACCGGGGAGCGTATGTATTCGCGCTGGGATTTTAAGCATATTCTCGCGAACGGCTGGGTCGATATTATTCAGCCGGACCTCTCACACGCCGGCGGCATCACCGAAGGCAAAAAAATCGCGACGCTGGCAGAAGCATATGACGTGGCCCTGGCGCCGCACTGCCCGCTCGGCCCGATTGCGCTTGCAGCCTGCCTGCAGGTGGACGCGACAAGCCACAATGCCTTCATTCAGGAGCAGAGCCTCGGCATTCACTACAACCAGAGCAACGACCTGCTTGACTACATTGAAGACAAAAGCGTATTTGCCTACGAAGACGGCGCGGTGAAAATGCCGCAGGGGCCGGGTCTTGGCATTACGATCAACGAAGACTACGTGCGCGAGCGCGCCAAGGAAAGCCACAATTGGAAAAACCCAGTGTGGCGGCATAAAGACGGCACAATTGCCGAATGGTAACAAGAAATCCAGCATGCGCGAGGCGTGCTGGATATTTTTATTTCTCTCGTGAAAAGTCGCTGATACAGGCGAGCAGGTGTGTCGGTGCATCCTCCTGCACGAGGTGGCCGGCACCGGGAATAAGCTCCAGACGCGACCCCGGGATAGCCGCGTGCAGCGTATGGGCACGGTTGACCGGAATCCAGGCGTCATTTTCACCCCATACAATTAGGGCAGGGGCAGATACGTCCCCATAACGAGACTCGATGTCGTCAGTGTATTTTTGGTCGGCCTGGGCCATCTGCCGGTAAAAGGCGTTTTGACCCTCCGTGCCGAGCCACGGCGCTTTAATGCCTGCAAGCGTTTCCTCCGGCATCGGCTTATAGGCCGCACCCTGCACATAGGCCTCGACCATCGCTTCGTGGATAAAGTCCGGAATGCCCTGGAAGGCGTCCATATGATTGGACACGTGGATGAAAAACGAAGACCCCCACGGCGCCACGGCCACCGGGTCGACCAGAATCATTTGTTGAAAGGCGCGTCCGTTTAACAAATGAGCACGAAGTACGGTCGTACCGCCAAAGTCATGGCCGACGATAATGGGAGCGTCGAGGCCCCAGGCGTCCAGCAGTTCATCTAAAATCTGGTTCTGCACGCCGAGCTAGACGTCCTGGCCCTCCCGCTTTTCTGACTGTCCGTATCCGAGCAGGTCGTAGTAGTAGACGGTATACGAGCGAGCCAGGGCCGGAAGCAGGTGGCGCCAGTTAAACGACGACCACGGTGTACCGTGCACGAGCACGAGCGGCGGCCCGCTCCCCTGCACGTTATAGCGGACATTTCCATACGTAGTGCGGATTTCTTCGGTTAAGCTCCAGTGCTGCATAAACGTTCACTCCTTTGAAGTTTTTAACGCTTTACGAATGCCAAGGAGGCATACGCCGGATCCGGTGCCGAGCCACACCATCGCAGCAAGAAACGCGAAGCTGAGGGCGATCAAAGGGTCGGTAGCTTTCCACCAGCCGTACCCAGCTGCCCCTGCCGCACCCAGCAGCAGAAACGTACAGAAAACAGTCACGGCAAGTCCTGGATGCCGGCGATTTTGGGCGAGCATACGAATGAATACAACAAGAAATGCAGCTGCGAAAAAGACAGCGGCCATCACGCCGTAATGCTGAAACCATTCCATCATAATCCCTCCGTAATGGTTAGTGACTGAGCGCCTCGTTCACGGCTTCAAGCGCGTGGACACGGGTCGTATCGATCACCGAAAGTTCAGTGTCCTCCGAAGTGACCAGCATGCCAAGCTCCGTGCAGCCTAAAATAATACCTTCGGCTCCGGCTTGTTTGAGCTGTCCGATGACCCGGAGCATATAGCGTTTGGATTCCGGCCAGACCGTTCCGCGGCAGAGCTCCTCAAAGATAATGCGGTTGATCTCTGCGCGTGCTTCCGGATCGGGCACCGTCACCTCCAGGCCGCCTGCACGGAGTCCGTCGGTGTAAAACGGTTCCTCCATCGTATATTTAGTGCCAAGCAGGCCGACACGTGAAAGCTTTTGCCGGCGGATCTCCCGGACAGCTGCTTCAGCAATGGGCAGCACTGGGATATTTATGCAGCCTTCGATCGTTCCGATGACCTTGTGCATCGTGTTCGTGCAGAGCACGATAAAATCTGCGCCGCCGCGCTCAAGAGCCGCGGCCGCCTCTCCGAGCCGTTCTCCCGCTTCCTCCCAGCTGCCTGTGGCCTGGATCTGTTCAATTTCTTCAAAGTCAACGCTGTACATGAGGCACCGGGCCGAATGCAGCCGCCCAAGCCGTCGGTTTACCTCTTCATTAATCAGCTGGTAGTATAGCGCGGACGACTCCCAGCTCATGCCTCCGAGCAGCCCGATCATCTGCATGCTTTCCGTCTCCTTTCTGTCTAGTTGCTCACATCTGGTGTTATATGCTTATATTACCATTTTTATCATACTTCATTGGCATGACATAGTAACTGTGTTATGTTTAAAATACTAGACAATAGTTTTAGCATGAATTTGGTAACTGCATTTTAAGCTCAGGGTGGTTAACATTCTGGACAAAAGCGCCAGTTAATGTACTGCCAGTAAAGCGGCGTTAGTAGATGTATGAATGACGATATACGATAAAAGAAGGCATGAAAAGCTAGCACCTGCATGTTTGCGGCCGGAGCTTTGGTTCGTCATTAAAACAATTTTTAAATAATATCGAGCAGAAATCTTCAGACAGTCAGCGCTGATGGAGAAGCTGCAGAAGTCTATATTTCTGTGGTTTTTTGTATTTGTACGGATACAATGACACGAGGCCAGGTGCCGATGCACGAAATAATACGCGGCAAGTAGCTGAAAAGAAAATGCTTTTCGGCGCAGCCAGTACTAAGAAAGCTTCTTAGTACTGGCTTTTTATTTGCCGCTCCATATTTACAGAAAAGAGGCTGAAACAATGAACTCTCCCGCATTTGTTTACTGCTACAGTTCGAAGGAACGCGAAGTAATTGTCGGCCGGCGTGAGGACATGAACACAGAAGGGTGGAAACAACGGGGGTACACGGTTGTGGAATGCGGCGATACAGAAAAATTATACGAGAGCGTAAAAGGATTTAAAGCGAACGAATGGATTGTCACCATTATGTCGAATCCCTCGTTGTTCGAAAAGTTTTTGCATGAATCCTCTGATAGTAAAGCAGGCAAACAAAAAAACAGGTAATGCCCTTATAGAGACGCAGAGGAGCTGTCCCATTCAGTGGGCGGCTCTTTATGATGAGCAGGAATATGGACATGCGAAGCAGCCAGTGCTATATTTAATTAAAGATAATAAGAGTCTTTAATATCTTTGTTGTCTTCACAGAAAGGGGCAGAACGATGACATACCATCATCACTCATTCTCTGATAAACAGGCATATTTGGATGGAAAAGAAAGACGGGAAGCACTCCCGCCGGAAAAGGTGCTTGACCTTGTTACATTTGGTGATTCCGGCCGTGTGCTGGACTTAGGGGCCGGGACTGGATATTTAACTCTCCCTGCTGCAGAAAGAACAGAAGGAAGGGTTTATGCGCTGGACCGCGACCGGGAAATGCTCGAACTCATTGAAGCGAGGGCAGCCCAGGATTCACTCACCAACATACAGACCATAGAGGGAGAGATGAACCAGCTGCCGTTCGCTGAGGCTTCAGTCGAAGTGGTCCTGGCTTCGCTCGTGCTCCATGAAGCGCCGTCTCTTGCAACGGTGCTGGAGGAAGTGCAGCGGGTGCTCGTGCCGGGCGGCAGCCTGGTAATTGTTGAGCTGGAGGATAAC
Organism: Marinococcus salis; assembly: GCF_054971365.1. Lineage (NCBI taxonomy): Bacteria > Bacillati > Bacillota > Bacilli > Caryophanales > Bacillaceae > Marinococcus > Marinococcus salis. The sequence goes on along the minus strand of NZ_JBQOJB010000009.1, from coordinate 55,329 downwards.
TCCTCCCATGCACACAACGCTCCCCGCGTTTCCCCGGAACAGATGGAGGAGGCAGTCAGCCGCGTTGGGTTGCACGTAACTGGTCACTCATTTCCGGTATCCGGGTTTTACACAGTAACGGCTAAAAGAGCGTAGGAAAACAGTACTAATGTCTTTACTTCCATCGTGCCAAAGGGACGCTATCATAATCAAAAAGAAGGTAAATAAAGGGAGCTGTCTTCAAGAAAAGGCAGTTCCCTTTGGCTTAGACGAAAAATATTAGTCCAAATTTACAAAAAAATCTTGTAAAAAGAAAATGTGATCGTTTACAATAAATTTACTAAACCGATTTAGGAAGCTGGGGGATATGACAAAAAAACGCTCTTCTCATTTAACAATGTCAGATGTAGCTAAAAAAGCAAACGTTTCCAAAAGTACCGTTTCCCAGTATTTGAACGGCCGGTATGAATTTATGTCTAAGAAAACGAGAGACATGATTCAGCGGGTAATTGAAGAAACAGGGTACTCCCCTAATGTGGTTGCCAGAAGCCTGAAAGTGAAAAAAACATCAACCATTGGTGTTATTGTGGCAAATATACTTCATAAATTTTCTACGGAAATTATACGGGCAATTGAAGACGCTTGCATGGAGGCGGACGTGCACGTAATTGTTTGTAACGCTGACGACGATCCTGAAAAGGAACGAAAATATATTAAAGCATTAATGGCAAAACAGGTGGACGGATTTATCGTGTTTCCTACTGGGGACAATATTGATATGTATGAACTTCTGGAGGAAAGAAACATACCGCTTGTGTTTTTGGATCGGATCATTCCTGATTTAGCTGTTAATACGGTGTTGCTTGACAATTTTAAAGCGGTAGATACAGCTGTACAGGTCTTTGCCCAGGCTGGCCATACAAGAGTTGCCATCGTCACCATGCCGGCTACGGCTTATGTTACTCCCCGGCTTGAACGTATCGAAGGCTTTCGCATAAGTATGGAGCGGTACGGCCTGGAGATGCAGGAAAACCACATCATCGATCAACCTCTGGATAGAATTCAGCAGGAAGTGACTGGAATGATGAGCGGCCCGGCTCCGCCGACGGCGGTCCTTGCTGGTAATGACCTTGTTTTGTTGGAAATTTTAAATGAGTGCAAAAACAGCGGCCGCCACATTCCAGAAGAATTTAGTTTAATTAGCATTGATGATGTTTCCTACGCGAATGTATACCAGCCGTCTCTTACGGCCATAAAACAGCCAAGTGCAGAGATTGGAGAAAAGGGAGCGGAAATTTTGCTTCAAAAAATTCGTGGAGAAATTAATGATCAGCAGATTGTTCGAATGGCTCCTACGTTGATTGCCAGAGAGTCAGTGAAGGAATTAATAGAAGAAAACTAAAATTTTTTCTATTAAACTAAACCGATTTAGTTAATTTGTTCGATAAAGGAGAAAACAATGGGAAAAATTATGGCACTTGGAGAAATGATGATGCGCTTTTCTCCTCCCGGCACAGAAACACTAAAACAACATACGAGTCTCGAAACCTTCTACGGCGGGGCGGAAATTAACGTGGCCGTGGCATTAAGCAACCTCGGTACAGAAGCAGAAGTGATCACCGCGCTTCCCGATAATCCTGTAGGAGATGCAGCTCTGGCCTATCTGCGGAAGGAAGGCGTGCAAACAGGAGCTGTTCAGCGGGAAGGTAACCGGCTGGGAACGTACTTTGTGGAAAAAGGAACAGCCGAGCGCCCTTCGAAGATAACCTATGACAGGGCTTATTCTTCCTTTTCCCGGTGGAGCCCGCAGGAGACCATCAGTGACAACTGGTTTCAGGACTGCCAGATACTGCATATTTCGGGAATCACTCTGGCTATCAGCCAGGAGGCGCGCGAGACAGCGTACGCTCTTGCGAAAAAAGCAAAGGAATATGGAGTGCAAATCAGCTTTGACTTTAACTACCGGAGCAAGCTGTGGAGCATCGAGCAGGCCCGGGAAGCGTTTGAATACTTTCTTCCGATGGTGGATATATGCTTCGCCGGGGTGAAGGACCTTACGAACATTTTAAATTATAACGTCTCCGGTGATGCAGACCGGGAGGAAAAGGCGTACAGAGCCTTTATGCAGGATTACGGAATTACCTGGCTGGCTTCTTCGCGTCGCCGCCCATTCACCAATTTGCAGCACCAATTATCCGGGCTGCTGCTGCACGCTTCAGGCGGGCGTGCTGAAGCGCCGGTTTACGATGTGTCCGTTTATGACCGGATTGGCGGCGGCGATGCGTTTTCAGCCGGCATCCTGCACCAGATTCTGGAGTCCCCGGAAGCATCAAAGAATATGTCTGAAATGATTACATTTGCAGTAGCAGTTGGCGTACTCGCGCATACGGTGCCGGGAGATGCGTTCTGCTTACCTAAAGAAGACGTTAACGCTTTTCTAAACAGCCAACAAGGCAGCGATATAGCTCGTTGAAGGGAGAAAGAATAATGGATATTGGATTTCGATGGTACGGCGAAGGCAATGACAATGTACAGCTGGAAAACATCAGGCAGATTCCCGGAACGACACAGATCGTCTGGGCGCTTCACCATAAGGCTGCCGGTGAAGTATGGGAAAAAGAAGAAATACAGCGCGAAATACAGCTGATCGAATCCCACGGCTTTAAAGCAGAAGTGGTGGAAAGTGTGAACGTTCATGAAGATATTAAATTAGGGCTTCCGAGCAGGGAAGAATACATCGCCAACTATATCGAAACGATAAAAAATCTGGGCGGCGCCGGAGTAAAAGTGATCTGCTACAATTTCATGCCGGTGTTTGACTGGATTCGGACCGATTTGGCTAAAGAAATGCCGGACGGCTCAACGGCGCTGTTTTATGAAAAAGATCTTCTGAATGACGCCAGCCCTCAGGACATCATCGAACGGGTGCTTCAGAATCCCGAATTTACGATGCCGGGCTGGGAACCGGAACGATTGAGTAAAATCGAAGACACCATTCAGCAGTATGAAAGCGTATCGGAAGATGATTTATTTTCCAACCTGCAGTACTTTTTAGAACGAGTCATCCCCGTATGTAAAGAGCACGATGTCCGCTTGGCCATTCACCCGGACGATCCGCCGTGGTCCGTGTTTAACCTCCCGAGAATCGTCTCCAACCAGGAGCAGCTGCAGCGAATACTCTCGCTGGTGGATGAGGAGCACAACGGTCTGACCTTATGCAGCGGAGCACTGGGAGCGAATAAAGAAAACGATGTGCCGGCGATGATTCACGCGTTTCAAAACAGAATCCATTTTGCCCACGTCCGTAACGTTTACCGGTACGACAACGGGGACTTTATTGAATCCTCCCACCGAGAAGAAGACGGCTCCGTGCCAATCACAGATATCATGAATGCTTACTATGACATTGGCTACAAAGGATGCATCCGGCCGGACCACGGCCGCCACATCTGGGATGAAGAGGGGCGCCCCGGCTACGGCCTGTATGACCGCGCGTTAGGTATCATGTATATGCTTGGGATCTGGGACCAGAAACGAAAGGAGCAAAAATAAATGACACATACTTCGCTAAAGGGAAAAGTTGCAATTGTCACAGGAGGCGGAGGCGTTCTATGCGGACAGATGGCTGAGGCTCTGGGAGCACAGGGCGCCCGGGTTGTTGTATTAAGCAGAAAGCAGGAGAACGCCCAAAAAGTAGCTGACAAAATTACTGAAGACGGTGGGGAAGCTATTGCCTTTGCCTGTGATGTGATGAAGAAAAGCGACATTGAAGCAGCGAATGAAAAAATCCAGGAGCATTACGGACAGTATCATATCCTGATCAACGGCGCCGGAGGAAACCACCCGGAAGCCGTGACTACAAATGAAGCGTTCCGCTGGGAGGACGTCCAGGACCCGGAAGCAAACTCTTTTTTCGATATTACAGAAGAAGGCATGAATCACGTGCATGATTTAAATTTCACAGGATCAGTGCTTGCTACGCAAGTTTTCCTGAAACACATGATTCATGAAGAGGAAAGCACCGTTATCAATATCTCTTCGATGAGCGCGCCGAGCCCAATGACCAAGGTGCTTTCCTACAGTGCTGCTAAAGCCGGCATTGAGAATTTCACCCAATGGCTGGCCGTACACATGGCCAAGCACAATATCCGCTGTAACGCTGTGGCACCGGGATTCTTTTTAACGAAGCAGAACCGGAAAATGCTTTTGGATGATAACGACCAGCTGACCGAGCGTTCATCGAAAATCATCAATCATACCCCAATGGAACGCTTTGGGCAGCCGGAGGATTTAACCGGCACGCTATTATGGCTGGCCGACCCGTCTTATTCAAGATTTGTCACAGGAATTACGGTGCCTGTGGATGGCGGATTCATGGCCTATTCGGGCGTTTAAAAGGAGCGGAAACAAATGAAAAAATGGCAGGCAATACAAAAAGTAGAAGAGAATAAAATCGTGGCAGTCGTGCGCGGGGAAACAAAAGAAGAAGCGGAAATGATTGCAGTAGGCGCCCAAAAAGGCGGCATAGATTTGCTGGAAATCACCTTCACTGTTCCGCATGCTGATAAATTGATTGAAGAATTATCGGAGCGGTACGGATCGGAGGCGGTCGTAGGTGCAGGAACGGTGTTGGAGCCTACAACCGCCAGGCTGGCGATACTCGCGGGGGCCTCTTTTATTGTGTCCCCTCATTTCTCCCTGGATATAGCGAAAATATGTAATTTATATCAGGTGCCTTACATGCCGGGCTGCTATACGACGACAGAAATTATTGAAGCACTGCAGGCGGGCTCGGACATTATAAAGGTGTTTCCGGGGAATATGGCTTCGCCTTCTTTTATCAAAACTATGAACGGGCCGGTGCCGCAGGCCCAGCTGATGCCTTCCGGCGGGGTGAGCCAGCATAACATTAAAGAATGGATTCAAAACGGAGCAGCGGCCGTAAGTGCGGGCAGCAGCCTGTATTTTGATGACGAGGAAAGTGTCCGGCAGGCAGCAGCAGGTTTGGTTGAGGCTTTAAACAACTAAGAAATTTTCATGTCCAAAATGAGGAGGATCCGCATGAAAATATGGAAAAGCTTTTTAGTAGGGACAGCTTCTGTACTGGCGCTGAGTGGATGCAGCACTCAGCCCAGTGCGGAAGAACAAGAAGTAACAACGTGGAAACTGAATCATTTTTCGGACAGCAACCATTATTGGAACGAAACATCGGAATATTTTGCTGACCGTGTGGAAGAATATACCGACGGGAGCGTCAACATTGAAGTTTATGCGAACGGGCAGCTGGGCGATGAAGTTAATACTATTAACAGCATTCAGCACGGGGCGATCGACATGACGATCACCGGGGAAACGCTGGAAAACTGGACACCGAGCGCGATGCTGATGGCTACTCCTTACGCTTTTAACAGCCAGGAGCATATGAGAAGCACGGTCGAAGGTGAAATTGGGCAGGAAATTGAAAGCGATATCAAGGAAAACGCCGGCCTGACGCCTCTATTCTATATGGAGCGCTCGCCAAGAAACTTAACTTCCAACCGCCCGATTTCTGCACCGGAGGATTTGAATGGGCTTGATATGAGAGTGCCTAATGTTCCGCTGTTTATTGATGCTTGGTCGGAAGCCGGGGCCCAGCCGCAGTCCATCAGCCTGAGCGAGGTGTTCACCGCTCTGCAGCAGGGGGTTATAGACGGCCAGGAAAACCCTAATGATCTTATTCAAAGTAACGGATTTTATGAAGTACAGAACTACATCAATGAAACCCAGCACGTCCGTTCCTGGATCTACGTGGTTATAGGAAACGACCAGTTCGAAGCGCTGACGCCGGAGGAACAGGACGAAGTACAACGTGCGGCAGAGGACGCCCAGGAATACTCCCAGGAATTATTCACCGAACAGGTGGAAACCGTGGAGCAGACGCTTCGGGATGAAGGCGTGCAGTTTAATGAAAACGTGGACCAGAAAGCATTTCAGCAAGCCATGCAGCCTGCTATCAGGGAATATTTTGACCAAGAGCAGTACGAGATGTATCAGCAGATTGTGGAGCAGGGCAAAGAAAGGGAGAATAGCGAATGAGGTGGATTAATACATTGGATAGAGCCATACAGGGCATTGTCTTATTGCTTTTTAGCGCTTTGCTGCTTGTAGTGATCTTTCAGATAGTTATTCGCTTCCTTCCGGTGACCGTGCTGTGGACCGAGGAGATTACAAGATATCTTTTTGTTTACACGATTGCGTTCGCCGCTCCGCTGGCATTGTATCGAAAAGAATTTATAAAAGTGGATTTTATCTATTCGTTTTTATCGGCAAAGCAGCGGGCGGTTTACGAAACCATTGTACATACCCTGATCGGCATCGTAGCAGCGTATTTAGTCGTAGAAGGCATCAACTTTTATCTGCTGGGTACTTTCTTTAGTTCGCCTGCCTCTGGCATTCCTATGCAATACGTTTATGCGGCGGTACCTGTACTGGGGTTATTGCTTCTTTGCTACTCTGTTCTTTTTGTGATTTCTCAATGGACGTCGACAAATATAGAAGCAGGTGAGAAATAATGGCTTTTTTGTTAGTTGGTTTATTTTTAGTATTATTGCTTGCCGGCATGCCCATTGTTTTTAGTCTTGCCGTTTCATCATTAGTGTATTTGTTAATTAATGGGGAGTCGTTAACCATTATTCCCCAGACAATGTTTGCAGGGATAAACTCCTTTACACTTGTAGCCATACCAGCATTTATTCTGGCTGGAAACTTAATGAACGAAGGCGGCATTACGGACAAAATCATACAGTTTTCCAAGGCATCTGTCGGAAGGGTCCGCGGCGGACTGAGTTTAACGAACGTCGCTTCTTCGTTAGGCTTCTCTGGCATTTCCGGAACTGCCCTGGCCGATACAGCAAGCATCGGTTCAGTGCTTATTCCTGCGATGAAAAAGGAAGGCTATGGTCCGGGCTTTTCCGCGGCCGTAACGTCGATGTCTTCGACTGTAGGACCGATGATCCCGCCTTCTTTGCCGATGATTATTGTCGGAACGCTTGCAGGAGCGTCTATTGGAGATTTATTCCTGGCAGGGGCGATTCCCGGCTTACTGCTGGCCTTAGGCTTTTTCATTGTCGCTTACGTGGTATCGGTGAAGCGTTCTTACCCGAAAGAAAATCCGGTATCGACGAAAGAGCTTTTCAAGTCATTTTTGGGCGCTTTTTGGGCGCTTTTGATGGTTTTCATCATTTTATGGGGTATTCTTGGAGGATATTTCACGCCAACAGAAGCCGCAGTCGTAGCAGTATTGTACGCTTTTGTCATTGGCGCCGCAGTCTACCGCAAATTACATTTAAGAAACTTCCCGAAATTATTGATCGATACCATTGTCGCCACTGCCGCCATCCTGCTTTTAGTAGGGTTTGCCAATCTGTTTGGCTGGATACTGGTCAGTGAAGGGATCCCAACGATGCTGGCGGACGGGCTCTTGTCCCTTACAGATAACGGTGTGTTGATTATTTTAATGCTGCTCCTGCTTTTATTGATTGTAGGCATGTTCATGGAAACCATTGCTGCGCTCACTATTCTGTTTCCGGTACTGTTGCCAGTAGCCGAATCAATTGGAATGGATACCGTGCACTTTGGCGTAGTGATGGTACTTGCGTTAATGATCGGTCTATCTACACCGCCGGTAGGGGTTTGTTTATTTGTGGCAGCTGACCTGGCGAAGGTTTCTGTAGGAAAAGCGTTCAAGGAATTGATTCCATTTCTCGGTGTGTCCCTGGCAGTACTGCTATTGGTCAGCTTCATTCCATCAATATCTTTATTCCTGCCTGGGTTATTTGAATAATAGAAAGGAAGAATAATATGAAAGCTATACAAGTTTCAGAACCTGGCCAGCTAAATGTGATAGAAATCGAAAAGCCACGGATAGAAAACGAACATGAGGTGCTCGTGAAGGTCCATGCAGCCGGGATCTGCGGTTCGGACATGCATATCTATCACGGCAGCAACCCTTTCACCGTGTACCCCCGTATTATCGGTCACGAAGTAGCAGGGGAAGTAGCCGAAATAGGAGAAAGCGTTCATTCTTTACAAGTCGGGGACAAGGTTTCCCTGGAGCCAATTCAGAGCTGCGGGGAATGCTATGCATGTAAGCAGGGCCAGCCCAATGTGTGTGAAAACCTGGAAGTGTACGGTGTGCACCGGGACGGCGGGATGAGAGAATTTATGTCTGCTCCTGAGAAAAATTGGCATAAATTAGATGAAGAAACGTCCTGGAACGAAGCTGTGCTGACAGAGCCTTTAACGATAGGGGCGCAGGCAACTGCAAGAGGAAGCGTGAAAGAGGGAGATACGGTGCTGATTACGGGCGCAGGTCCGACAGGCATCAGCTGTCTTCTTGTCGCCAAATTGAAAAAAGCACGGGTGATTATGACGGACCTGAACGATGAGCGATTGAATTATGCCTCTTCGATCGGGGCGGACGTCACTATTAATCCTGGAAATGAGCCGGACGTGTTTGACCGGGTAAGCCAGGAAACAAACGGAATGATGGCGAATGTGGTAATCGATGCAGTAGGAACGGAAAAAACGTTTGAACAGGCGGTTTCGATGGCCTCTATTGCAGGCCGGGTAGTGACGCTAGGTTTTAATAAAGCTCCTTCTTCCCTTACTTCCCTGGACATTACGAAAAAAGAGCTGATGATTGTTGGCTCAAGGCTGCAGTCCAATAAGTTCCCAGAGATTATTGAGTATATTAATCAGGGGGAATTGGATGTAAAATCAATGGTTTCTCACCGCTTTAATTTTCAGGATGTGCAGCAGGCATTTGAGCAGTTGGAAAATGCCCCGAATGAAGTGAGAAAGGCTGTTCTTGCATTTGGATAAAGAAGCCAATAATTTTCGGTCATCAGCTGCATGCTAAAAACGTGAAAATAACAATTAATCTATGTAAAGAGCTGTTAAATTAAAACAGCTCTTTTTATTTAGGAAAATTCTCACGAAGGTAGAGAGGTTTATATACAGAAATAATTGGTTAATAGGGTTACTAATCATAATACTTAAAAGAAATACATGCGTATAAAAAATTATGTTAAAATATGGATACCAAACGGCTATTAAAAAAGCTGAAACTGCACCCTTTTTGATTATATATACCTAAAACTTAAGACATGTGATAAAATGAGTCAATACTATGAATATTATCGCGCTGAGGCATAAAGGCTTAAAGGATTTATGCGGAGGCTTTCGAGCAGGGCGGGGTGTAAAATGAAGCATAAGGAAATAGCGCAGATTAAAACCCAGGAAGTGGCAAAGCGTGTCACGCTGGCGATGCTCGTCTTAGTTCCGGCATTTATGCTGGTGAATTTTTACGATGTATTTTTTCTGGGAGCACCACTTGAAACAGACTGGCTGATTGTTCGTTTGCTTACTGGCATAATTATCCTTAGCTGTCTGCTTTGGTTTGTGTTTAAGCGCAGTGTAGACCAACGGGTGCAGCGAAACTATTACCATGCCCTGTTTGACCAGCCGCTCTCTCCAGTATTTCTGCTGAACAGCCGTGGCAGCGTGATTGAAGTAAATGAAAAACTGCTTGAAATGCTTAACAAGGAACGGGACACCGTGATTGGCCAGTCGATGAATGAATTAAATTTCACAGACTACGACTTGGTCCAGAGATATACTGACCGGGTTATGAAAGGACATTCCCAGCATTTTGAAGTAAATCTGCGGCGCCAGGATGGGACGGTGATGGAGCTCGAAGTCATGGCAAGCCCTGTTTTTATGTATCGACGAATCATTGGAATGATTGGCATTATCCGGGACCGCACCAAGCATAACGCAAATATCCGTAAGCTCGAGCGTATGGCGAATGTAGACGGCTTAACGGGCCTTGCCAACCGCAGGGCGTTCAATAATGCCTTTCACCGCTATTGGATCGAAGGCTTGGAACGCCAGTCTCCGCTTGCAGTCATGATGATCGATCTGGATGAATTTAAGAACTTCAATGATACGTATGGCCACCTGGAGGGGGACGAGTGCTTAAAGCAGATTGCCGGGGCTATCCACGGAGTATGCGTGCGTTCCGGAGGAGTGGCCTCCCGGTTCGGCGGAGAAGAGTTTGCTTTGTTGCTGCCGAAAACGAATAATAAAGAAGCCCGGGCTATTGCCCATGAGATAAGTGAAGAAGTAGACAGGCTGAATATCCGTCATGAAACGTCGAGTGTGAGTCCGAAGGTGACGGTCAGCATCGGCGTGAATGTCGTTATACCAGCCCTGCACCGCAGCCGGGAGAACATGATGCTGAAAGCGGATGAAGCCCTGTATGAAGCAAAAAGCCATGGGAAAAATACAGTGAAACTGTAAAAAGGGCCCGTGCAGGCGAGAGGTGAAGAAAGTGAACGCCAAACAGCAAAAAGCTGTGAACAAAAAATCAATTTATGCAGGGCGCTTAAAGAAGGATCTCTTCGGCAGCGCCCTGCTTCTGTTGATGACCATTATTCATTGGATCTCCGCTCCATTTACGACAGATGCATACCTCTTTTACGGAGTGATTTATGTAATTATGGCCACAGAGGATTTGTATATTTACTGGAAGATGAAAGCAGAGCAGGCGTGGATAGACAAAAGCATGACGGATACAGAAAAGAGGGCAGGCAGATGACACTTACGATGCAGCAGCTGACCGAAGAAGACATTCCGGAACTCGTGCAGCTGCTACGGGAAGTTGGCTGGGACTACGACGGAGCGGAAATGAAAGCAGTGCTCGCGGCGGGAGTAGTGTACGGACATAAAACGCCGGAGGGCAGGGTGATGTCCAGTGCGGCAGTGATTCCATATGGGAAGGCAGCTGCTGCGCTCGGCCTCGTTATTGTGAGGAAGAGCTGCCGTCGTCAGGGGCTGGCAAAGGAAGCAGTGAAGGCATGCTTAAATACAATTCCAGTAAACGCTGGTGTCCTGCTGTTTGCTACGAAAGAAGGGAAGCCGCTCTACCGGCAGCTCGGGTTTGAGGAAGCGGGCAAGGTTTACAAATATGTTGCCCCGGGCCAGGTGGTGAAGAAAACCAGCATTGTTCGGCCGTCCAGCATAAGAACGTACGAAGCCCACGACTGGAACAGCTTACAGCAGCTCGATCTTGGGGCGTTCGGCCAGGACCGGAGTGCCTTTTTGCGTCACCGGATCACCCAGGCCCACCAGGCGCTAATATTATTGGATGACCAAAACCATCCGGCTGGCTTTGGCCTGTCGATCTGGCATGAAGGGCAGCTGCTGCTGGGGCCAATCGCGGCACCGAATGAAAAAGCGGCAGCAGAGCTGCTCGAACAGTTGATCGAATCGCATCCGGTGAAAGTGCGGGTAGATCTTACCGGAGAAAACAGGATCATGACGGAGACACTCCGACAGTGTGGTTTTGAAAAACAGAGCGAGCCGCTTATGATGGCCCGGGCTCCTTCGATTATAGAACCCCGGAATGGAAATCTGTATGCGATTGCTTCGCAGATTTTCGGATAGAGGTTCGTGTGCGTACTGCCTAAATTAGGGTGTTTGATGGCAAATTATGTTACTTTATTAGAAGAGAAGTGCGGGCATGGGCATTTGGCCGGCTTTTATTAATGGGGGCACAATGGGAGAGATATCATGATCAGTGGACCATTTACAACATCTATACTTCCGGGAGTGATAGCTCTCTTCTTTACACTGGTATTTGTAATGAAAGGATGGGCACTCTGGGTTAGGATGCTGCCGGGTATTGCGCTAATGGCTTCGGCTTTGTCACTTTTTTATTATGGTTATATGCGTATCCAGGGATTTGAGGGGGCATCATACGGGATTCTTGGAGGATTTCTAAGCCTTTATGCTGTGGTGTGCTTTGTGATTGCCGGCTGGGATTTGCGAAACAGCAATTTTTTTAAGTAGAAGGATCGTTTTTTGGGTACATAAACTGTAAAGGGAGGTGCAGCGGTATGTGCGGAAGATACACGTTGTTTCATTCCAGGGAGGCGCTGGAGCGGGCCTTCGGCACATCGTTCCCGGAAGGGCCGGAAAGCTACAACATAGCTCCGTCCCAGAAAGTGATGGCAGTGGCGTCCTCCGCAGAACAGACGAAAGCAGGCTGGCTGCAATGGGGGCTCATTCCTTCTTGGGCAGATGATAAAAAAATCGGACATAAAATGATCAACGCCCGGGCAGAAAGTGTCGATACTAAACCGGCATTCCGCCGCCTGCTCGAACGCCGGCGCTGCCTCGTGATTGCTGATGGTTTCTATGAATGGGACCGCGAAGGCGGGACAAAGCAGCCGTACCGAATCACGGTCGATGATGAGGAGCCGTTTGCCTTTGCCGGACTGTGGGACAGATGGGAAAGCGAAAATGAAACAATCACGTCCTGTACGATTATTACAACCGAAGCCAACGATATGATGCAGCAAATTCACCACCGGATGCCGGTCATTCTGAATGAAGAAGCAAGAAAAGTCTGGCTCGATCCTGATGAAACCGATAAAAAAGTGTTGAAGTCACTCCTGCAGCCGTTTGACGCTTCGCGTATGGCCATGTATCCCGTAAGTACTGAAGTAAACAGCCCGAAGCATAATTATGCTGCATTGGTAGAACGTATTGAATAACGATTGCAACCCGGCTTTTCCTATTTTCAGGAGAAGCCGGGTTGTCTTTTATTTAGGGATCTGCGGAGCAGGGCAGTTCGATGATGTCACCATCGAACTTCCTTACAATAAGGGTGGCTCCGCCTTTCTTGCTGTCCAGCTTTGCCACCCAGCCGTCCAGTCCATTGGCTGCATCCTGACTTCACCGTCTTACGACGCTTCCAGCCAAGATTACGCCAGCTGTCTGGAACGGCTGTTCAGGGTGGCTCCGCTTTTCCTATAGCTTTTTCCGGGCGACGGCTTTGCGTATTTTGGCCACGGCTTCTTGAGCCTGGTCTTTCTTTTTGATGCAGTAATTCACATACAGGCCATCGAGCAGGGAGAGTTCGGCAAGTCTGGAGGCAAGGGCTTCGGAGCGGTATTCAGTTTCCCTGGAGATTGTCTGCAGGGTCAGGTCTGCTTTTTGGCTGATCGGCGTTTTCGCATAGCTTGTAATGGCAATAATGCGGGCTCCCTGCTCTTTGGCCACATCCATCGCTTCAAGAACGTCTTCATTGGCTCCCGAATGCGAAATCACAATAGCAACGTCGTTTGGCTTCAGCTGGGATGCGGCCATTACCTGCCAGTGGGCATCGGTATAGGCATGGCTTGGCAGCCCGGTGCGCATAAACTTATGCTGGCCGTCCTGGGCTGTGACGCCGGAGCCGCCGCTTCCATAGAAGTGGAGCTCCGACGCTTCAAGCAGGTACTCGACCGCCTGACGGACGGTGGTCTCATCAAGCACCTCCTGCGTGTAGGTGAGGGCATTTTTGTTGCTTTGAAACACCTTGGCCATCACCTCGACCTCGGTATCGCTTTCCTGGATTGTTTCATGAATATCTTCGATTGGTTCGATAATATCGGAGGCGAGCGCGATTTTCATCGCCTGGTAGCCCTTAAAGCCGAGCCGCTTGCAGAAACGAAACACGGTAGCGTCTGCAAGGGAAAGCTGGTCGGCTACCTGATTGATGGTCGAATGAACGATAGTTTCGGGATTTTGCAGCATATAGTCAGCGATTTGTTTTTCTTTATCACTGAAGCTGTTGTACAGCGATTGGATCCGCTGGCGGACGTGAGTCGTTTCGGTAGCCATAAGTACCCCTCCGGAGGAAAAAGTCTTGCTTATATCATAAAGGAATAAATTTCAATTTTCTATAATAAATCATGAAAAAAATTTTCTTAAAACGCTTGCATAGAATTTTATTTCACGTATAATAACGAGTTGAGAAAAATATTTTCATTATCTGAAAGCGTTACCGAAAGCGAGGGAGTAGATGTTATGGCTGAATCACTTACAGCCGGTGTGGATATAGGTACAACGAGTACGAAAACGCTGGCTTATGATACGGAGGGAAAAATCTGGGCGGAACGGGAGCTTGAATATCCAATTTATTCTCCGGACCCGGCCTGGAAGGAGCAGGATCCTTACGAAATTTTGCGTGCCGTTGAACAGACGCTGAAAAACGTCATCGAAGACGTTGCTAAAGAAGGAAAGCATATTGGAACGATCGGCTTCAGCGCTGCGATGCATAGTATTCTTGCAGTGGACGACAGCGGCGAGCCGCTGACGCAGGCGCTTACCTGGGCCGATCAGCGGTCAGTACATGAAACCGAAAAAGTAAAGGCCGAAAACGGGCAGGATATTTTTGAACGTACGGGGACGCCGATCCACCCCATGGCACCGCTCACCAAGATTATGTGGTTTCAGAAATACCGGGAAGAAATCGCTGCAAAGGCAGCAAAGTGGATTTCGGTGAAGGAATTTCTGTTCTATAAATGGTTCGGGGAATACATCGTTGATTACTCTATCGCTTCTGCCTCGGGCCTTTTCAATATCCATAAAAAGCAGTGGGATGACAGAGCGCTGGCGCTTGCCGGTATTACGGAAAACCATTTATCCATACCGGTAAGCACGACGTATCATCGCAGCGACTTGAACAAAGACGTCTGCAAGCGTCTGCATTTGCAGGAAACGACCACAGTCGTAATCGGGGCAAGCGATGGTGTGCTTGCAAACGTCGGGTCCGGGGCGCTCGAGGAAGGTGTGGTTGCGTGTTCGATTGGTACAAGTGGAGCGATACGTACGGTCATCGACCGGCCGTATACGGATCCGAAGGGGCGGATCTTCTGCTATGCGCTCACCGATGAGCTGTGGGTGATCGGCGGCCCAATTAACAACGGCGGTATTGCGCTGCGCTGGATGCGGGATAAAATTATGCCGGATCTAAAGGAACAGTGCCGGAAAAACGGTACAGACCCGTACGACGTACTGACGGAAATGGCAGAAAGCGTGATGCCCGGCTCCGACGGCCTGCTGTTTCTCCCGTATATGACCGGCGAACGAGCTCCGTTCTGGAACAGCGACACCAAGGGCGTGTTCTTCGGACTGACGCTTCATCACGGGCGTGAACAGATGGTCCGGAGCGTCATGGAAGGCGTCATGATGCAAATGTACGCCGTCGTCGTAGCCCTGATTGAGGCCGGTATCAACATTAAGGAATTCCGTGCCAACGGCGGGTTCGCCCGCTCGGAGCTGTGGAAGCAGATGATGGCAGACATATTCGAAAGCGACATTGTCGTTCCGGACAGCCATCAGAGCGCCTGCTTCGGCGCTGCCTGGCTCGCCATGACGGCAACCGGTCAGAAAGAAAGCCTGGACACGATTCACGAGCTTATTCCGATTGAAACACGGCAGTCTCCGATCATGGACAATGTGACGGCGTACCGGGATTTAAAGCCGATCTTTCTGCGGCTTGCACGCAATCTTCAATCTGAATTTTCCGCGATTGCCGACGTGCAGCGTGCACACGCAGAGGGCAAACGCACACTTTCTACTGAAAAAGGAGAAATACTATGACGACTTCAGCACCGTGGCTCATTATTGTAGCCGTTTTAGCAATTGTTGCACTGTTATTTTTAGTTATGAGGACGAAGCTTCAGGCCTTTATCGCTTTGCTCGTCGTTAGTTTCCTCGTCGGGATTGCTGTTGGCATGCCGCCGGGCGAAATTATAACAACCATTGAAGAAGGAATGGGCGGCACTCTCGGATTTATTGCCGTCGTTATCGGTCTTGGGGCCATGTTTGGGGAAATGCTTCGTGTCTCCGGCGGCGCCGAACGTCTGGCACTGACGCTCGTTGATAAATTTGGAGAAAAGAACGTCAGCTGGGCTCTTGCGCTTACAGGCTTTATCGTATCTATTCCCGTCTTTTTGGACGTTGCCCTTGTTATCTTAATTCCAATTGTGTACAGCCTTGTCCGTAAAACGAAAAAATCGCTCGTGTACTACGGTATTCCGCTCGTAGCCGGTCTTGCCGTTACGCACAGCTTTATTCCGCCAACGCCGGGACCGATTTCGGTTGCTTCAATTATCGGCGCTGACCTCGGCTGGGTTATTCTGTTTGGCGCACTTGCCGGTCTTCCGGCAGTAGCGATTGCCGGCCCGATGTTCGGGAAATACATGGCGAAAAAAATCGACATCGGCGTTCCGGAATACATGATGGAACAGATGAGAAACGTGGAGTACGACCGCGAGCTGCCGAGCTTCCGCAGCGTTCTTGCTATCATCCTGCTTCCTCTTGTGCTGATTTTGCTTAACACGGGATCCGGAGTTTTCCTATCAGAAGAAAGCACAGCGTATGAAATACTGTCCTTTATCGGGGATCCGTTCTTCGCCCTGACCGTGGCGGCACTTTTAACCTTTTATGTATTCGGTATCCGCCGGGGTTATTCGAAAGAAGAAGTGCAGCAGATTACGACGAAAGCCCTCGAGCCTGCCGGGATTATTATTCTTGTTACCGGTGCCGGTGGCGTGTTCGGTGAAATGCTGATCCAGTCCGGTGTCGGCGACGTGCTTGCAAATGCGATGGAGAATGCAAACATGCCGATTCTTGTCTTTGCCTTTATAACAGCTGTACTTGTCCGTGTAGCCCAGGGTTCTGCAACTGTTGCGATGGTAACAGCCGCCGGCCTTGTAGCGCCGCTGCTTGAAACATACAACGTCAGCGAGCCGATGCTCGGACTGCTCGTTATTACAATTGCTTCCGGTGCGACAGCCTTCTCCCACGTGAACGACTCCGGGTTCTGGCTAGTCAGCAGGTACTTTGGCCTGAACGAAAAACAAACGCTGCAGACATGGACCGTCATGGAAACAATTATCGGTTTTGTTGGTTTTGGTGTAGCACTGATTTTAAGTATCTTCGTATAAATAGAAAAAGGGAGTGGAGAACATGAAAGCAGGAATTATTGGATTAGGTAAAATGGGGTACAATATCGGTCTGCAGATGCTTGATAAAAATCATGACGTTGTTGCCTACGATCTGTCCGAAGAATTTCGCAGCAGTTTTCAAAACGACGGAGGCGGCACGGCCTCTTCGGTGCAGGATCTGGTGGACCAGCTTCCAAAGCCGCGTATCATCTGGGTGATGGTGCCGGCGGGGGATGCCACGGATCAGGTGCTTACCGAAACGGCCTCGTACCTCGATGAAGGAGACATTTTAATCGACGCCGGCAACTCTCACTATAAGCGGACGCTTGCTCATTATGAAGCGCTTGAAGCAAGAGGAGTCCACTTCTTTGATGTTGGTACAAGCGGCGGCATTTCCGGTGCCAGAAACGGCGCCTGCCTGATGATCGGCGGACGCAAGGACATTTTTCCGGTATTGGAGCCGCTCATGCAGGACCTGTCGGTGGAGAACGGTTATCACTACACCGGGGAAGGCGGCAGCGCCCACTATCTGAAAATGGTGCATAACGGCATCGAATACGGCATGATGGCCGCGATGGGCGAAGGGTTTGAACTGCTTGAAAAAGGGCCGTTTGACTACGACTACGAGCAGGTGGCCCGCGTCTGGAACAACGGCTCGGTCATCCGCGGCTGGCTGATGGAACTGATGGAAGAAGCCTTCCGCGGTGATGCCAGGCTCGATGATATCCGCGGCGTGATGCATTCCTCCGGCGAAGGCAAGTGGAGCGTAGAGTCTGCGCTTGAATACGAGGCAACGACCCCGGTCATTGCGCTCTCGCTTATGATGCGCTATCGTTCGCAGGAAACCGATACCTTTAACGGCAAGGTGGTTGCAGCTCTCCGTAAAGGGTTTGGCGGCCATGCCGTTGAAAAAAGTGAATAGCAATGTCCCAGAGGCCCGGAGGTAATCCGGGTCTTTTTTCATATTTTAGAAAAACTGCGTTAAATGCTTCAACTGGCTTTCGTTATTTCCGATAGTAACAATAACGAAGAAAACGGCAGAAGGGAGCCTATCATTCATGCGAGTATCCGGGTTTGCTTCAGGAATGGATATTGACCAGGTAGTTAAAGATTTAATGCGTGCGGAGCGCCAGCCGATCAACAAGCTGAATCAAAAGAAGCAGACGCTCGAGTGGCAGACGGAAATGTACCAGGAAGTCAACAAACAGTTTTTTGATTTCCGGAATACGATTTTTGATTCGATTATGAAGAAGTCCTCGATGACAGCCCGCTCGGCCACCTCCACCAATGAAAGCCGGGTGAGCGCCACGGCTTCAGCCAGTGCCGGCAACGCCACTTATTCCATCAGCGAAGTCAAGCAGCTGGCCAAATCAGCGTCGCAGAGCAGCTCTGAACGGGCGACCGGTCCCGGTTTTTCCGCTTCGGAGGCTATCGGCAGCCAGACATTTGCGACCGGGAAAGAACCGCAATGGAGCAAAGGCGTGATTCAAAGCAAAACAATCAACGCCGACGGCAGCACGTCCTACAGTGTGGAAGGCAGCAAGCTTAAACAAAATTCGGACGATATGATCGTGAAGGTGAGCGGCAAGCAGTACGAGGTAGTAACCGGCACGGATCCGCTCGAGCCTGGTCAGGTACGGGCCAGCTTTAACAGCGACCAGATTGATTTGGAGTTTAGTTCGGCGGTGACGAGCGGCAAAAGCATCAGCGTCCAGTATGCCGCGACCAATGAAACCAAAACAATTGACGCAGCTACCGCGACTTCTTCCTTTTCGCTCGGCAAAGGGGCGATTGACCCAGAGACGCTGGATATCAGCGTAAACGGAGGCGCCACACTGACGATTGTCACGGATCCGGAGCAGGAGCTTAAGACCGGGGAAGCCTATGTGGATACGAAAACCGGCAGAGTCACGCTCGGCGAAGCGGTAACCGGAACGATTGAAGCGACATTCACCCAGCAGTATTCTACCAATACGATTACCACCTTTGATAAAGACGGTAAGGAGCAGAAAAATAAATTCACGTTCACAAGTGCGCAGTCGATGAACAATATTATGAGCACGATCAGCTCTTCCGGGGCGGGCGTTAGTGCGTTTTATGACGAACATTCCGGCAAAGTGGCGCTCACCCGGTCGGAGACAGGCGATTTTAACAAAAACGGCGATGAAATGCTTTTTTCAGGGGGATTTCTTAACAACACCCTGGGCCTGAACAACGTAGAAGGTGAGTCCCGCCAGGGCGAACAAAATGCTGTGTTTACGATGAACGGGCTCGAAACCGAGCGGCCCAAAAATACGTTCGAGGTCAACGGGATGAGCATTACGCTTAAAGAAACGTTTGCTGAAACGGACGGGGCGGTAACGCTTGGCTCCGATACGAACACTGACGGTGTTATGGATACAGTTAAAGGCTTCATCGAAGAATATAATAAAATTATCGAAGATGTAAACGGCAAGCTGAATGAAAAAGTAAACCGGGATTTTAAGCCGCTCAGCGATGAACAAAAAGAAGAAATGAGCGAAAAGGAAATTGAGCTGTGGGAGGAAAAAGCCCGGAGCGGCCTGCTCCGCAGCGACAGCTCCATATCGAACGTCATGAACAATATGCGTTCGCTTTTATATGAGCAGGTAAACGGCACCGATTCAGCCTATAATACGCTCTATTCGATCGGCATTACGACAAGCTCAAGCTACACGGATAACGGCAAGCTCGAAATCGACGAAGCCAAGCTGCGCCAGGCGATTGAAGACGACAGTGAAGGAGTTTACCAGCTGTTTGCCGCGAGCGGCTCCACAACAGAAACCCAGGGTCTCGCCCGCCGGATGAGAGAAACGCTCGACAACGGGGTGACCGCGCTTGCTGAACGGGCAGGGGGATACAAAGGCAAGCTGCTTCCGCACCAGTTTACGCTCGGACGCAATATGGAAAACATCGAAGATCGCATCGCCCAGTTTGAGGACCGGATGGTGTCGGTGGAAAACCGGTATTACCGCCAGTTTACGGCGATGGAGCAGGCGATGAGCCGGGCGAACTCGCAGTCTAACTACTTGATGCAGTTTATGAACAATGGCCAGTAAGAGTAGAACCTTCTTGAGGAGGAAGAAAATATATGAGTTTTAACCAGGCACAGGCGATGTACCAGCAGGCAATGAAGCAGACGGCTTCTCCCGAAAAAGAAAAGCCGAAGAAAACATTTTCTTCAAAACAGGCAGTCTCTGCCCCGAGACCGGCGTCAGTTAAAGCCAACCCTTATCAGCAGCAGGCAATGCAGACCGCTTCGCCGGGAGAGCTTACGCTTCTTTTATACAACGGCTGCTTGAAATTTCTCCAAAAAGCGGAGAAGGCGATGAACGAGGGAAAAGTGGAAGAGAAAAACAAGCTGATGATCCGGGCGCAGAACATTATCGGGGAACTGATGATTACGCTGAAAACGGATAGTGAGATTGGCAATAGCATGATGCAGATGTATGATTACATGTACCGACGGTTAATTGAGGCGAATGTGAGCAATGATACAAAGGTTCTGCAGGAGATTTACGGCCTTGTGGAAGAGTTTCGCGATACGTGGAAGCAGGCAATGCAAAAAGACCGGGAGCTCCGTTTCCGCGAAGGTGGCCGGGCGTAATGAGCGTTGTTCGTAAACTTTATGTCACGACCCGGGAGCTGTACGAGAAAGTGGCGCAGCCTATGCCAGTTAATGAACAGCCGAGGGATGAGTACATCGAAAGCGTGGACCTTTTCCTGCAGGCGCGGGACCAGCAGCTGAAAGGCCTGCCGCCTGTGGAGAAATGGACGGAGGCCGAGCGGCAGCTTGGGGAAGAAACGATTAAAATGAATCGTTATATTGATGGCCGTCTTGCCAGCTGGAAGCAGGTCATCCAGGAAGAGCTGCAGGGATCGCGCCAGAAACGCCGTCATATGGGGAAGTATGAGCAAAGTGGTGCGACGGCATCGGCCTATTTTTTCGACAGCAAAAACTAATACATAAAACCTTTGGGCCTGGGCCTGAAGGTTTTTTATATGTATTGAGGGCTGATTATGTTATAACCACGGTAAAGGATGAAAAGGGGCAGATAATGATGAGTGAGCATCTTCGCCGGGCAGAAGCAACATTTCTTCAGCAGTACAGTGACTGGCTGCAGATGGTACAGGAAAGCATGGTACAGGTGACAGGGTTTTACCGGGAAGGGTTCGAAGACAACGGTGATCGCCTGCTGGATAGCACGACCAGAGAATCCTCGCTTTTTTCCTCGCAGACAGTGACGATGGCCTATTTGTTCGGGCAGGAAGAGGAGTGGAGGCAGGATCTCGAAGCCTTTGAGCAGGCGACCGAAGAAGTACGGAGCTTGATCGAGGCAGAAACAATGAGCAGTGAAGAAAAAATGCGCTACGTCGCTTCGGTGTATATGCCGGTGCTTGAGCGCTGGAAGCTGCGGGTAACAGCGCTTGCGCGTAAATAAACAGGCAGAGATAAGCCTCTCTGCCTGTTTATTATTCATCACTGCCCTGCTCAGAAAGAGGCGGCAGGCCGAGCTTCTGTTCAAGCGTCGGCAAAGAACCGTGCTCGATCATCCAATTCGCCGGCTGGCGGTCGGGATACATAAGCTCGGCAATGCTCTGGCCTTCAATTTGGCTGAACCGTTCGCCTTCCTCCCATTCCCGCAGATTTTCAAAATTCAGCTCTTCCGCTGTAGCGACGACGTTGGACGGAGCGCTGATCGTCTGTTCATTGTTCACTTCATCATAGGTGAAGGTAAGAGACTGAGTGGATGAAGAAGTCTGCGGGCTCTGAGAGTTATTCATGGTAATTTTAAAATCTGCCTGGATGCTTTTCGTCTGCATTGAGTCTTTATCAATAGTGATGGTATAGACTGTATCTTCCAGGTTTCCAGTGAACAGCATATCATCAATCAAGCTGTCAAAGTCGTCATTGGTAAACCCGACCGTACTTTTAACTAGTTCCCGCATTTGATCAGAATTGCCGCGCGCCTCAATGATATATTCCGATTCCTGTTCCTCCAGCTGAAAATCTGAAGCATATGCTTCAATTAGCTCGAGTACAGCTGCCGGCTCCCCGATAGATTGGCTCGAAGCGCTCAGATCCCCGGTGAATTCGTCTGGATATTTGATCCATTCTTCTTCTGCAGAATCGTATGTGAAAAAGCCCTCGGCTGTCAGGTAGCGTTCAATTTCCTTCGGCTCCTGTTCGGTCGTCCGCAGTGTCGAAGTTTCATGATAGGCAAACGGCTCCGTCCCTACCTCCACGTTAGAGGTAAGTTCGTTAGTAACCGGATCCTCCTGGCCGGGGCCGATCGTCTGGGCCATATTTATATTAATAGAATAACGATTTAATTCCTGCATATAGTCAATACTTTCAGAAAGAACCTCGTCAGAAGCCGGTTCCTCCTCTGAAGCTTGGTTTTCCGGCGTATCTGGTTCATTGTTAATGGATGAACATCCTATCGGAAGGACGAGACTTAAAGAAACAAGAAGTACGCCAAATGACTTCCTCATGGAATCTCCGACCTCCATCTAAAATTCATTTTACATATTCCCTAAGAATACCACACTTTTACATAAAAAAGAATAAGACCTCGTTCACGTTAATCTTCCACTGCCTTCCAGAGAGGGAAAGCAGGCACGGTATAGTGCCCGGACAGCTTCAGGCAAAGATGCCTTTTCAAGCCGGGCAAACCCGATCACAAGCGTTGGCGGAGCCTGATCCGGGTATTTCATAAACCGGTCAATGCCATACAGTTCGAGCTTGCCCGCGGCGGCCCGGCCTAAAATAGACGCCAAAGAGTCCTTCGTCTGCACATGCAGAAGAAAGTGAAGGCCCGACTTTTCGCCTTGAATGGGGGCGTGGCTGCCGAACACCTGATGAATTTCATGAATCAAAAGCTCCCGGATCTCTCCGTAATGGCGGCTCATACGCCGAACATGCTTCCGGTATTCGCCGGTTTCAATAAAATGGGCAAGGGTCTGCTGGTGAAGTGAAGACGCTGTTTGAATCAAGTGCGTGCCCTCCTCCTGAAAAGCCGCTGCGAGTGCCGGGGGCAGAACCATGTAGCTGATCCTAAGGCCCGGGAGAAGAGATTTGGAATAGGTGCCCATGTAGACGACGCGGTCCTGCTTATCAAGGCTTTGCAGAGCCGGGATCATGTCTCCTTCATAGCGGAATTCTGAATCGTAATCATCTTCAATAATATAGCGATCCGCCTTTTCATAGCACCAGTTCAGCAATTGAATCCGGCGGGAAACCGGCATGATGGAACCGAGCGGCATCTGATGGGAAGGAGTGACAATGACGGTGTCGGATGCTGTATTCTGCAGCGCTTTAGTCTGAAGCCCGTGGCGATCGACAGGCAGGAGTTCGGTGCGCTGCCCGCTTTTTTCAAGCAACAGCCGGATCCGCTGGTATCCAGGGTCTTCGAGGGCGTAGGAACGATCAGGACCAAGAAGATGCACAAGCAGCTGCAGCAGCGCCTGGGTACTGGCCCCGATAATGATCTGCTCCGGACGGCATTCCACTCCTCTCATCTGCCGGACAGAATAGCTGATAGCTGTTCGGAGGCGCTCCGCTCCAGCGGGCGGGTCGATGTCACACCAGGAGTCAAGAGAGGCATCGGCGGCTGCCTGCTCAGCTTTTCGCCATTGCTTGAATGGAAAGCGGAACGCATCGACACTCATATGGGAAAAAGAATACGTATAATCCCGTGCACTTGGCGGCGCAGGTTCATTCGACGCTGGCAGAGAAGGGGCGCCGAGGGAAAGGGGCTCCAGGCGTTCTACAAAATAGCCTTTTCGCTCTGCTGTATAAATGTAACCCTCGGCATGCAGCTGCATATAAGCAGAAAGCACGCTGTTCTGGCTTACGGAAAGGGTCTCTGCAAGCGAACGCTTAGAAGGAAGCTGCGTATTGGCAGATAATCTTCCCGATAAAATTTCCTGCTGAAACCATTGATATATTTGCTTATAAATAGGTGAAACTTTGTCATGGCGGGAAATAGGGATATAAAACAATGTAATGTCACGCTCCGGCTGGTACCATTTATTTTTCGTAACTGGTTCTACTCATGATACCAAAATAATTATACAATTGCGAAAAATAAAAACAATTAGGAGGCTTCGTTTCGATGAAAGCACTGCATCAGACATGGCAGGAAAAAAGAGATCAATACGTACCAAAAAGTATCGGGAACGGAAACCGCTCAATTGCAGCCAGCGGGCAGGGGGCAACAATCATTGATGAAAACGGAGCGGAGTTCATTGATTTCGCTGGTGCCATCGGCACAATGAACGTGGGACATTCGCATCCAAAAGTTGTGGAAGCGGCCAAAAAACAGATGGACAAGATCACGCACCCTGGGTTTAATGTAATAATGTACGACTCGTATATTGAACTGGCGGCTCGCCTGAGCAACCTTGCTCCGGGGGCAGAGGCGAAGAAAACAGCATTGTTTAACAGCGGGGCGGAAGCCGTGGAAAATGCGGTGAAAATCGCCCGGAAGGCAACTGGGCGGTCAGGAGTGCTCACATTCGAACGCGGTTTTCACGGACGCACAAATATGACCATGGCAATGACAGCAAAGGTAAAGCCTTATAAGCACAAGTTCGGGCCGTTCAGCCCGGAGGTGTATCATGCACCGTATCCATATATGTTCCGCCGCCCGGCTTCGATGACAGAACGCGAATACGAGCAGCACGTCATCGAAGAGCTGGATCTTTTTTTGAAAACAGAAGTAGCTCCTGATGAACTGGCCTGCATTGTGATGGAGCCCGTACAGGGAGAAGGAGGATTTATCGTTCCGCCGGCATCGTTTGTGCGCTATGTAGCGGAGCTGTGCCGCGATCACGGGATTCTGTTTGTTTCAGATGAGATTCAGGCAGGGTTTGCGCGTACTGGGAAATGGTTTGCCATCGAGCATTTCGGGGTTGAGCCCGATCTGATCACTGTTTCCAAGTCGCTTGCTGCCGGTTTTCCGCTCAGCGGAGTCATTGGAAAAGCAGAAGTGATGGACGCCGCCGGGCCTGGGGAAATCGGCGGAACTTACTGTGGAAATCCAGTGGCATGCGAGGCCGCACTTGCCGTGATCAACATAATTGAATCCGAAAGGCTGAACGAGCGGGCAGAATGGCTCGGCGCGAAGTGGGAGCAATACGCGGGTGAATGGGAAAAGTCTTACAGCTGGATCCGGGGCACTCGCCGCCTGGGCGCGATGGCCGCATTTGAAATTGTGAAGGCAGACGGTCTCACTCCGGACCCTGAAAAAACCGCCCGGGTGACGAAGAAAGCAAATGAACATGGCCTGCTGCTTTTATCCGCCGGTGTGCATGGAAATGTAATTCGTTTTCTGGCCCCGATTGTCATCACAGAAGAAGAGCTTTCCAAAGGGGTGGAAAAGCTTGAATTTGTGTTGAAGGAGATAGAAGGAGAGGTAATATGAATCAGAAAGTATTGAATCAAAAGGATGTCCTGTTTCTCGCCCTTGGCGCTATGCTTGGCTGGGGGTGGGTGGTGCTCTCCGGTACATGGATCATGGAAGCGGGTTCTCTCGGTACTACAGCAGCTTTTCTTATCGGCGGTATTCTTGTGGCCCTGATTGGACTTACCTACGCTGAACTCGCCTCGGCAATTCCGGAGTCCGGAGGAGGCCTGGTCTTCGTAGAACGTGCATTTGGCCGGAGTGCAGCCTTTGTGGCTGCATGGGGAATTCTGCTTGGTTATGTGTCAGTGGTCACGTTTGAAGCAGTGGCGCTGCCGACGGTTATCGACTATATACTGCCGCAGGACCATGCCGGCTATTTATGGACGCTGAACGGCTGGGAGGTTTATGCGACGTGGGTGCTTATTGGCTCTGGAGGCGCAGTAGCCATGACGGCGCTTAACTACTTCGGAATCAAGCCGGCGTCATTTTTCCAGTCCATCTTTACACTCGTTATTGTTGGTACGGGCGTCCTGCTTCTGGGAGGCGCTGTATTTAACGGTGATTACGGCAACGTGCAGCCGTTTTTTCAGGATGGGTCTGCTGGAGTGTTTGCTGTACTTGTCATGGTGCCGTTTCTTTTTGTCGGCTTTGACGTTATTCCACAGGTAGCTTCTGAAATCAAAGCACCAGGAAAAAGCATTGGCAGGATTCTGATTATTTCTATCGTAACCGCCGTTATTTTTTACCTGCTGATTGCTTTTGGTGTGACTCTCGGGCTTGGGCCGGAGGAATTGGCAGGCTCTTCCTTAGCTACAGCGGACGCAATGGTGAACCTTCTGGGCAGTCAGGTGTTTGGAACGATCCTCGTGCTTGGGGGCGTTGCCGGCATTATTACAAGCTGGAATGCTTTTATTATCGGCGGGAGCCGTGTGCTCGGTAAAATGGCGGACCGGAAAATGGTGCCAGCCTGGTTTGGCAAAAAACATCCAAAATACGGCACCCCGTCCAACAGTATTCTTTTCCTTGGTGCTCTGGCGTTTATAGCGCCACTGCTCGGCCGGCCGGCGCTCGTATGGATTGTTGATGCCGGAGGGATTGGAATTGTCGGTGGATATTTACTCGTTTCTATGGCCTTTCTTCGGTTGCGCAAAACAGAACCTGCGCTTGAACGTCCGTTTCGCATTGGTCCGTATAAAATTGTAGGATGGCTGGCGGTGATTTTGAGTACAGGATTTGTGCTTCTGTACTTTCCGGGTATGCCGGCAGCGCTTATCTGGCCGTATGAATGGATTATTTTAGGTGGATGGATTTTAATGGGGGCAGTGCTGTACGCGGTACAAAAACCGGTCTATCAAAAGGAAGAAGAAAGCTCCTTCAGCAGTAAGAGACCATAAGAAAGAACCCCGGCGGAAACCGGGATTCTGGTGTCCGGCACGGCCGCTTAGACAAGGGGAGCGGAGCCCGGACGGACAGAACAGTGTGGGAGGTTGCTGCTGTCAGAGGTATGAGGGGAAATATGTAGAAGAGAGCAGCCGAAGCGCTGCTGCCTAGTACTATCATATGTTCTGACTCCCCGGAATACAAGGGGATCTGCCTCTTTAGGCTTTATTTTAAAATAGGAGTGCTTTCACATGTCCTATTCTAAAATAGGAAGCAGACGATTTAGGAATGAGCAGAATAATAAATGGAATTTGCGGGTATAGAATGAACGATGCACATTCACGCATGAAAGGGAGTAATGATTGTATGTTTGGAAAAATATATATTAACGGTGAATGGAAAGAGGCAGACGAAGGAACCTTGGACGTTATCAATCCGGCGAATGGGGAAGTAGTCGGTGAGACCGCCAACGCAGGAGAAGCAGAAACGAAGGAAGCGATCAATGCTGCGCACGAAGCGTTTGATTCCTGGTCGAAAACGACCGCGTACGAACGCGCAGACATTCTCCGCAAGATTCACGGCCTGATGATGGAGCGCCAGGATGAACTCGGTGAACTGCTGACTAGGGAAATGGGGAAACCTCTTGCAGAGGCTAAAGGAGAGGTGGCCTATGCGGCTTCCTTTATTGAATGGTACGCGGACGAAGCCAAACGGGTTTATGGCGAAACAATTCCCTCCGGCTCGGAAAACAAGCGGCTAATGGTGATTCACCAGCCCGTCGGCGTTGTCGGTGCGATTACGCCGTGGAATTTCCCGCAGGCGATGATCACCCGTAAAGTAGGACCGGCCCTGGCTGCAGGCTGCACGATCGTGCTGAAGCCGGCGAAAAATACGCCGCTGTCCGCCGTTCGCTTCGTGGAAATCTGTGAAGAGGCGGGCGTGCCCAAAGGCGTGATTAACCTGGTGACCGGCCAAAGCTCGTCAGCGATCGGCAATGAATTAATGTCGAACGAAAAAGTACGAAAAGTCACCTTTACCGGCTCTACCGAAGTCGGAAGCAATTTGATGGAGCAGGGTGCTCAGGATATTAAAAAGCTGTCGCTCGAACTCGGCGGCCATGCGCCGGCCCTTGTGCTTGATGATGCGGACATTGGCAAAGCGGTAAATGGCGTCGTGGCTTCGAAATTCCGTGCCTCCGGCCAGACATGCATCTGCGTCAACCGGGTGTATGCTGATGAAAAGGTATACGAAGAATTTGTGGAAAAATTTGCAGATGCCTGCAAAGACCTGAAAGTCGGCGACGGCATGGACGAAAATGTAAAGGTCGGCCCGCTGATTGATAAGGATGCGTATGATAAAGTTGAGCGCCACGTTCAGGACGCCGTCGATAAAGGTGCGAAAGTCGTCACGGGCGGCAACGGCTATGAAAAAGACGGCGGCTACTACTTTGAGCCAACCGTGCTCCGTGACGTTAACCATGATATGATCATCATGCATGAAGAAACATTCGGGCCGGTGGCGCCGGTGCAGAAAATCACCAGTGATGAAGAGGGCGTCAAGCTGGCGAACACGACGCCATTCGGGCTTGCTTCGTATTTCTTTACCGAAAACATGTCCCGGGGCATGAAAGTGGCCGAAGGACTCGAGTACGGGATTGTCGGCTGGAACGACGGCGGCCCGTCCGCTGCCCAGGCACCATTCGGGGGCTGGAAGCAGAGCGGTGTTGGACGCGAAGGCGGCCGTCAGGGCATCATGCCATTTCTCGAAACCAAATATATTTCGATAGGACTATAATAGGAAAATGAGCTGTGCCGGAGCGTTCCGGTACAGCTTTTTTTATAATAAGTACCAGATTAAGTTACCGGTGACATTTAAAAGGGTTTTATCTGTTTCATAAGTCCTGAGACCCTATTGTTAAGCCACATTCTTTTCACTTTCTAAAAAATTTTGTTGTTTGAAAAGGATTTCGCAACAGGAATATAGAAAGTAGACACATAACGATAAGGAGGGGTTCACTTGATGAACTTTAACATTCGCGGGGAAAACTTAGAGGTGACTCCAGCTCTTCGAGGTTACGTAGAAAAGAAAGTAAGTAAGCTTGAACGTTATTTTGATACGACCCCTGTGGCGGACGTCCATGTGAATATGGAAGTTCAAAACAGCGAGAAGATTTTAGAAGTGACTATCCCTATGCCGCAGCTGCTCCTCCGTGCAGAAGAAACGCATACGGATATGTATGCGGCGATCGATCTTGCGACGGATAAGCTCGAACGGCAGATTCGAAAATATAAAACGAAAGTCAACCGCAAGTTCCGGCAAAACGGCAAAACCTCGAAAGTGTTTAAAACCAACATTGAAGAATTAAACGATGAAATTGCCAATGGCGGCGTAAAAGAAGCTCCTTTGACTGATGAAGTAACAGAAGAGGACGACGGTCTTGAAATCGTCCGGACTAAACGGTTTAACCTAAAACCGATGGATACCGAAGAAGCAATCCTGCAAATGGATATGCTCGGCCATAACTTCTTTGTTTTTGCTAATTCTGTCAGCGGTGATACCTCAGTCGTGTACAGACGTCGCGACGGACGCTACGGCTTAATTGAACCGGAAGAATAAATATATGCATTTACAAGTCCTGTGCTGAAAAGCGCAGGGCTTGTTTTGGTTTTACCGCGAGCACGGGTTCTCGTTGTAACAATAGCGGAATACTGTTAAAATGTACGATGATGCTTAGAAATACAACGATTCATTTATATATGAAAAAACAGATAAATTAAGCTTTACGCACTCCTTAACAATCAAAAATTATGCGCGTCAATCGTATTTCGGCTAGATGGTACGAAAGAGAGGACGATGATTAAACCATGAGAGGTTTATTGAAGAAAGTCATTGGAGATACAAACCAGAAATATGTAAAAAAACTGGAGAAAAAAGCCGAAAAAATAGAAGCTTTTTATGAAGATGTCCAGGTTTTGAGCGATGAGGACCTTGTCCGTAAAACAGAAGAGTTTAAAGAGCGCTACCAAAAGGGCGAAAAGCTGGAACAGCTGCTTCCGGAAGCATACGCTGTGGTGGCAGAAGCGTCGACACGAGTGCTCGGCATGACCCCTTTCCGCGTACAGCTGATGGGCGCTATCGTATTAAACGATGGCGATATTGCTGAAATGAAGACGGGGGAAGGAAAGACCCTCGTTGCCACCATGCCGGTTTATTTAAACGCAATCACCGGCAAAGGCGTGCACGTTGTTACGGTCAACGACTACCTGGCCAAGCGTGACAGTGAAACGTTAGGGGAGCTGTACCGGTTCCTCGGGTTGACCGTCGGCCTGAATTTAAAAGACATGAGTAAAGAAGCAAAACGGGATGCTTACCTGGCTGACATTACGTATGGGACAAACAACGAGTTCGGCTTTGACTACCTGCGGGACAATATGGTGCTGTATAAGGAACAAATGGTGCAGCGGCCGCTGCATTTTGCGCTCGTGGATGAAGTTGACTCGATTTTGATCGACGAAGCGAGAACACCGCTGATCATTTCAGGCTCGGTGGAGCAGTCGACCAAACTGTACGCTGCGGCGAATGTGTTTGTGAGCCGGCTGAAGGAAGAGCGGGATTATACGATCGATGAAAAAACTAAAACAGTGCTTTTGACCGACGAAGGCGTCACGCGGGCAGAAAAAGCTTTTCAAATCGAAAATCTGTACGACCAGCAGCACGTGCAGCTGCTGCACCATATTAACCAGGGGCTGAAGGCCCATGTGACGATGCACCGTGACGAGGATTACGTGGTCCAGGACGGTAAGGTTGTTATTGTGGACCAGTTTACCGGACGTCTGATGGCCGGCCGCCGGTACAGTGAAGGTCTCCACCAGGCCATTGAGGCGAAGGAAGGCATGCGGGTACAGAAAGAAAGCATGACGCTCGCATCAATTACGTTCCAGAACTACTTCCGCATGTATCAAAAGCTCGTCGGCATGACCGGGACAGCGAAAACGGAAGAAGAGGAATTCCGCAATATTTACGGCACGGATGTTATTTCAATTCCGACCAATAAGCCTGTGGTCCGTGAAGATAAATCCGATTTGATCTTTAAGACCCGGGAAGCAAAATACCGGGCGGCAGCGGAAAAGATCGCTGAACTGTACGAAACCGGCCAGCCCGTGCTTGTCGGTACGGTAAACGTGGATACGTCAGAGCTGATCTCACGCTATCTGAAAAAGAAGAACGTGCCTCATAACATCCTGAATGCAAAAAATCACGAAAATGAAGCGAAAATTATTGAAAATGCCGGTCAGCGGGGAGCCGTCACCATTGCGACCAACATGGCCGGGCGTGGGACTGACATCAAGCTCGGGGACGGCGTCGCTGATCTTGGTGGACTGTTTGTCATTGGCACCGAGCGGCACGAAAGCCGCCGGATCGACAACCAGCTCCGCGGCCGTTCCGGGCGCCAGGGAGACCCGGGGGCTTCCCAGTTTTACCTGTCAATGGAAGACGAGCTGATGCGCCGGTTTGGCTCTGATAACATGCGCGGCATGATGGAACGCCTGGGCATGGATGAAGACCAGCCGATCGAAAGCAAGCTCGTCACCCGTGCAGTGGAACAGTCACAAAAGCGGGTGGAAGGAGCCAACTATGACTCCCGGAAACAGATCCTGCAGTACGACGACGTTATGCGTGAACAGCGTGATATTATTTATGCCCAGCGGATGGAAGTGCTTGAGTCTGACAATCTGAGAGGCATTGTGCTCCGTATGCTGGAATCTACGGTGAAAAATATCGTTGCGGCTTATACGCCGGTGGAACAGGTGCCGGAGGACTGGGACCTTGAAGGCATGCTTCATTATCTGAATACGACCGTACTGAACGAGGGCGACTTGACCGAGCAGGATGTGAAAGGCCTCGAACAGGAAGAAGTCGTTGAAAAAGTATGGGAAACAGCAAAAGGCAACTATGAAGCAAAAGAACAGGAATTTGACGAAGAATCCATGCGGGAATTCGAAAAGGTGCTGCTTCTCCGTTCGGTCGACCGGAAGTGGATGAACCATATTGATCAGATGGACCAGCTTCGCCAGGGCATCCACCTGCGGGCCTACGGCCAGAATGACCCGCTTCGGGAATACAAATTCGAAGGCTTTAACATGTTTGAAGACATGATCGCCTCGATTGAAGAAGAAGTAGCCACGTACGTAATCAAATCAGAAGTGAACGAAGAGAATCTGCAGCGCCAGGAAGTTGCTAAAGGAAAAGCAGTGCGGCAGGACGAGCAGGAAGCAGAACAAGAACAGCCGAAAAATAAGAAGAAAACAGCGCCGGCAAACGGGAACCGGAAAATGCCGGTGCCGAACAAACGGTAGCAGTATACGAGAAACGGCAGCATGAATCCCCGAAGTGCTCAGCTTCGGGTTTTTTCCTTGCCACCTACATTCAGAAAGGAGATTTCTTACATGGATATGGCAGAAATTCGAAACGAACTTGAAAATATGGCTAAGCGATTAGCGGACTTTAGGGGGTCTCTTTGACTTCGAAGTAAAGGAAGAGCGCATCAGCGAACTCGAAGAAAAGATGACCCACCCCGGCTTCTGGGACGACCAGGATGCTTCTAAGAAAGTTATTGATGAAAACAATGCATTAAAGGATATTACTGAAGGTTACCGTCGTCTTGAAGAGCAGCATGAGAACCTGGAAGTATCCTACGAGCTTGTGAAGGAAGAAGACGATGAAGATTTAAAAGAAGAGCTCGAATCAGGCACAAGGCAGTTGAAAAAAGACATTAACGATTTTGAACTGCAAATGCTTCTCAGCGAGCCGTACGATAAAAATAACGCGATCCTGGAGCTCCATCCCGGTGCGGGCGGTACCGAATCCCAGGACTGGGCGTCCATGCTGCTTCGGATGTACACCCGCTGGGCAGAAAAGAAAAACTATACGGTGGAAACCCTGGATTATCTTCCGGGGGACGAAGCCGGCCTGAAAAGCGTCACCATGATGATCAAGGGCTACAACGCCTACGGCTTTCTGAAAGCAGAAAAGGGCGTGCACCGGCTCGTGCGGATTTCGCCGTTTGACTCTTCAGGGCGCCGGCATACCTCCTTTGTCTCCTGCGAAGTTATGCCGGAAATGGAAGACTCCGTAGAGGTGGAAGTGCGGACGGAGGATTTAAGAATCGATACGTACCGGGCGAGCGGGGCCGGCGGTCAGCACGTAAACACCACGGATTCCGCAGTGCGGATTACCCACCTGCCGACAAATATCATCGTCACGTGCCAAAACGAACGGTCCCAGCTGAAAAACCGGGACCAAGCGATGAAAATGCTGCGGGCAAAGCTGTATCAGCGCCAAATCGAAGAACGTCAGCAGGAAATGGATGAAATCCGCGGGGAACAGAAAGAAATTGGCTGGGGAAGCCAGATTCGTTCCTACGTGTTTCATCCGTACAACATGGTAAAAGACCATCGGACCAATGTCGAAATGGGCAACACGCAGTCAGTGATGGACGGCAACCTGGATCCGTTTATCGATGAATACCTGCGGGCGAGCATGAAAGTATAACAGAAGGCAAAATCAGCAGCCTGCGTTCGCGCAGGCTCTTTTTACGTCAAACTAAAAGGAGGAACTAAAGTGGCAAACCGAAGAAGAAAACCAATGTCAAAAACAGCATTGAAATGGGTCAACGGGTTCCAGATCTTTACTGGAACGGCTGTAGTAGCTGTTTCATATAACGCTTTTTTACTGCCGAACTCGATTGCATCTGGAGGAGTAAGCGGTTTGGCGACCCTGCTGGAGGCCGCACTGAATGTAGAGCCGGCGGTAACAATCGGTATCACCAATGTCCTCCTCTTCATCCTTGGTCTCCTGCTTCTTGGGGGACTTCAGTACGGTGCGAAAACGATCATCGGAACGCTTTTTTTGCCGTTTATTGTTTATTTCACCAGGAACTGGGACATTGGAATTGATGACCCGCTGCTTGGCGCGTTATTTGGCGGAATCGGAGTAGGCTTTGGGCTCGGACTGGTTTTTCGAGCCAGCGCTTCGACCGGAGGCACAGATCTTTTAGCTCAAATCATTCATAAATACGCCGGGGGGACGCTCGGTACCTCGGTCTTTATTATGGATGGACTGATTGTTACGGGCTCGGCATTCATTTTTGGCCTGGAGTTCGCGCTATACGCCCTTATTTCGTTATTTGTTACGGGAAGAACCATTGATGTCGTGCAGACCGGGCTGGGCTATGCGAAGGTAGCGTTTGTGATTACGAAGCATGAAGAAACGGTTCGCAAGTCTATTTTAAAAGAAGTGGATCGCGGGGTGACCAAGCTCGAAGGACGGGGAGGCTTTACCGACGATTCACGCCCCGTACTGATGTGCGTCGTTAACCGGGGGGAAGTCACCCGGCTGAAGCGCGTGATTCAGCTGCAGGACCCCGAAGCATTCGTAGTTGTAAGCAATGCTTCAGAGGTGCTGGGCCAAGGATTTGAAAATCAGGGCAACTCTGTGTAAAAAAGCGGCAGCGCCAACATTGTGTTTCGGAACCACAGAAGTTCATGCTACACTAAAGAAAAGTGGAAAGGCGCCGATAGGAGTCTTCTCTGGCTGTCAGTTCTCTGCCTGGAACTGCCGAAAGGTAGGGAAGGCAGAGGAAGACAACGGAAGAAGCGACTGCGTCTTGAAACTGGACAGCAAGAAAAGCGCAGAGTGTTTGTTCACCACCGGGGACGACTCGCCGTTTTCAATCGGCTTGAGACGAAGTCGCAAACGAGTTGAAAATGCGAATGGACCCGGATGGTAACACCCGAAGCTGGACGAAAAGAAAAGCGCAGAGTGTTTGTTTAAATTGGAGGAACAGCCCGCGCAGCTGATTCCTCTTTCATATAGTCTATGGTTTGGTTATGACTTTAATAAAGCTGGAGTGAAATAGATGAAGAAAAACATCAAAGTGACGGCAGCAATTCTGGTCACCGCAGCGGCAGCCGGGACTGGAGGCGCGGTCGTAGGTGCTTCTGTCTGGGGAGAGGAATCAGGCGCTTCCTCATCTGCGCTGTCCGAGTCCGGTTCGGACAGCGGCACGCAAAACGTTTCAGAGGAAGACTTAAATAAAATTAGTTCTGTGTACGATATGATCGATTCTGAATATATGACAGAGGTGGATGATGATGCGTTGGTGCAGGGGGCTATCGAAGGAATGATCGGCGAACTCGATGATCCTCACTCCAGCTACATGAGCGAAAGCACAGCACAGGAATTTACGCAGTCGCTGGATTCGTCCTTTGAAGGCATCGGGGCTGAAGTAAATAAATCGGGGGATGCAGTAACGATCGTTTCACCAATCGACGATTCCCCGGCAGAAGCCGCCGGACTGCAGCCCAATGATGATATTTTGGAAATTAACGGAGAAAGCACTGAAAACCTTGAACTTAATGAAGCGGTTCTGAAAATCCGCGGAGAAAAAGGAACGAACGTGAATCTCACTGTACAGCGCGGAAGCGACGAGCCTTTTAATGTTGAAGTGGAGCGCGACGAAATTCCGATCGAAACCGTAGAAGGTGAAGTGATTGAGCAGGACGGCGAAAGCATCGGTTATTTGAATGTCTCGTCATTTTCTGAAAATACAGCCAATGAATTCGAAACCCAGCTCGAACAGGTGGAGAGTGAAAACATTGATGGCCTGGTGATCGATGTCCGCGGAAATCCAGGTGGATATTTAAACGCGGTGGAAGATATCGGCAGCATGATTATTCCGGGCGGCGAGCCCGTGGTGGAGATTGAAGACCGTGAAGGCACGATTTCAGAAGTGACCTCCTCTTTAGAGGAGAACAAAGACTATCCGGTAGTTGGTGTGATTGATCAGGGAAGTGTGTCTGCTTCTGAAATTCTGGCAGCTGCGATGAAGGAGTCCGGAGGCTTTGAACTAGTAGGGCAGACGACCTATGGCAAAGGAACGGTGCAGCAGGTAATGGAGCTCGATGATGGAAGCGATGTGAAGCTGTCTGTCTCTAAATGGCTGACTCCGGATGGAAACTGGATTAATGAAGAAGGCGTGAAGCCGACCATTGAGCAAGAGCAGCCCGACTATTTCCAGGCATCTATTTTATCCATTGATGAAGCTCTGGAGCCGGATACGACCGGTGAAAACATTGCTACCGCACAAACGCTTTTAAAAGGAGCCGGGTTTGACCCGGGACGTGAGGACGGGTACTACAGCAAAGAAACAGAAGCAGCGGTACAGGATTTCCAGGAGGAACAGAAAGATTTGGAAGCCACTGGGACACTGACGCCGGAAACAGCAGATGCGCTGAATGATTTTGTGCTTGAAAATGTCCAGAACAGGGACAACGACAAGCAGCTGCAGCGCGCGCTTGATACAGTCACAGAACAATAAATGAAATTTGAATGATAACGGTGGCCGGGGCCTGCCCGGTCCGAAGAAAAGGGGGAAATAGTGGATGCAGGGAATAATCGGTGAAATTGGTCCTGCGTTAGCGTGGTTTTTTCTGAACCCGCTGACTTACATAATGATAGCAGCTATGCTTATGACTGGTTATCTCCGGGTGAAAAGAGAGCGGAAAATGTTTCATGCAAAAATGTATCCAATGCTGATGGAATTGACGATGAGTGTTATTCCGGCGATAGTAATTGCTGCTTTTGTTTCTGTCATTACTATCATTACGGGCATTTCACTGCCTCTTGGAGCAGTCCTGCTTGCGATGGTGCTCAGTGCTCTTTTGGCAGTGTCAGGCCTGCACCGCTTACTGACAGCGCTGCACGTCTGGGGAGGGGCATTTTTGGCTGCCCTTGCTTTGGATGCTGCCGGGATAGCGGTACCTTTTTTCTCCGCTGGGCCATGGCTTGGAAACGGCTTTGATGCTTTTTCTCTGATGGTCTGGCTTGCAGTGCTCACGCTTGCCGAAGGCATTTTGGTTGTCTGGAACGGGGTGAAGTTTTTTTCTCCGCTTCGGACAGTAAGCCGCCGCGGCAAGCCGATCGGCGGCCAGGTCACGCACCGTCTCTGGATGCTCCCTGTATTTTTGTTTATCCCGGGAAGTGCTATAGAGGCGGGAGGCTGGTGGCCGCTGCTTCCTGGAGGTGCGGCTTTTTCCCTTCTTTTACTTCCGGCAGTAATCGGCATACGTATGAAAACCTTTGATCGTTTGGCGGCCGTGCAGGTGCGCTCTGCCGGCTGGTGGATTATAAGAATATCAGTCCTTACCGGTGCCGGGGCAGCACTTGCTTATTTTTACAGCGGATGGGCCGTTCCGGTAATGGTGGCCGTGCTGATTCTGCTGCGGGAATGGGTAACCATTGCTGCCGGCAGCTCAGCTAAAAGCAATTTTCTTTACACTCTCCGGGGCGACGGAATCTCAGTACTTGCTGTACTGCCGGAGTCTCCCGCAGACCGGATGCACATTAAAGCGGGAGAAGTCATTCGCCGGGTGAACAGCGAAAAAGTATATGATGAAGCAAGCCTGTACCGGGCTGTGCAAAAAAATTCCGCCTACTGCCGGCTGGATGTGGAGGATATTAACGGAGAACTCCGTCAGGCACAGGCGGCGCTTTACAGTAATCAGCATCACCAGCTGGGCATACTCATGATTAATAAAGAACAAACTGCGCCGGAAAACATGCATACGGCCCAGTAAAACAGAACCCCCTCCCGGGTTCTGTTTTTTTGCATAGGGACAGGGTAAGTGTCGTTTTCTTTGCAATTGCCGGGGAGTGGAGTACAATAATAACAGCGAATATACGTTCGTTTTTATGTTGTTTCTTTCCAATCTTCATGTGGTATATAGTAAATAGACATATGACCGGAACGCAGACAGGAAGTGAGGGACTACTATGAACGAAACATTTGAACTGGCGAGTAGATACAATCCGGAGGGCGACCAGCCGCAGGCGATTGAAAAGCTGGTTCAAGGACTGAAGGACGGCAAAAGATACCAGACACTGCTTGGCGCGACCGGAACCGGTAAAACGTTTACCGTTTCCAATGTGTTAACAGAAGTGAACCGGCCCACGCTTGTTATGGCTCACAATAAAACACTCGCCGGGCAGTTATACAATGAATTTAAAGAAATGTTTCCAAATAACGCCGTGGAGTACTTTGTAAGCTATTATGACTATTATCAGCCGGAGGCCTATGTGCCGCAGACAGACCAGTTTATTGAAAAAGACGCGAGTATTAACGATGAAATCGACAAGCTAAGGCACTCGGCGACGAGCGCCTTATTTGAGCGCGAAGACGTTATTATCGTCGCCAGTGTATCCTGTATTTACGGGCTTGGTTCCCCGGAAGAGTACCGGGATCTCGTGCTTTCGCTTCGGACCGGCATGGAGATCGAACGGGACCAGATTCTCCGGAAACTCGTGGACATTCAATACGAGCGTAATGACATTAATTTTGTGCGCGGGACATTTCGCGTGCGCGGGGATGTCGTTGAAATTTTTCCGGCTTCAAGAGATGAACATTGCATTCGTGTTGAAATGTTCGGTGATGAAATTGACCGGATCACCGAAGTGGACGCCCTGACTGGTGAGGTTATTGGTGAACGCTCGCATACTGCAATCTTCCCGGCTTCCCACTTTGTGACCCGGGAAGAAAAAATGGAGCGTGCCATTAAAAATATTCAGCAGGAACTTCAGGAGCAGCTTGAAAAGTTTCGGGCGAACGGCCGGGAGCTTGAAGCCCAGCGGCTTGAACAGCGGACCAATTACGACCTTGAAATGATGCAGGAGATGGGCTTTTGCTCCGGCATTGAAAACTATTCGAGGCATTTGACTTTCCGGAACCCCGGGGATGCGCCTTATACATTGATTGACTATTTTCCGGATGACTTTTTGCTGGTGGTGGATGAGTCCCACGTAACGCTTCCACAGGTGCGCGGCATGTACAACGGGGACCAGGCGAGGAAGCAGGTGCTCGTGGACCACGGGTTCCGTCTTCCGTCCGCGATGGACAACCGTCCGCTGAAATTTGATGAATTTGAAGAGCGGATTAATCAGGCAATGTTCATTTCTGCGACACCGGGGCCGTATGAGCTTGAACATGCACCGGAAGTCATTGAGCAGATCATCCGCCCGACCGGCCTGCTTGACCCTACGGTGGAAGTGAAGCCGATTGAAGGCCAGATCGATGATTTAATCGGCGAAATTCATGAGCGCCGGGAACGGAATGAGCGGGTGCTTGTGACGACGCTCACGAAAAAAATGGCCGAAGACCTGACCAACTATTTAAAAGAACTCGGCATCCGGGTGAAGTACTTGCACTCGGACATTAAAACACTTGAACGGATCGACATCATCCGCCAGCTCCGCCTCGGCCAGTTTGATGTTCTGGTCGGCATTAACCTGCTCCGGGAAGGGCTGGACATCCCGGAAGTGTCACTGATTGGTATTCTGGATGCAGACAAAGAAGGCTTTCTGCGTGCGGAACGCTCCCTTATTCAGACAATGGGCCGCGCCGCCCGGAACGACCGCGGGCATGTTATTATGTACGCAGACAAAATCACCCGTTCGATGGACGTGGCGATTAGTGAAACAAACCGGCGCCGTGAGATCCAAATAGCGCACAACGAAAAATATGGCATTACGCCGAAAACAATCCAAAAAGAAATCCCTGCCCTGATTCAGGCTACGGTCAGTTCAGAGGATTCCTCGGATATTGATAAACCAGCTCTCGATAAAATGAGCAAGAGCGAGCGGAAGAAAGTCATTGACCAGATGGAAGACGAAATGAAACAGGCAGCGAAAGACCTGCAGTTTGAACGCGCAGCGGAACTGCGCGATATGGTATTAGAACTTAAAGCGGAAGGATGACCAACGAATGGCAGCAGATAATATTAAGATTCAGGGAGCAAGGTCCCATAATTTAAAAGATATTGACGTGACAATTCCACGGGACCAGCTGGTCGTCATGACCGGGTTATCCGGCTCCGGGAAATCTTCGCTTGCCTTCGATACGATTTATGCTGAAGGGCAGCGCCGTTACGTGGAATCATTGTCGGCTTACGCCCGCCAGTTCCTGGGTCAGATGGAAAAGCCCGATGTTGATTCCATTGAAGGGCTCTCCCCGGCCATATCGATTGACCAGAAAACTACAAGCAAGAACCCGCGTTCCACGGTCGGCACTGTGACGGAAATTTACGACTACCTGCGGCTGTTATTTGCTCGTGTCGGTACACCTTACTGCCCGTACCACCATGTGCCGATTACCTCCCAGACTATTTCACAGATGGTCGACCAGATGATGGCTTACGCTGAACGGACAAAAATGCAGATTCTCGCTCCGGTTATTGCTGGCCGGAAGGGAGAACACGTGAAAGTAATGGACCAGCTGAAGCAAAAAGGGCTGGTGCGTATTCGTGTGGACGGAGAAATGCGTGACGTTGGAGAAGAAATCAAGCTCGATAAAAATAAAAAGCATGATATTGAAGCAGTGGTAGACCGCGTTGTTATAAAGGACGGGGTCGAGTCCAGGCTCGCAGACTCCCTGGAAACCGCCCTTGAACTCGGAGAAGGGAAAGTACTTATCGATGTTGTTGGTGAAAAGGAAATGCGGTTTAATCAGCACCATTCCTGCCCGGAATGTGGCTTTTCCATTGGGGAGCTCGAACCAAGAATGTTTTCCTTTAACAGTCCGTATGGCGCCTGCCCGACCTGTGATGGTCTTGGCAGTAAGCTTGAAGTGGACAGCGACCTAGTCGTTCCTGACCCCGATCGCACGCTCCGGGAACACGCTATCGCCGTATGGGAGCCAATCAGCTCCCAGTATTATCCGCAGCTGCTCCGCTCGGCATGTGACCATTTTAATATTGATATGGACACCCCGTTCAAGGATCTCTCGGCAGAGCATAAGAAAATACTGCTCGAGGGCAACGGCCAGCAGAAAATAACCTTCCGGCACAAAAATGAGCGCGGCCAGGTCCGTGAGCGCCAGATCTACTTTGAAGGCGTGCTGAACAACGTTTCCCGCCGCTATCGTGAGAGCGGGTCGGATTTCACCCGTGAACAGATGCAGCAGTATATGAGCAACAAGCAGTGCCCAACGTGTAAAGGCCACCGCCTGAGTCTTGAAGCGCGTTCTGTGCTGGTGGGAAATATTCACGTTGGGGAATTGACGGATCTGTCGATTCAACAGGCGTATACGTATATAGAAACTATCGAGTTAACAGAAAAAGAAATGGAAATTGCCCGCTTGATTCTCCGTGAAATCAATGAGCGCCTCGGCTTTCTCATTAATGTCGGTCTCGATTATTTAACCCTGAGCCGTTCCGCCGGCACCTTGTCAGGCGGTGAAGCGCAGCGTATCCGGCTGGCGACCCAGATCGGTTCGGCGCTGATGGGGGTTCTATATGTGCTTGATGAACCTTCAATCGGACTGCATCAGCGGGATAATAACCGGCTGATACAGACGCTGCAGAACATGCGCGACCTCGGGAACACGCTGATTGTTGTCGAGCACGATGAGGACACTATGCTTGCCGCTGACCATATCATTGATATCGGTCCCGGGGCCGGCCGCCACGGTGGTCAGATTATCGCAGAAGGAACGCCGGAAGAATTAAAGGAAAACGACGATTCCCTGACCGGCCAGTATCTGGCCGGGAAAAAATTCATTCCGCTCCCGACTGAACGCCGCAAGCCTTCCGACCGCTGGCTGAAAGTGAAGGGCGCGGTGGAAAACAACTTGAAGCGGACGAATGCGGATATTCCGCTCGGCCTGCTAAGTGCGATCACCGGGGTTTCCGGTTCCGGAAAAAGCACACTGATTAATGACATTTTATATAAAGTGCTTTCACAGAAGCTTCACCGCGGTAAGCAGAAGCCGGGCGCGCATAAAAGCGTGGAAGGCATCGATCAGCTTGAAAAAGTAATTGATATCGACCAGTCGCCAATTGGACGGACGCCTCGCTCAAACCCTGCAACCTATACAGGTGTGTTTGATAATATCCGTGAAGTGTTTGCTATGACCAACGAAGCGAAAATCCGCGGTTACCAGAAGGGACGCTTCAGCTTTAACGTCCGTGGAGGGCGCTGTGAAGCATGCAAAGGCGATGGTATCATTAAAATAGAAATGCATTTTCTCCCGGACATTTATGTTACGTGCGAAGAGTGCGGCGGTCAGCGCTACAACCGCGAAACGCTCGAAATTAAATACAAAGGTAAAAATATTGCTGATGTGCTCGAAATGACTGTCGAAGAGGCAGTCGGCTTCTTTGAAAACATTCCAAAAATCCGGCGGAAAATTCAAACGTTATATGACGTTGGTTTGGGGTATATAAAACTAGGACAGCAGGCAACGACACTTTCCGGCGGAGAAGCCCAGCGCGTAAAGCTTGCTTCCCAGCTGCACCGCCGTTCTACAGGCAAATCCCTTTATATCCTTGATGAACCGACGACCGGCCTGCATGTGGATGATATCGACCGGCTGCTCAAGGTACTCCAGCGGCTCGTAGACAACGGAGATACTGTTTTAATCATTGAACACAATCTCGATGTCATTAAAACAGTGGATCATATCATCGATCTTGGCCCGGAAGGCGGAGCAGGCGGCGGCAAAATTGTGGCTACAGGCACGCCGGAAAAAGTAGCGGAGTCAAAGGCCTCCTATACTGGTTATTATTTAAAGCCGGTGCTTGAAAGAGAAAGAGACCGTATGGCCAGGCAATGGGAAGCATCAGAAGAGGCGGCCCATACCCCTTCATCGTAGAAGAATTGACTGAAACGGATAATGTTGTTCTTCGTATGTAATAGGAAACAGCAAGCCAAAACGCTACGTGCCGGTTTTGATATATTACCGAAGGAGGAACACGAAATGGATGAAGAACGTCAGCGAATACTGAAAATGATGGAAGACGGCGTTATCTCGCTTGAGGAAGGAGAGCGTCTGCTCCGGGCTAAAGGGTCAGCCCCGTCACCGGAAGCTCAGGAAGGTGGCAAAGAAGACGGGAAAGGCGGCTCTTCTGAATCCCGGAGAAGCGGCACCTATCGGACAGACAAAAAAGCGGGCGGCAGCCAGAAACGAAAAAGCAAGGAAGATCCGTTCGCGATGCTTTCGGGGTTTTTCGACCATGCACTTGACCGCGTTAAACGGTTTGACCTCGATTTTAATTTTGGGCCATCTGTAGATTTTCAGCATACGTTTGAACATGATGAAAGTGAGATTCGTTCGCTCGACACGTTTATCCAAAATGGAAGCCTGATCTGCCAGAGGTGGGAAGGGAGCACCATTCGCGTTGCCTGCCAGGTGAAAGCTTATACAGAAGAAGACGAAGATTCAGCACGGCGCGAGTTCATCGAAGGCACTGACTTTGATTCCCGAAGCGGCAAGCTCCGCTTTGCTTCAAGATCCGGCAATTATAAAGTCCAGGCGGTTGTCTACATCCCGGAGAAATCACTGGACAAAATGGACGTCTCCACGTTTAACGGGGATATCCGAATCGATGGCGTTCAGGCAGATAATCTGTACGTGAAAGCAAGCAACGGTGCGATTACAGTACTGCACGCTTCTGCTGGTTATCTGGCAGTGGAAACAGCCAATGGCACGGTGGAGCTGAAGGAGGGGAGAATCGGCAGTGCGGACGTTAAAACGTGGAATGGCTCGATTCACTACGACGGATCGCTCACAGATATTGAAGCAGAGGCGTTGAACGGAGCGATTACGGCCCGGTACACGTCAGTAAGCGAGAGAAGCCGGGCGCTTCTTTCCACAACAACGGGCAGCATCAAAGTGGTTGCGCCGAGGGAGATCCGCACGGAGGGCGTCCTCCGGACAAACGTCGGCAATTACAAGTGCCTGCTCGATAATATCGAAGTGAAAGAAGAAAAAAGCGAGTTCATGCAGAAGTATTACCAGTTTGTCTCCAACTCGGAATCGGCTCCAACGCTGCGACTGGAAGCTTCGGCAAAGACAGGAACCATTACTGTGCAGGACCATGAATAAAAAACTGAAAGGGTGATCAGATTGGCAAAGAAAAAGTTGTACAAATCCCGTGACGACCGGAAATTGACAGGTGTATGCGGTGGATTGGCAGATTACCTCGGCTGGGATTCCTCTTTAATACGAATCATAAGCGTTGTGCTTGTTATTCTGCCCGTCACTTCCTGGGTGCTGCTGATTTATCTCGTGCTGGCTATACTTCTGCCAAATGAAGAGGATGCCGTTTCCTGATGGGTTGTTTAGTACCGTTTATTGTTAACACCATTGCGCTAATGGTAGTGGCCGGGTTTTTCCCCGGATTTTCCATAGACGGCTTTGGGGCGGCCATCGCAGCCGGACTGGTGTTGACGTTGATCAATCTTGTGATTCGGCCGCTTTTAATCTTTTTCACCCTGCCGCTTTCCGTGGTGACATTCGGTTTGTTTATTTTTGTCATCAATGCCCTGATGCTGATGCTTACGTCAGC
The DNA here is from genome assembly GCF_054971365.1 of Marinococcus salis. NCBI lineage: Bacteria > Bacillati > Bacillota > Bacilli > Caryophanales > Bacillaceae > Marinococcus > Marinococcus salis. Next base: position 11,319 of record NZ_JBQOJB010000009.1, on the reverse strand, counting down.
AGTTATGGGAGAAGCCTTTAACATGTCCGGCTTTGGCATGGCTTTTCTTGCCGCTGTTGTGATCGCGGTTTTAAATATGCTGATGTATAACCTTTTTGTAAATCCGCTGAGCGGAAGAAAAACGTAATCTTATTCGTGCTGCAGGAAGAATAATGCACAAAAAAGGCCCGCTCACCGGCGGGTCTTTTTTGTGCAGCGGCAAAATTGAAATCCCCCGGCGCAGGTTCCATCTTCTTTTGAAAACGTGCTACAATAACAACGTACGAGAAGAGGAAACAAACATATTCATAATACAACGGACCGATTTTTTTGAGGGAGGCAGCACGATGGCAAAAGTGACGGCAACGGATTTACAGGAGCGTTTTCAATTAGAACTGCTCGCCGGAGGAGAAGGACTGTACCGGGCAATAACCACAAGCGATATCTCCCGCCCGGGGATTGAAATGGCCGGCTTTTTTACATATTACCCCGCCCGGCGGCTGCAGCTGCTTGGACGTACTGAGCTTTCTTTTTTTCAACAGCTTCAGGATGCAGAAAAGCAGGAGCGGATGGAAAAGCTGTGTACGTATGACACTCCCGGCATTGTAATCTCGCGGGGGCTCGTGGCTCCGCCGGAGCTGATTGAAAATGCGGAAAAAACCGGTGTTCCAATCATGCGATCGCATCTGGCAAGCACGCAGCTGATCAGCCAGCTGACGAACTATCTGGATACCAAACTGGCTAAATCTACGGCTATGCACGGGGTTCTGGTGGATATATATGGCATCGGCGTTTTGATTACTGGAGCAAGCGGTGTGGGGAAAAGCGAAACCGCCCTGGACATCGTGCGCCGGGGCCATCGCCTCGTAGCGGATGACTCTGTTGAAATCCGCCAGCAAAATGGCGATACTCTTGTCGGAACAGCACCAGAGCTGATCCAAAACCTGCTTGAAATTCGCGGTCTTGGCATTATCGATGTGATGACGCTGTTTGGCGCAGGCGCTGTACGACCGTACAAACGAATCTCGCTAACCATCCATCTCGAACTATGGGATGAACAAAAGGCCTACGACCGCCTTGGGCTCGATGAAGAAACGCTCCAGGTGCTCGATACGGAAATTCAAAAGCTCACTGTGCCAGTACGGCCAGGCCGGAACCTTGCTGTTATCATCGAAGTAGCAGCGATGAATTTTCGGCTGAAGCGGATGGGCGTAAACACAGCCCAGCAGTTTTCCGATCGTTTGAAACAAATGATCGATGACGGCGATAAAGAAGAATTTTAACGAATACACATCTAGCAGACAGGAGTGGCAGGGGATATGATTTATTCATCGATGCAGCCGATTGACCGGATTGCCTTTGAGGTTGGGTCTGTACCAATTTACTGGTACGGGATACTCATCGGCCTGGGCGCTCTGCTGGGATACATATTAGCTTCCTACGAGGCGAAAAAACGGGGGCTTCCAGAAGATATTTTTGCAGATCTGCTTATTTTTGCCATACCAATTTCAATTATCTGTGCCCGTTTGTATTACGTGATCTTCGAATGGGACTATTATGCCCAAAACCCGGGCAGTATTCTGGCGGTGTGGGAAGGCGGCCTTGCGATCCATGGCGGATTGATTGGTGCAGTGCTTACGGGTATCGTTTTTTCAAAAATCAAGCGCGTTTCTTTTTGGAAGCTTGCAGACATCGCTGCGCCGAGTATTATTTTAGGCCAGGCGATCGGCCGCTGGGGTAACTTTATTAACCAGGAAGCCCACGGCGGTGAAGTGAGCCGTTCGTTTTTAGAAGGGCTGCAGCTGCCTGAATTCATTATTAACCAAATGTACATTGAGGGTGCCTACTATAATCCGACGTTTCTATATGAATCACTTTGGAATATTGCCGGGTTTTTACTGCTTTTGGGGCTGCGCCGGGTTAATCTCCGACGCGGAGAATTGTTTTTAACGTATGTTATCTGGTATTCCTTCGGACGCTTTTTCATCGAAGGCATGCGTACCGACAGCTTAATGCTGTTCGATACGATCCGGGTGGCGCAGTTAATTTCGGTGCTTTTGATAGTAGCAGCCGTGAGCCTGATTTTATACCGCAGGCAGGCAGGCCTTGCCAAAGCAAGATACTTAAGTAAAGACGGGCCCGGCATATAAGGAAGAAAGCGAAAGGGGAAGCACCATGACCAGATGGAATACACTGCTGTTTGATTTAGATGGCACGCTGATTGATACCAATGATTTAATCATTTCTTCTTATGAGCATGTGCTGACGTATTATGCGCCGGACCAATATAGCAGAGATGACATCATCAGCTGGATCGGGGTGCCGCTGGCAGACAATTTTTCAAGCATCAGCAGCAATCCGAGCCAGGTGGAACAGATGATTGATACCTATCAATCCCACAACCTGGCGAACCACGAAACGCTCGTCCGCGAGTACGACGGAGTATACGATACCATCAAAACGCTCCATGAACGCGGCTTTTCTCTTGGTATTGTGACGACAAAGCGGAAGGAAGCGGCGGTCAAAGGAGCGGAGATGCTCGGGCTCCTTCCTTTCTTTTCGACGTTCGTTACGGTGGATGATGTCACAAATCCCAAGCCGCATCCAGAACCGCTGCAAATAGCCATGACACAGCTGAACGCCCGTCCGGAGGAAACTATCATGGTCGGTGACAGCCAGTTTGATATTCTGGCCGGGAAAAATGCGGGGGTACGTACAGCGGGAGTAGCATGGACCATCAAAGGCGCATCATTTCTAAAAAATTATGAGCCGGACTGGATGCTCGCCAAAATGAGTGACCTGCTTGATATTGTCGGTGAAACAGAAAAATGAGAAAAACAGACCGTTATTTCCCGGGCAATAACACGAATGCTCTATGGCAGATGTACCGGACAGTGCCGTTTTTGAAGGCGTTCAAAAACACGGCCATTATCGAAGTTTCCCGGGCGGTTCCGTTTGTGTCTGTGAAGCGGTGGATGTACCGGCAGCTGCTCGGGATGCAAATAGGTGAAAAAACAGCGCTTGCCTATAAGGTGATGCCCGATCTAATGTTTCCCGAGAAAATCCATATTGGCAGCAACTCCATTATTGGCTATCAGTCGACGATCTTAACACACGAGCATTTAATTGATGAATACCGGCTCGGTGACGTCGTGATCGGAAATGAAGTTATGATCGGCGCCAATGTGACCATCCTCCCCGGAGTGACTATCGGAGACCGGGCTGTCGTGGCAGCAGGAACCGTCGTGCACAAAGACGTGCCCGCGCGGGCTTTTGCCGGAGGCAGTCCGATGCGGATAAGAACATAGGCTTCAAGCCGGCTTTCATAAGAGCCGGCTTTTCTCTTTTCTTGTGAGCGAAAAAGCTGATAGAACAGCTGATATTGTTATAATGAAAGCAGAAATGGAAAATTGACGGTGTAAAAAAAGATGTGTAAACTATGATTATTCTTTATTTTGTTAGTACATTAGCGAACTAAAGCACCGTGAAAAGAAAAGGAGAGAGAGTATGAGTAAGCTTTTTATGTTTGAAAAGCCGCTCGGCATGCGGGATGCGCTTCCGGGGTATTTTCAGACAAAACGGAACGTACAGCGGGTCATTAACGACGAATGGGAAAGCTGGGGGTATCTGCCTGTCGAAACGCCGACCCTGGAATATTATGATACGGTCGGGAGCGCCTCGGCGATTCTTGACCATCAGCTCTTTAAACTGCTTGACCAGCAGGGGCGGACGCTGGTGCTTCGCCCGGACATGACGGCCCCGATTGCCCGGGTCACAGCCTCGGGACTGCAGAACCAGCATTTTCCTATCCGTTTGGCTTATCATACTAACGTCTTTCGCGCGCAGCAGCTCGAGGCCGGGCGCCCGGCAGAATTTGAACAGCTTGGGGTGGAGTTGATTGGAGATGGGACTTCGAGCGCGAACGGTGAAGTCGTTTCTCTTATGATTGAAGCTTTGCGAAAAACCGGCCTGACCACGTTTCAAATTACGGTCGGGCATGTCGGCTACGTGAATGCGTTGCTTGAAGAAGTGCTCGGTAACGATGAGCGGGCCGATGACCTTCGCCGGTTTTTATACGAAAAAAACTATGTCGGCTACCGCCAGCATGTAGAAAATCTTCCGCTTTCCTCGTTGGATAAGAAAAAGCTGAACAGCCTGCTGCGCCTGCGAGGCGACTGGCGGACGCTGGATGAGGCCGTGAACCTGGTCCAGACTCCGGCAGCAAGGGAAGCAGTCGAGGAGCTGCAGGAGATGAAAGCGGTGCTTGAGCACTACGAGCTGTCCGATTACATTAAGCTCGATTTTAACTTATTTATGCATATGAGCTACTATACCGGCATTGTATTTGAAAGCTACGGCAACAATCTGGGTGTGCCGCTCGGGAGCGGCGGCCGCTATGATGAACTGCTGCAGCAGTTTAATCGTCCGGCCCAGGCTGTCGGATTCGGTCTCCGGCTTGATTTGCTTGTTGAGGCACTTGGCCTGACTGGGGCGGTGCCGTCGCAGACGTGTATTTTGTTCAGCCCGGAGCGCCGCCCGGAAGCGGTGGATCATGCGCGTAAGCTCCGCGAAACCGGAAAACGGGTCGTGCTCCAGGATATCCGAGGCGTAGAGGACGTGGATCAGCTGAGTGATTCCTACGAAGATGTCATATCCATGATCGGAAAAAAGAAGGAGGGAGCGGCGCATGAATGAATGGCTGACAATCGCGATGCCCAAAGGACGGATTTTCGAAGAAGCGGTACAGCTTCTCCGCAAAGCCGAATTCCCTATTCCGCCGGAATTTGAAGAGTCCAGAAAGCTCATCGTTGATGCTCCGGAGGCAAATATGCGCTTTATCCTGGCGAAGCCAATGGATGTGCCCACCTACGTGGAACACGGGGTGGCAGACATTGGGGTGGCCGGTAAAGATACGATGATCGAAGAAGAGCGCGACGTATATGAAGTGCTGGATCTCCATATCAGTGCCTGCTACCTGGCAGTAGCAGGACTGCCGGAGTACGAGAAGACGGATGTAAATCCAAAGGTAGCTTCAAAATACCCAAATCTGGCGACGCAGTATTTTAAGCAGCAGGGCGAACAGGTGGAAATTATTAAATTAAACGGCTCTATTGAACTGGCCCCGCTTGTCGGCCTGGCAGACCGTATTGTAGACATTGTTTCCACCGGGCAGACGCTGAAAGAAAATGGTTTAATAGAACTTGAAACGATTGTGCCGATTACGTCCCGGCTGATCGTCAATCCGGTAAGCTATCGTTTAAAGGATACCGTCATTGATGATCTGGTGGAGCGTGTTGCCCAGGTGATAGGAGTGGAAGAACAAGTATGATGAATGTGACCCCTTTGGATAAATCAGTAACACTCGAGCGCACCATTGAGGGGGGCACTGAAAAGCAGCGGGAATCAGTGGCCTCGATTATTGAAAAAGTGCGGGAAAACGGAGATAAAGGCCTCATGGAACTCACCGAGATATTTGACCGCGTTACGCTCGATGAGCTGTTTGTCCAGCAGGAAGAAATAGATGAAGCATACAACCAGGTGAATGATACAGAGCTTGAAGCGATCCGCAAAGCGATTGAAAACATAAAGGATTTTCATCAGCGTCAGCTCCGGCAGTCCTGGATGGTAACCAAAGAAGATGGGACGATGCTCGGCCAGCGGATTATCCCATTCGACCGTGTCGGTATTTATGTGCCGGGAGGAAAAGCAGCATATCCCTCCACCATTATGATGGACGCCATTCCGGCGATCGCTGCAGGCGTAAAAAGCATTACGATGTGCTCGCCTCCCGGTGAGGACCAGCGTCTTCATCCAATGGTGCTCGTCACTGCCAGCGAGTTGGGGATTGAACGTATCGTGAAGGTCGGCGGTGCCCAGGCGGTAGCCGCGCTTGCCTACGGAACAGAAAGCGTGCAGAAGGTGGATAAAATCGTTGGCCCCGGCAATATCTATGTAGCGCTGGCTAAGCGGGAAGTGTTCGGCCAGGTGGCGATTGACAGCATCGCCGGGCCGAGCGAAATCGTCGTGCTTGCTGATGAAACAGCCCGTGCCGATTATATTGCAGCCGACATGCTTTCCCAAGCGGAGCATGATGAGCTCGCCTCGGCTGTTCTTGTTACCACCTCGGAGGAGCTCGGCAGGAAAGTGGCGCAAGAGCTTGAGCGTCAGCTCGAAGATCTTCCGCGTAAAAAGATCGCTGAAGAATCTCTCGATAAACACGGAGCCATTTATGTAACGGAAACGATAGCTGAAGCAGTGGACGCTGTGAACCGGCTTGCACCGGAGCACCTGGAAATCATGACGGCCCGGCCCGAGAACCTGCTCGGCTCCATCCGCCACGCTGGAGCTGTCTTTTTAGGGCCGTATAGTGCCGAGGCGGTCGGGGATTATTTTGCCGGTCCGAACCACGTGCTTCCGACAAGCGGAACAGCACGGTTCTCGAGTCCGCTTGGTGTCGACGATTTTGTGAAGCGTTCAAGCGTGATTTCCTACAGTAAAGAAGCACTCGAGGATAACGGCGAATACATCTCTGCGATCGCCCGGATTGAGGGCCTTGAAGCACACGCACGCGCAGTGGATATCCGGAAGGGGGAAAAGTAATATGGCAGCACGCAGAGGAAGCGTCGAACGCACGACGGGAGAAACATCTATCCGGCTGCAGTTTGGCATCGATGGCGAAGGGGACGGGGTCATACAGACGAACGTGCCGTTTATGAGCCATATGCTCGATCTGTTTAAAAAGCATGGCCATTTCTCCCTTGACGTGCAGGCTGAAGGCGATGTAGAAGTGGACGATCACCATACGACAGAAGATATCGGTATTTGCCTCGGAGAAGCCTTCATGCAGGCGCTTGGAGATAAAAAAGGTATCCGCCGCTACGGCCAGGCGAAAATTCCAATGGATGACGCCCTTGCGGAAGTTGTCGTGGATTTAAGCAACCGGCCGCATCTTGAATACCGGGCAGATCTTCCCGCGGCTAAGGTAGGGACGTTTGACACCGAGCTCGTACATGAATTTTTATGGAAGTTTGCGGTGGAGTCCCGGATGAATCTGCATATAATTGTTCATTACGGGCACAACACTCATCATATTATCGAAGCGATCTTTAAAGCGATGGCACGTGCCCTTGATGAAGCGACACAGCTTGATCCAAGAGTGAAGGGCGTTCCTTCCACTAAAGGAATGCTATAAAAAAGGAGTGGAACACGCGTGATAGGAATAATCGATTACGGCATGGGCAACCTGTACAGCGTGAAAAAAGCCCTGGAGCGACTCACCATCCCTTATTTTGTGTCCGAGGATACAGAGGAGCTTGCGGAAGCAGACGGGTTAATTCTTCCCGGCGTTGGAGCTTTTCGGGATGCCATGAATTTAATCCGGGAAAACGGCCAGTTTGAATTTATTGAACACTGGGCGGCTGACGGCAAACCGCTGCTTGGCATCTGCCTCGGCATGCAGCTGCTGTTTGAAGGCAGCGAAGAACATGGGGACACAGAAGGGTTCGGCTTTCTGCCGGGTTATGCCCGCAGGTTCTCCGGAAAAGACAGCCAGGGGCGAAAACTGAAAGTGCCACACATGGGATGGAATTCGCTCACGTTTCATCAGCCGGATCACCCGCTGCTGAAAAATGTGGAAGAGGGCCATGCTTATTTTGTGCATTCCTACGTGATTGAAACCGCCGACCCGGACGTGCTGCTTGCCACCAGCGATTACGGCGAGGTAGTGCCGGCGGTGGTCGGCCGCGGCGAAATTATGGGTACGCAGTTTCACCCTGAAAAAAGTAGTACAGTCGGTATTGGAATGCTTGAAAACTTCGGCGCGATCGTCCGCGAAAGGAGCGGAGCTCATGAGTGATTTTATTGTATACCCGGCAATTGACATCCGTAACGGCAACTGCGTACGCCTTTTTCAGGGCGATTACAGCCAGGAAACCGTTTATGGAAATTCGCCATTTGAGATGGCAGCTTCGTTTGCGAAGGCGGGCGCGGAGTGGATTCATATGGTCGATCTTGACGGGGCGAAAGAAAAGCGGCGCATCAATCATGCTGACGTCGTTCGCGCCGCTCAGGAACTTGACGTCCGCATTCAAGTCGGAGGCGGCATCCGAACGGCAGAGGACGTGGACTATTACTTAGCAAGTGGAGTGGACCGGGTAATACTGGGCAGTGTCGCCCTTCAGTATCCGGATTTTGCCCGTAAAATGCTTGAGAACCATGGCAGCCGGATTGCGATCGGTCTCGACGCCAGAGACGGGTATGTTGCTGTCAACGGTTGGCTCGACACCTCTGAGGTTACGGCTGTGGAACTGGGACGGGAAATGGCTGCCCACGGAGCAGAAACGTTTATATTTACCGATATTTCAACCGACGGCACGATGTCCGGACCGAACGTGGAGGCGACGAAACAACTCGCAGAGGCGACCGGCGTGAACGTTATCGCTTCGGGGGGGATCGGCACAATGGAAGACGTACGAAACCTCGCGGACAAGCGGGATAAAGGGATCGCCGGTGTTATTGTCGGAAAAGCGATATACACCGGCAAAGTAGATGTGGCAGAAGCCGTGAAGGAGGTACAGTAATGCTCACGAAACGGATCATTCCATGTCTGGATGTGAAAGAAGGAAGGGTAGTGAAGGGCACGCAGTTTGTAGAACTGCGGGATGCCGGTGACCCAGTGGAGCTCGCGGGGTTTTATGATGAGCAGTGGGCGGACGAGCTGGTGTTTCTCGATATCTCAGCCTCACATGAAGGCCGGAAAACAATGATAGATGTCGTGGAGCAGGTGGCTGCAACCATTGCCATTCCTTTCACGGTCGGCGGTGGTATCAGCTCGGTCGATGACATGCGCAATATGCTCCGCGCAGGCGCAGATAAGGTTTCGCTCAACACGGCTGCGGTGAAAAACCCTGAACTGATTACTCAGGGAGCCACCTATTTCGGCTCGCAATGCATCGTCGTAGCGGTTGATGCGAAGTACGATGAGTCGATTGGCTCTTGGAGAATCTACACGCATGGCGGCCGCACGCCGACAGATTGGGAAGTGACCGACTGGGTTAGAGAAGTCACCGCCCGGGGTGCAGGGGAGATTCTTCTGACAAGCATGGACCAGGACGGAGCCAAAACCGGCTTTGACGAAGCTTTGACGCGAACGGTCAGCGAAACGGTGGATGTGCCTGTTATTGCTTCGGGCGGAGCCGGGGCCAAGGAGCACTTTGTAGATGTGTTTGCAAAATCAGGGGCAGACGCGGCGCTTGCTGCTTCGATCTTTCACTACAAAGAGACATCGATTGAAGAAGTGAAAGCCTTTATCCGGGAGAGAGGAGTCTTAGTACGATGAATGTCGACGAATTAACATTTGATGAAGCAGGCCTGATTCCGGCCGTAGTCCAGGACGCTATTAGTAAAGAGGTTCTGACGCTTGCCTATATGAACAAAGAATCGCTGCAGAAAACAATCGATACAAAGGAAACCTGGTTTTACAGCCGGTCCCGCCAGGAACTTTGGCATAAAGGGGAAACATCCGGAAATAAGCAGCAGGTATCAGACATCCGGTATGACTGTGACAGCGATGCCTTAAACGTGCTTGTCGAGCCAGCAGGCCCTGCCTGCCATAAGGGAAATTACAGCTGTTTTTCCCGTTCGCTGCTGTCGGAAGAAAAGCAGTCAGCCGATGGCCGGCGGTTTGCAATTATTAATGAACTTGAACAGGTGATTGCCACCCGCGAAGCTGAAATGCCGGAGGGCGCCTACACGACGTACTTGTTTACCGAAGGCGTGGATAAAATTTTGAAAAAAGTCGGTGAGGAAGCCGGTGAAGTAATCATTGCTTCCAAAAACCGGGATCACAAAGAACTCAGCTGGGAAACCGCTGATCTTCTGTACCACCTGCTGGTACTGCTGAGGGAACAGAAGCTCCCGCTTGACGATGTGCTGCAGGTGCTTGAAGAAAGACATCGTTCATAAAAAGACTATTATCAAAAATGACCGTCCTTTTCGGGCGGTTTTTTCTATAGGCTTCTTCTGGCTATTATAGTGATGGGTGAGCTGCTAAGAGTTTTCATGAAGCAGGGGGCGTGTTATAATGTCACAATTGATAAGGAACGTGAAAGAATCAGGGAAAACAAATGAAGGAAGGATGAAAGGAATTGGGCTCAAAACAAAAAAACGAAGACGCAATTATTCCTTTCTTGCAGTCAGGTGAATACTTCTTTCAGCGGGGCGTGGTGGCTTATCAGAAAAATCACCTGAAGCGTGCCGTTCTCTTTCTGGAAAGAGCTGTAGAGCTCGAGCCTTCCAAAGGATTGTTTCAATGCCAGCTTGCTGCAATATACACAGATATGGAACGATTTGAGCGCTCCAATGATATCCTGGACCGGGTACTTAAAGACATCGAGCCGGAGCGCTCTGAATGCTATTTCTTTCTGGCCAATAATTACGCCTTCCAGGGTAATTTTGAAAAAGCAGCAGAAACAGCCGGGTATTATATGAAAATCGCGCCGGAAGGAGACTTTGCAGAAGAAACGAAGGAACTGCTCGAAATGATTAAAGAAAACGAGCCCGGGCTCCTGGAGCATCCAGGCGATATGACTATTTATGAACGGGCAGTAGAACAAGCGGCTAAAGGCCGGGTGCAGGAAGCCCAGGAGCTGTTTGAAGAGCTTTTGGAACAGGAGCCCGATTACTGGGCAGCGTACCACCAGCTGGCAAAACTTCATCAGCACCGTGGAGACACACGGCAGGCAGTGCAGCTTTTAGAAAAAGTTCATCAGGAAGGTGCTTACGTGCCGGCAAGCTGCCAACTCGCTGCGTTGTATGAAAGCCTGGAGGATCATGATCGTGTAAAAGAAATAATGAAGGTGCTGACAGCAATTCTTCCGCTCGACCGGGAATCCCTGCACTGGATCAGCGCCGTTTGTGCCTATCTCGGGTATTATGAAGACGCCTGTCGTTATGCCCGGCTTTATCATAAGCGATTTGTGATCGAACGCGGATCGGTTGCGTTTTATCACGGGGCGGCGTTATATTTGCTCGGAGAAACGGGCCAGGCGGCAAAATGGTGGAAGCAGAGCCGCCAGCTTGATCACCCGGAAGTGAAAGAGCTCTACCGGGAATATGAACAGAATACACTGACCGAGCAGCGGGTAAGGGAATTAGTACAGGATGATTTCCAGCAGTAAGCAGACTACTGGACGCTGAAAACCGGCTGCCATACAATAAATACAGATGCCATAAGACAGTGATATTTAAAATAAGGGGAGTGGCCTTTATGACGGAAGAACGAATTTATGATGTGATTATCGCGGGTGCCGGCCCGGCCGGCATGACGGCGGCCGTGTACGC